>CAMWLG010000006.1 GCA_947175035.1 uncultured Lachnospiraceae bacterium | reverse complement strand
GTCACGCTGCTCGTGTCCCAGCCGCTCACGTCCAAACTACTCAGCTTGCTGCAGCCAGAAAACATATAGGACATATTACACAAACCTGATATACGAATTTCCGCTCTTTTCACAGCCTCTCTTTCACTATACCAAGGAGCTCTACCCACTCCCGTCGAAGCGGTGAACTCCCCTGTTCCTTCCACCGTAAGCGTTCCGTTTGCGTCAATTCTCCATGCGATATTTTCATAAGTGCCGCTTGCAATGTCGTCCTCTGCACCATCAAGTGACACTGCCATTACCTCATTACCCGAGACACTGTCTCCTGCTGATACATCCGCCGCATCCCAAGAAGAAAAGTTCTCCTTTAAGGAGCTATACTCCTCTACAGAATCGTGCTCCTCCGTGTCATAACTTTCCTCTAAAACATGCTTTTCCTCACCGAAAAAATCTGCAGATATATCCTTGGACACATCCTCTATCTCCGCTGCATGCACGGTCATCCCGCATTCCGGCAAACTAACGCTCATTACCAGCGTCGCACACAGCATGAATGCCAATCCTCTCCGTATTCTTTCTCTTATGTACCAACTTTTCTTTGTGGTAACGCCTTTCCATCTTTTTTTGTTCATTTCGACGTCCTTTCTTTGCATTATGCTAACAATAAAGTGTACTTTTTTGTCTAAAAATGGCATACCAAATATGGAATACAGAGTGCAATGCACAACACAAGTGCAATGCAACTATTGCAAAGGATAATTCAGTCTTCCTTATGCAATCTATGCTTAATCACAAAAACAACTAATTTCATGATGAGTATAGCGTGTGGAGATTACAGGAGAGGCGGCCAACCTCTTGTTTTTCGCACGCTTATGGAAACAGAAGGAGAACGAATGAGAAAATTGGAAGAATTTAATTCCAAGTCGTTTATTTTGGCAATAACCGCATACTGTGGGATGTCCCGGCAACTTGACAGTAACGGGAATCTGTGTTAAATTTGATACAGATTTTTGACTTGTTTTAGACAAAAAAGTACACTTTTTTGTTTTTATTATTTTCTTGTGTCATCAGGCAAATCCGGCATATTTAAGCCCTGCTTCTCATACTGCCTTGCTTTATATCGGAATGTGGATACGGGCATATGACACGCTTCTGCTGCCTTGGCGGTTTTGATCCTTCCCTTTTTCCATGCTTTATATACAGTTGCAAAGTTATCCGGCAGTGGTTTTGACGGTCTTCCAAAATGTACCCCTCTTAATCTGGCGGCAGCAATTCCCTCAGCCTGTCTCTGCCGAATATTGTCACGCTCATTCTCTGCCACATAGCTAAGAAGCGCTAACACGATATCACTGATAAAAGTTCCCAGCAGGTTCTTATCTCTTCTGGTATCCAGCAACGGCATATCCAAAACAACAATATCCGCCCCCTTTTCCTTGGTGATGATCCGCCATTGCTCCGTTAAGTCCGTGTAGTTTCTCCCTAACCTGTCAACAGACTTCACATACAGTACGCAGTCCCGATCCAACTTTTCCAGCATTTGCTTATACTGTGGTCTGTCAAAATTCCCACCGGACTGTTTATCCATATAGATTCTCTCCTGAGGTATGCCCGCGGCCATAAGGGCGATCCTCTGCCTGTCCTCTTTCTGTTCCTTTGTGGATACACGAAGATATCCATAACTCTTCTGTTCTTCCATTTCTGCCTCCCGCTAACATTTTTTGTATCAGTTCATCCTAATACAATATAGTCACTACATTCAATCAGTATCAAGTCACCGTTTCAATGACAATCGCACTGTATTAGGCGAAAATAATTCCATCAATCTAAAATTCAATAATGGCTTTACACCAACACTCAAAACCGCTATAATGAATGTACCAATTAACAATTACATCATTTAAAAAGGCGGTGAAATGATGGTATCAGATATGACAGATAAACAGTTAAGATATATAAACAGATTAACAGTTTTTGTTAGAAAATTACTGAAACTTGTTCCACAGGAGAAAAGAGAAGAACTTGAAAATGAATTTGATAGTATTCTCTTAGAAGTAACTGAACCAAATGAAAAGAGTAACTAAATGTAAAACTTCGGTTATTATTTCAGCCCCAGCGCAAGTGCAATACTTGCGCTGGGGCTAACTTCTTAAAAAGCTCTAAACATCCATACCAAGCTCTCGCATGGCTTGAACAACCTGCTCGCGGTTCTTGAACACAATGCCGTGAATACCCTGTTCCTCAGCAGCTTGTATATTCACCGGCGTGTCGTCAATGAACACGCATTCTTCCGGTTTCAACCGGTATCTGTCCAGCAATAGCTGATAGATCCTCGGGTCTGGCTTGATCAACTGATCCTTCCATGACAGGATTCCCCCGTCCATATAGGGGATGAACGCCAGAGCGTCACTGCATTCCTCCTCCGCCTTCTTGGAAAAATTCGACAGGTACCAGACATGATACCCCTTTGCTTTCAATTCCTGCACCCAGGGAACGGCATAATCACGGATAGTCACCATGCCGTGAACGTCATCATAAGCCAAATGAAGCTCCCGCTCTATCTCAGGATCACTTTTCATAAAAGCCTCCATCAGCTCCACATCCGACATGACGCCCCTGTCGAACTCAGACCACAGCGGGCTCTCTATGGATGCCTTGCCGATTCTCTGAACCATATCCTCGTCAAAGCCCTTATCACGCAGGAACTCTTTCCAGCGAAAATCCGTCAGCACGTTGCCTATATCAAAAATCACATTATTTATCATTTCACTCCATCCCCTACTTTGCCAAAGGGCTCTCCCGGTAAATGATATCCTTCCTGCTCGGGCCATTACTGATCATAGTGATGGGATAGCCGATTCGCTGCTCGATGAATTCCACATATTTACGGCAATTCTCCGGCAAGTCCTCATATTTCTTGATACCGCGAATCTCACACTTCCAACCGGGCAGTTTCTCAAAAACAGGCTTCGCCTTCTCCAATTTCACAGTGACAGGAAAATCCGTTGTCACCTCACCGTCGATCTCATAACCCACGCACACAGGAATCTCATCCAGATACCCCAGCACATCAAGCACCGTAAAGGCAACATCCGTGGTTCCCTGCATACGACAGCCATATTTGGAGGCAACACAGTCAAACCAGCCCATCCTTCGGGGACGTCCCGTGGTCGCACCATACTCTCCGCCGTCTCCGCCTCGTCTGCGCAGTTCTTCCGCCTCATCCCCGAATATCTCTGACACAAACGCACCTGCGCCCACCGCAGAAGAATATGCTTTACACACCGTGACAATCTCCTTGATCTCATAAGGCGGCAGCCCCGCGCCAATCGCGCCATAAGCCGCCAACGTGGAGGAGGATGTCACCATGGGATAAATGCCGTGATCAGGATCCTTCAAGGTGCCCAACTGCCCTTCCAGCAAAATGGTCTTATTCTCCTTCAAAGCTTTATCCAAAAATGCAGACACATCGCACACATAGGGCGCAATCATATCCTTATATTCATGCAGGGTACTCAACAATTCTTTGGGGTCAATCGCAGGCTTATGATAAAGATGCTCCAAAAGCACATTCTTCATCTCGCACACCCGCTCCACCTTCTCTGCAAGCGTCTCCTCGTCAAAAAGCTCGCTCACCTGAAAGCCAATCTTGGCGTATTTATCAGAATAGAAAGGAGCAATTCCCGACTTAGTGGAGCCAAAAGACTTCCCTCCCAGCCGTTCCTCCTCATACTGGTCAAACAAAATATGATACGGCATCACAATCTGCGCGCGGTCGGACACTAAAAGCTTGGGGCTGGGCACGTTCCTGTCCGTGAGAGATTTGATCTCATTGAACAACACAGGAATGTTCAGCGCTACCCCGTTGCCGATAATGCTGGTAATATGATTGTAAAATACACCCGAGGGCAAAGTGTGCAGTGCAAATTTCCCATAGTCATTCACTATCGTATGCCCCGCATTGGCGCCTCCCTGAAAACGGATAACAATATCCGCGTTCTCCGCCATCATGTCTGTGATCTTACCCTTGCCTTCGTCGCCCCAGTTGGCGCCTACCACTGCCTTAACCATTCCATCCTCCGTTCCTGCCGCTTACGCGACACGACATATTATAATCTCCCGCCATGAAGATAATACTAACAACAAACCTCATGACGTTTCACATGTACCAAACCGATACCGTCTCGATATGCAAACAGATTATAGCATATTTTATTCTACAAGTAAAATGTTTCCCGCATTCTTTTCACATTCCACAATGCTCCCCGTGATGGCTGCACCGGGCGTCGGGATTAAACTTAAGCCGTCCGTCCAGCAATGCCCTGACCGCTTCGTCCGCGTTTCCGGTCACACCGCCATATAGCTCAATGCCCTCTTCCGCCAACGCCGCCTGTGCGCCTCCTCCGATACCACCGCAGATTAGCACGTCCACTTTTGCACCGGCGAGCAGTCCCGCCAAGGCACTATGTCCGCTTCCCAACGTCTGAATCACATGTTCCCTGACAATCTGTCCATCCTCTGCCTCGTATATTTTAAAGCTTTCCGTGTGTCCAAAATGCTGAAATATTTCCCCATTTTCATAAGTCACCGCTATCTTCATGACATTTTACCCTTTCCATACATCCGCCGCCCTCTCCTCGAAAGCTTATGATATCATCTCGCCACCAATAGAGTAACTTCCCCAGGAACCGGCTTCCGCCCACCCTGCCATACAATCATTAAAATAATAAGCTCCTAACGGCGCACGCCATTTTTCGGCGTCAAACTTTATGGTTGGCAGAGAATACACTTCTCCATCCTCCCACTCACCTGCCGTGATGGAGAACAACACACCGTCCTCCCACTGATATAGCGCAGGGACGTCCTTTGGATGGCTCGCCCACTCCACCTCTGTCAGATACCCTTCCTTTGCAAGCTCTTCATAAGAATAGGACAACCCCTCTACCTGATGCCTACAGGCAAAAATATATGTGATTGCCGCCTTTTCCCCCTCTGTCAGCCCGCCGGGGGCATCAGACAAATCGACACTCACATAGGACGCACCATCGTTCAGCCCACTGTCCTTGTCCCAAAGATCATCCAACACCTGCAGATACAATCCGCACAAATCATAACAGGTTCCCATCGGATTGTTCCTCGTTCCCCTGCTATACACGGAGATAGATTCCACGCCCCCAAACTGTGCGGGATAGGTCTCCATAATCGTGCCGCAAACCACCTCCGCCATCATGCCGTCCTCCAGCACAGAAGCCTCCGCAGGCTCCCCGTCCAAATACACAGCAATATCGGAGATATTCAACACGTAAAGAGCTTCCGCCGTCTCCCCCGCAAGCACGAGATTCCCTTCCTCGGCGCCGTCCACGATCCTCAGTTCACAGGACATTTGCGACATAGCATTCTCCACACCCTCAGATGCTTCACTTGACGCTCCGGACACGCCTGTCGAACTCTCTGTGCCGGACACGTTTGCGCCTGTCTCCCCGCCGCTCACACTCGCCATGCCGGCATCAGACTCCACAGTTCCCCCTGCCTGCCCGCATCCCGCCAGCGCCGCTGTAATCACAGCCACAGCCACGTATAATACAACTTTTTTTCTCATCATTCTCTCTCCCTTCCGCCGCCCACAAGGAACGATCTCTCTTATAGGGACGAAAAAAATATGGGAAAGTTCTTCTAGTCTTCTCTGCCATCCCAGCAGTAGGTACAAAGCTTCTCCCTGCCGATTCCCACAGCGTCAAGCATATCATCCAACCGATTGAACCGCAACGAGGTAAAATTGAGCTGTTTGCCGATACGGCTCACCATATCCTCATATTCCGGGGTGTCCGGATCCACATAGGCCTTCAAATCAATCTTTTTGCCCTCCTGCTCAATCTCCTTGAGTATCCTTCTCGTGATCAAATCCATCTCCGAGGAGGAACGGGAAAAATTCAAATATTTACATCCATACAACAAGGGCGGACAGGCAGGTCTGATATGTACCTCCTTTGCGCCGCTCTGGTACAGAAATTCCGTGGTTTCCCGAAGCTGGGTTCCCCTCACGATAGAGTCATCAATCAAAAGCAGGCTCTTACCTTGTATCAGATCATGCACCGGAATCAGCTTCATCTTGGCGATGAGATTCCGTTGTGTTTGTATGGTCGGCATGAAAGATCTGGGCCAAGTAGGTGTGTACTTGACAAATGGTCTGGAAAAGGGAATCCCTGAGCGGTTCGCGTAGCCGATGGCATGGGCGATACCGGAATCCGGCACTCCCGCCACGATATCCGGCTGCACATTATCCCTCTCCGCCAGACGCGCGCCGCAATTGTTGCGCATTTGCTCCACGCAGACTCCCTCGTAGGAGGATGAGGGATAGCCGTAATACACCCAAAGAAATGTACAGATTTTTAAATCTTTTCCGGGATTGACCAAGGTGTGCACGCCCTCCGCCGTCACCACCGCAATTTCCCCCGGACCCAGCTCACGCAATGGCACATAACCCAAATTTAAATAGGCAAAGCTTTCAAAGGACACACAATAGGCATCCTCTTTTTTGCCAATCACTATGGGGGTTCTGCCAAGACGATCCCTTGCAGCGTAAATCCCCTTGGGAGTCATCACCAAGATCGTCATAGAACCGTCAATCGCCTCCTGAGCGTACTGAATGCCTTCCACCAGATTGTCCCTCTGGTTGATAATCGCCGCCACGAGCTCCGTGACATTGATATCCCCGCCGCTCATCTCCAGAAAATGCGAATGACTCTTGGAGAACAACTCGTCCAAAATCTCATCCATGTTGTTGATCTTGCCCACCGTGGTAATGGCGTAAGTGCCATGATGGGAGCGCACGATCAACGGCTGCGGCTCATAATCGGAGATGCAGCCGATGCCCAGCTGCCCCTCCATCGTATTGACATCCTTGTCAAACTTCGTGCGAAACGGGGCATTCTCAATATTGTGAATCGCCCGATCATACCCCTTCTCGCGACTATATACCGCCATCCCCGCCCGGCGTGTGCCAAGATGGGAATGATAGTCTGTCCCAAAAAATAAATCAAAAACACAATTTTCCTTTGCTGCAACACCAAAAAATCCACCCATATGTCTTCTCCCCTTGTCTGCATTCGAAATAATTGACTGCAACAAATTACAAGCGTAGTATAGCATATTTAGAGGGTTAAGTAAATCCTGATATTTTATGTGTAACAGTTCAGCCCTCACATGAACTGTTACTTATACGGTTATCTCCGCCTTTACCCCCAGCAGCTCCCGATTTTCCTCCAAGATCGGGTTGATGACATTGTTGAGAAACGCCTCCACCTGCTCCTTGGAGCGGCCCACATACCGGGAGGGCTCCATGCATTTCTGCAGATCCTCCAGGGTCATATTGAAGGCAGGGTCAGCCGCAATCAGCTCCAGCAGATTGTTGTCCTTCCCCTCCACCTTCACATTGCGTCCTGCCTCCATGGACAGCTCACGGATACGCTCATGCAGCTCCTGACGGTTTCCTCCCGCCTTCACCGCATCCATCATGATATTTTCCGTTGCCATGAAGGGCAGCTCGCTCATCAGCCTCTTCTCTATCACTTTGGGATAAACCACCAGCCCGTCCACCACATTCAGGCATAAATCCAGAATACCGTCAATGGCAAGGAACCCCTCCGGGATGGACAGCCTCTTGTTGGCAGAGTCGTCCAGCGTCCGCTCAAACCATTGGGTCGCACTGGTAATCGCAGGATTCAGCGCATCGATCATCACATATCTGGACAGGGAGGCGATACGCTCGCTCCGCATGGGATTCCGCTTATAAGCCATGGCAGAAGAACCAATCTGGCTCTTCTCGAAGGGCTCCTCCACCTCCTTCAAATGCTGGAGCAGGCGAATATCGTTGCTCATCTTGTGAGCAGAGGCGGCAATCCCCGCCAACACATTCGCCACCCTGGTGTCCACCTTTCTGGAATAGGTCTGTCCCGACACGGGATAGCACTCCTTGAATCCCATCTTAGCCGCAATCATGGGGTCAATCTTGTCAATCGTCTCCTGATCCCCGTCAAAGAGCTCCAAAAAGGACGCCTGGGTTCCCGTGGTGCCCTTGGAGCCCAGCAGCTTCATACTGCCCAGCACATGTTCCAAATCCTCCAAATCAAGGGAGAATTCCTGCAGCCATAGGGTCGCCCGTTTCCCCACGGTAGTGGGCTGGGCAGGCTGGAAATGGGTAAACGCCAGCGTGGGCTGGGCCTTATATTTGTCGGCAAAATCCGCCAGCTCTTTCATCACGTTCACCAGCTTCTTTTTCACCAATTTCAAGGCCTCCGTCATCACGATAATATCCGTGTTGTCCCCGACATAACAGGATGTCGCCCCCAGATGGATGATGCCCGCCGCCTTCGGACACTGCTGCCCATAGGCATACACATGGCTCATAACGTCATGACGCACTTCCTTCTCCCTAGCCTTAGCCACCTCGTAATTGATATCCTCCGCATGGGCCTTCAGCTCCTCAATCTGCTCGTCCGTGATGACGGGCTTGCCATTCTGGGACAAGCCCAGTTCCTTCTCTGTCTCAGCCAAGGCGATCCAAAGCTTCCTCCAAGTGCGGAACTTCATATCCGGCGAAAAGATATACTGCATCTCCTTGCTGGCATATCTCTCGGACAAAGGGCTTTGATAACGATCTGTACTCATTTTGTTGTCTCCTTCTACAATTAGTTTATATTTCAGTCCTTGCATTTATCTACATGGGCTTTCCCTCACAGCCCTCACAAACGTGTCAATCCTCTCAGGGTCTTTTCCTTTCCCGTCCTCATACTCCACCCCCGAGGAGACGTCCACCCCGTCGAGCTGCACCGCCTGAATCGCCCTCTGCACATTCTCCGCATTTAGTCCACCCGCCAAAAGGAACAGCCTGTCGTCTCGCGGAAGCCCTCGAAGTAATGTCCAGTCAAATGCCTTGCCGCTGCCCGGCTCATAGGCGTCAAACACATAACCCGCAATCCTAGGAGAGCTTTGATAATATGCATATTGATCCATGTCATGGATATTAAAAGCCCGCAGTATAGGGATACTGCCCTCTGACAGCACCTCCCTTGCAAGCTCCCCATGAATCTGTATATAGTCAAAACCACTCTCCTCTATCCGGCGCACCTGTTCCAAAGTGGGCGACACCGTCACAGCCACCTTTTTTATCCTGGGTGAAAGCGCCTCCATAATCGGACGGCTCCCCTCCAATGTCATATTGCGCCTGCTCTTTTCGTAAAAGAGGATAAATCCCGCAAAGTCCACTTGATTTCGGTTCAAATATTCCGCCTCTCTCACATCCGTGAGCCCGCAGATCTTGATCAGCATCCCATACCTCCCTGTCAAAGCAGCACATGGCATCCGTTTCTTTTGCTTACTCGTGTTTACTCGTCAAACTCCCCCCGGATATCCTCCGCGGGCGGCTCCATGGGATATATTCCAGTAAAACATCCCTTGCAGATACCAAGTCCCCCCACAATCTCCTCCAGACGCTCCAACTTCAGATAAGCCAGGCTGTCCGCGCCAATGAGTCCGCAGATCTCTAGCACAGTGCGATTGTAGGCAATCAATTGCTCCCTTGCCGGCACATCCGTGCCAAAATAGCAGGGCCACAGAAAAGGCGGCGAGCTGACACGCATATGTACCTCCTTTGCCCCTGCCTCCCGAAGCATCCTGACGATTCTGTCGGAGGTGGTGCCCCGCACAATGCTGTCGTCGATCATGATGACACGCTTGCCCTCCACCGCCTCCCGGATGGGATTTAATTTCACCTGCACACTGCTCTCCCTGCTTTTCTGTCTGGGCTTGATAAAGGTTCTGCCCACATAAGTATTCTTCATAAAGGCAATCCCATAAGGAATACCTGACTGCATGGAATAGCCCATGGCGGCACAGTTGCCGGACTCCGGCACACCCACCACGATATCCGCCTCCACCGGAGAGTCCATGGCAAGGAATTTCCCCGCCATAATCCGGGAGTGGTACACGCTTGTGTTGTCAAGCGTACTGTCTGGTCTCGCAAAATAGATATACTCAAACACGCATCTGGCATGCTCTGATTCCGACAGAGCATGGCTCATATCGGACTCAATCCCCTTCTCGGGGGAAATGGTCACGATTTCCCCGGGCAATACGTCCCGCACAAATTCCGCTCCGATCGTATCCAGCGCACAGCTCTCGCTGGCCAAGAGATACATATTCTCCCTCCTGCCGATACAGAGCGGTCTGAAACCAAAGGGATCTCTGGCACCGATAAGCTTCCTGGGAGACATAATGACCAGAGAGTACGCACCTTTCAGCTTTCCCATGGCGCGCCCCACGGCCTCCTCCACCGTCCTGGAATTCAGACGTTCTCTTGCAATATGGTAGGCGATGACCTCCGAGTCAATGGTAGTCTGAAAGATCGCCCCTGTGTACGCAAGCTCCCTTCTAAGCTCCGGCGCGTTGATCAGATTACCATTGTGGGCAAGCCCAAGCGTCCCTTTCACATAATTCAGTACCAAGGGCTGGGCATTCTCCCTTGTGGAGCTGCCCGCGGTGGAATATCTCACATGTCCCACACCGATATCGCCCTTTAGCTTCTCCAAATGCTCCGGGGTAAAAGCCTCGTTCACCAGCCCCATATCCTTGGCGGAAAGCACTTTTCCCTTGGGGCCCTTCGTGTCACTGACCGCAATGCCGCAACTCTCCTGCCCCCTGTGCTGCAGCGCCAAAAGCCCGTAATATATGGTGGCGGACACATCCCCGCCATCAAAATCATAAGCCCCGAAAACGCCGCACTCCTCTCTCAGCTTATCCTGCTCCTGCGTCTGAATATAAATGTTGTCCATCCTATCTGCTCTCAACCTTTATCCCTCCTGTGTTCCCTTTCGGTTTGACTGCCCTTCGCTCCATTGAAAAATCTGACTGTATGCCTTGGCAATCCCCACAGCAGGGCAGACTGCCAGCACAGTGACAGCCCCATTGCTGCAAAATATTCTATGTAACTACCCCAGCTTCTTCCCAGTGAGAAGCTCGTATGCCTGGAGATATTTGTCAATCGTCTTGTCCACGATCTCCTGAGGAAGCGTCCAATTATGTCCCTCGTTCGCCTTCAGCCAGTCTCTTGCAAACTGCTTGTCAAAGGAAGGCTGTCCATGCCCCGCCTCATAGCCATCAGCGGGCCAAAAGCGCGAACTGTCGGGGGTGAGCATCTCGTCTCCCAACACAATATTACCATCCTCATCCAAACCAAACTCAAACTTGGTGTCCGCAATGATAATCCCCTTCGTCAGCGCGTAATCCGCACACTTCTTGTATAATGCAATCGTGTAGTCCCGAAGCTTAGAGGCATATTCTTCACCCTTTCCGGGGAACTGCTTCTCCAGATACTCCACGCTCTGCTCATAAGAGATATTCTCGTCATGATCACCTATTTCCGCCTTGGTGGAAGGTGTGTAGATCGGCTCAGGCAGCTTGTCCGACTCCTTCAGTCCCTCCGGAAGACGGATGCCGCACACCGTGCCATTCTCCTTGTAGCTCGCCCAGCCGCTTCCCGTGATATACCCTCTCACGATACATTCCACCGGCAGCATAGTCAGCTTCCTGCACATCATACTGTTGCCGTCAAATTCCGGCTTCCTGAAATACTCCGGCATATCCTTCACATCCACGGAAATCATATGATTGGGAATGATATCCTCGGTCATATCGAACCAGAACTTGGAAATCTGCGTGAGAACCGTACCCTTTTTGGTCACAGTATTGTTCAAAATCACGTCAAAACAGCTGATGCGATCCGTCGCCACCATGATCAAACTGTCCCCATTGTCGTAAATCTCCCGTACCTTTCCCTCTTTAATCGGCTTCATTTCCTGCGCGCTCATCTTCTATACCTCGCTTTTCTTCTTATTTTATCACTATTATAAAACACCCTTTTGGGAAAAGGGTTCCTATTAACTACACTACAACCTGGGATTTATCCGTCAATTGAAACATATTCAATTTCACTAAATTCATCATCCGAATATTCAAAGCTGATGATATGTAAATTATCGAAGATGTTTTCGCAATAAGTAACTTGTCCGTTGTCAGGATAAATCTGAGGTTTTCCGAGTTTGGAAATAACCTCGTCAACATCCGCAACATCAAATAGATCTTCTATCTCAGCATAAACAGCTTCGGCTATTCTACCGATATTGCGATTATAGGCTTCTCTTAAATTATTTGCAATTTCCTCATAATTATCATCAGGCTGTTCATCCCAACAAAAAATCACATCTTCAAATTCCAATATATAAGCTCCGTAATCATCGCTGTATTTCAACATGATTTATCTCCTTATCCGTCATTTTCAGGTTGCGTAAAGCTCTTTTATATTAGCCTGTGTATAAGTATTTCCCCTGTAATTTACCGAAATATTATTACAGAGTGCAAAAGCGTCTTGTCCTATTTCGGCGGTATCCGGAACCTTTATGTCTCTGAGACCGGTACAGTTGGCAAACGCACCATCGCCAATCTTTGTCACGCTGTTTGGAATATCTATGTTTTTAAGTCCCATACAAAAGCTAAATGCAAGACCGCCTATTTCGGCAACGCTGTCAGGTATAGTTATGTTATTGAACTCTGTGCAGCCACAAAATGCGCGATACCCAATTTTTGTTACACCTTGCGGAATTATTACGTCAGCAAGCCACACACAACTGCTAAATGCGTAATCCCCAATTTCCATAACTCCTGCGGGAATGTTCACGCTCGTGATCTTTGTGCTATGGAATGCGTAGTCTCCGATTTTTACAACGCCGTCAGGAATAACAACATTTGTTTCTTGCCCGACATATTTTTCAAGGATTCCGTCTTTAATGATAAAATCGCTGTCCATCAAATTACCTCCATAAATTCCCATTTGTTAACGCAATTTTAACTTGTTAATAATGGGAACACAATTCTGAAAAGGGAGTCATAAAACAAATACCTTTAAACAATCCCCTCTTATAGCTAACCACACTTGGCAAAAAAACTCAATAAAAATTTTCTATTCTGCCTCGATTTCTGTACCTGTTCATCCTTGCAATAGCCATTTGGTTTAGTGTTCTTTACTTACTGATATTGCTTTGCAACGCTCAGCTGGCGGATGGGTATTGTTCCTATGAAGGCCCTTGAAACACGTCGGCACTTGCGCACCGTACTTTGGTGCGCTATGTGTCCGCTACGTGTTTCACGGAGCGAAAGCGTGCCTGAATAGGAACAATACCCATCCGCCAGCGTGACTTGCCGCAACTCTGAAACATTACGAACTTTCCCGATCGTACCGATCCACCATCTCCATAATCTCCGCCCCATACTGCGGATGTTCCTTCGCCACCGCCATAATCTCCTTTCGGGCGGTCTGCGCCACGTCGTTATTGTAATCCAGCTGCTGCCTGAGCGACTGTCTGCGCAAGATCAACTCATGGCGGATCTCCACCATCTCTCTGGGATCCAGCAGCGCGCTCGCCTGATTGATCCAGCGCGTGGGATCGCTGACCCGAAACTGGGACAAGAGCTTGACAAGTTCATGCTGAAAGTACTCAGTCTTTGCCTCTGCCTCCGCAAACTGCTTCCGCTCCTCTTTCTCCTCCTGATAGGTCTGCCAGCACTTCTCCAGCTCATCCGCACTTTTGGTGCTGTATTTGATGTAATAATACTCCAAAAGCTTCTTGTTGTTCACATATCGGATCTTTACCTTGTTCTGCAGCTGTATCAGCTTGCTCACCGCCCGCTCCACCGTAAGGATCTCCCGGTCGGCATCAATATACTTCACACATACCACAGTAATCGCCACTGCCCCCGCCAGCACAGTGATAAAATACCCCACATAAGTATCCATTTGGAATCCAAACTGCAGCACAGCCAACATCAGCAGACACGCAACCAGCGCAGAGATGAAGATCACCGCCATCCCCCTTAGATTCGCCTGCATGGTGTAGAGTTCCTTTTTCCGATATTCGTAGGCATGCCTCTCTCTGTCAAGCCGCTGCATATCCTGCTTGACAAGCTTGCTGTAGCTTTCCGCCTCCTTAAGCTTGACAATGCCCTCCTGCACCTCATCCTCCTGCTTGCGCATACGGAAATAATCGCTGTCCTTCATGCGGTTCTTTTTGTCAAAATATTGTTTTCTCTCCTGCTCAAGCACCAACAGACGATTTGCCACGTGGTTCAAATCCTGTCTGTTCTCCTCCGGAAGCGCCTCTATCTCCTCCATATCTGTCAGATAGGAGGTCACGAGGCTATACTCGCCATTTAAAAGATTGAGCTCCTTGGACGCCTCCGCGATCTGTTCCAGACAGTTGGTGATATATCTGCTTCTCTGCTCCTCATCAGTAAAGTCCACCTCGGAATGGTCATAGACGATCTCATCCCAATCATATTCCGTCTCCTCCCGCCTCCTCTTAGAACCAAAACGAAAGAGTTTACTTAAAAATCCCATACGAATGCTCCTTTATTCCCCGGCACTGACGCGATAATCACTTTTCAAGTTCCTGATGATCTCCTCATTGCCCTCATAATACTGCTGCCTGTCCCCGTTCTTTCTATACTCCCTGTTCGCCAGAAGCTGCTGGAATTCCGGCTGCAGCTTCCAATCCTCCAACAGACGCTCCATACGTTTTTCCAACTCCAACGTGTGCTCGTACCCGATCGTCTGCTCCGCCGCAAAAGAAATATAAGCGTTCTCGTCCAGCTCCATGCGCTTTGCCGCCAGATAAGCCTTATAGTGAACCATGAGCCCATCCGTGTCATATGCCTCCTTAAAGAAATCCGCGCTATATCCGTAAAGCATCATCCCCGCAAGCGCCACCGCCTTATTGTGCAGGATCGCCCCCCGCACCTTCGCCGCCGGGAGCTCGCCGCCCGCCAGCTCCATCTCCGTCCACTTTGCCAGAAGATTGTCATATCCCCGGATGGCAGCCGCATATTTTTTCTTCCTGACAAGGTAATCAAGCTGTCCCTTTCTCCTCTCAATATTGGACAGCCCTGCTCCCTGTCTCAGAATCTGTTCCACCTCGCCGATTTCCTTGGTCTCATAGAACCCCACATATTCCAATATCATGGTCACAAAGCCACTCAGCGACCCCTGCTTGTGAATCTGGTTGTACAGCTCGCCCGCCAAACCTTTCAGACCGCACTCCCTGTCAATCCACTCCACCAGCTCGTCCCGCATCAGGGAGATATCCAGCAAAAAAGCATTCTCTTTCAGGCAGAAGCACAGCTCTTCCATGCAGTAGACCGGAACCTCCAGCCCCGCGATATAATATGGAGTTGTCGCATAATTTCCTACGCATACGCTGACACGCATCACTCTTATCTCCTGTATCTATTTATCCTGCATGTAGGATAAATTTTTCTGCCCTACAGTGCAATCTCCTTGCGCCACACCTGGTTGGTAGCTGGTCGAAAGCTTCCAAAGCCCAAATCCTCAATCTCCGCCACCAGCGCTTTCTCCCCCGTGAGGAACAGATGCGCCCGCATCCTGCTCATCCCGGGCAGCATATCCTCCAACACAATCGCTACCTTGCGGCTCTCCCTGCCAATCAAAGAGATAATCTGCAGTTCCAACTCGTTGCCGCCCCGCATATAGAACTCAAAGCGCTGCTCCGCCTCATACCAATTCACCCCTGCATCCAACAGCGCGAAATAAGATTCCTGTCCCTGATTCAATATATTCATGCCAATATTGGACTTCAATTTATCCTCGCCCAGAAACACATGCGCCTGTCCCACCTCGCTGGGATTCTGCCGTTCCATAGCTGCGTGGCATGCCCCCTTGCTGTAGAGATTATCCCCTTGGAACACCCTGCGTCCCATACAGAGACCTCTCAGGGACTCCTTCATCCATTCATCGGAATAATGCTCGCCGATCAGATAAACAGAAGTGACCGCCATGTTTTTGCAGACCCGTGTCGCAATATCATCAAACGCCTTGTCCAACCGCTCCATCTTATCCCGCCGCAAAGCTTCCTCCTCCGGCATTGGCTCGTAAGCGGGCATGTCATACTCCCCCTCCTCGATAAAAGCCACCACCGGCGTTGTACGCCTGTTGCAGTCCATACAGTACGCCTTCACCCACGCCCCTCGATACTCTAACAGCAAGGCTCTGGCTTTCCACAACTCTGCCGGCTGCTGAATCACATAATTGTAAAAGCTCTCCGCATGGCTTTGATAGAATACCTTGTCCGTCTTCAGCCGCAGGCTGCCAACCGCCTGATTCAACACGTCGATCAGCCTACCATCCAACTTCTCGCAAGTAATCATCAGCACAGCCAGCCGCTCAGGCGAGGACACTTGTGAAAGCAGCCCCAAACTTCGCTTGATAAACAAAGCCAACAGCGCCACCGGGTCAAATATTGTCCCGTCAATCTGCACCTGCTCTCCTACGATTGCAAGCTGCAGGACATTCTCCACCAGAATTCCCTCTCCCTCCTGTGCGCAGCGCTGCGCCTCCTTGCCATAGAACCACTGGTTCACGCCCGTGCGCTTGCAGAGCATTGTGGGAATATTATAGCATTCCTCCCCCGCAACGGAAGACAATGTCTCTACGTCGCCATCACCGATACAATAGCTGATCTGGGAAAATTGTTCTCCCAAATCATAGCCCACGATCAATTTATTGTGATGCAATAGACCCATGCCTTCACCCCCTTACTGCAATGCGAAAAGATTCTCGTTCATATAAACCTTGCGGCAATACTCATCCGTCAGACTGTCCAAGGTATCAAAATCCTCCAATGTCCTGCTGATCAGAATATCATTGAGTATCTCATAACGCCATTCCATGGCATTGCCCCGAATGTCACTCTTTTGGAGATTGCCGCTCTCCGTGAGCTGCTCCTCCCCGTCCCTCTCCTCCGTAATATAATATTGGAGACTTTCACCAAAAAACAACACAAACTCTTTGAAACACAATCCGCCATACACTTCTCTCATAGGCTCTGTCAAATATTCGGAAGACTCCCCGTCTTCCCGCATAACCACATAATGAATCGTTGCCCTTGCACCGGGATGCGCCCGATACTCCACAATGGTTTTATCCATCAACTCCCGCAGCATAAACTCCTGTGGAAAATCCATCCCCGCAAAGCATCTGAAAAAGTTCAAATGAACCCTCTCCGACAGCATCTCCCGCAGAAATTCCCCGATGACAGACAGAATTTCTGCCGTCATCTCCCGGAGATTCTCCGCATAATACTTCATAAACGCAAGCTTACAGATTCTCTGCACTTCCTCCTGCTGCAAATACATTTTATAGATCTCACGGAACACAATCCCGTCCGTCAACCGTTCTTTCACAAAATAATCATAGGAACAGCGCGCCAAAAATGCCTCCTCAATCCGAATGTTGGCGCCTTGGGATACATAATAATCGAATATCTCCTTCTGCTCCCCCACAAAGGCTCCGGAGAACAGCATCTGCAGTAGAATCTTCTCGCTCAGATAATACCTGTTCACCTCAAAAGAACGCGCCGCCTTCCAGACATCCCGCAACTCCTTGGTGGAACCATAAGCAAACTCCGCCAAATACTGTATTATCCGACTGTCGTATTTCCCCTGTCTGAAGATGTGAAGTGCTACCTCCGTGAGAACCGTATCCTCGCCGCCCTCCAAATGCTGGATTCGCTCACCGACAAGCCGCATCAACGTCTTTTGCTCCACAAAGGCAGGCCCGAACTCCACCACCCAGCTCCATGCCGCCTCGTACCTGCCGCGAAGAACCATGTATCGCAGAACCACTGCCCGTTCTTCCAGATTGAAAAGCTCCATGGGAATCATCTCCAGACAATTATCCAACGCCTCCATATTATCCGTGTCATAATAATATTGCAACACCTTCAGATATAACTTCCGGCGGATATGCTCTGCGACCCACTCGCTGTCCGAGAGCCGAAGCGACCGCGCCTGAACCTCCGCCGAGAGCATTTCTGTCTCCCTCTCATGCTCATTCAAATAGAGATCCATCTCCAGACAATCCTCCACCATCCCGGATATCATGCGCAGATATTTCCCTGGAATCATCAGCTTTTCCAAGGTGTAGTCCACATTTTTGACAAAACGGTTACCATAGGCGTCCTCGAACAAAATCGTACAGTCATTGCCATATAGGGGCACCCATGTACTGCCGTCCTGTAAGGGATATACATTTTCCTTAAGGCTTCCCGGCTGGTACACGATCGCCCTTTTCAGCCGCAGATCCTCCACACGGATACAATGGGCAAACAAGAGCTTTGCCAATGCCCCCGCCGTCTGCCCGTTCACCATCGCCGGCGTCAACAGCTCCTGATACAACCCCGCCAAATGGCGGTTGATATGCTCCTTTTGGATCTGATCCACCACGAAATGCTCCATGTGTGGCCTGTAACTCTCATAGAGCTCCCCGATCTCCATCCTATGCTGCACCACGTACCAATAGAGAAAGGCGCTGCGCTCCAAATCCAGATTGTTCTGATAAGAAAAATACATCAACACCATGCGGGGCAACTCCTTCGCCGTCCGCAAGTCTATGGACATCATATAATACTCATAAAGATTGGTAATCCGAAGCTGTTCCGCCACCCCCGCCTCATACCACTCAAAATATGCCGGTCCCACACGGCCGCCCCGCACAAGCAGGGCACAAATCTCCTGCAGGATTCTCACATCCTGATTCTTTTGATAAAGCCGCTGTAAAAGCTTTAAAAGCACCGGAGAGAACTCCCGTCCCCTGCCTGCCAGATAGAGAAACTGCTCCACAAGCTCAGGACTCACACCCTCCTGCTTGGCCCCATAATACAAAACCTGAAGCGCATAGTCATCCAACTTGCGCAAAAGGGTCGGATTGCTGTTGAAGAGACTCAGTCCCTCTATATAGAGAATCGGGCTGCTGCATCCCCGCTTGAACTGTTTTTCCAGAAAATTCCATTTGGATGTCGCCGTCTTATTGTACTCCTCAGAGAGATATAGAAGCAGCCATGCAATCCGCCAATTGCCGCGGTCACGCCCATAAAGCCGCTCCACCTCCGCGGTTACCTGATTCACATAGTCCTCCTCGTGCTGAGTCAAAGTGGTCAGATAGAGATAATAAGCATACAGCGTATCGTCCTCCTCGCCCATGTTCTCCAACATGTTCGCCACATGCCCCAGAATCCAATCCGCCTCATTATAACGCTCTCCCGAGATCAAAAGCTGTGCCTGAAATAATCTTGCAGCCGCATCTTCATCATTTCGAGCCACCATAGACTCCACCAGTTCACCGGTCTCCTTCTGCCAGACACTGGAACTAATCTTTTTCATGCGAAAGTCCTGATAGCACTCCAGCAGCCGCACCAACTCCCGCTTCCTCTGCATGCGCTCCCGCCTGGCAGCAGATTTCTCCCCCATTCTCACATTCACGGGAATCACAATGGAGGTATGTGAATTGTAGATATATATTTTCCCAAAATTCCTGCCCGGACGACAGAGCTGTGTATCGATAAACACCGGAAGGGTACAGTGATTTCCCAGAAAATCATCATCACTTAAGAATTCCTTCTCCGTAAAAACAAAATCCCCCTCACACTCCACCTGCAAAGCCGTGTAGCCCCAGCCATTTCTCATGATATTGAGCTCCTCTTCCACCACTCCGTAGGCGGAAGACGCCATTTCCCTCTCAATCCCGCTCTCCCTCATCAGGAATTCCACCCGCTGTTTCTTGTTGATCTGGATAAGAAACTCCTCCACATTCTGCTCATTGCCGGAATGCGCGGATAGTCCCAGATAACAGTCATAAAGCTTCCTGTCACCGCTGTCAAGCACGCTGACAAACTCCGGGGAATAAAACAAATCCACGGCTTCCTTCCAATTGCTCTTGGCAAGATTGGCAAAGTGAAAAAGATTCTTCACGTTTCCGATAGAAGAGACTGGCACATAATGCTCCACCGTGATTACAAAGGGCAAAAAATACTCTCCCTGATTGCTGATGATACAAAAGTTCCCCTTGACAACATCACCCTCCTCGAGATGCTCCCCGTGAAAACAGTAGAAAATCTCCTCGCCGTTCCCCGAAAACTTCTTTGTCAGGCATTCCATCCTCATATCTGTCGTGCTGACGAATCCCTGCGTGACGCCACTGCCAGAGGAATACACGAGAAAAGAGCCCTCACAGACTTCACCCTTGTGCATAACAATTTCCAGCTTTGCACATGAAAAGTCCAGAGAGCCGTTCTCATAATCATATTTTCCATCTAAAATCTGGTCAACAATCCCCTGCATCGCCACTCACCCGCCTTGCGTCCAATACTAACTTCCAGTATACCAAAAATAGTGGCGGAGGGCAAATATTTTATTCCATATTTAGCCGCTTAGTCAGAATGTAGTGAGAGATAAAGTACATACCACCTCCCATGATCAGCCCTACAATAATCGCACTGTCATAGGCGCCTGCCACACCGGTGCTGCCTTCGACGACACGCGCCGTGAATATACTGCCAAAGCTGAAAATAAATTGCATAATATTGCTGAGGATCATGTTGACAATCATGACTCCAAAGTATGCCAGAATCCCCATCAGGGCCTTGTATTTGCCGGAGAGCTGTCCGATCGTGAGTGCGCCGAATATCATCAGCATGGTGGAGAATGGTGTGATCAAAGCCGCCAAAATAGCTGATATAACCACACGCGTCACCCTGAAATTCATCATCGTAAGACCTTCCCTCATTCCTTGCCGAAACTCCATTATCTCAGAACTGCTGGGCAGACCTTCGTTTAAGGCTACCGCCAGCGAAAGCACCAACAGAACCACCGATATCCCCACGCAAATCATCACCAGCAGATACCATATCCCCGCCACCAATGTCTTGCCAATCAGGAGCTGGTGCTTCGTCACGGGAAGGGTTTGGGTCAGATATCCCTCGTCGGAATACATGGTCTTGTAGAAATGCACTCCCTGATAAATCATCATTCCATAGGTCACGCCCATCAGCATGATAACATAGAGAATCATGGTCATGGTCAACATCATGATCCATAAACCGCTTGACAGGTCATTACTAAAATTCCGTTCGTCTGACATGAACTTGACGGGCAATATCAAGCCCAGCGCGCCAATCAATGTCATCACGGCAATCACCAACAATATCAGCCCGCATATCTTACTGGTGTCTTTGAATTCATATTTGATTATTTTGCCTAACATGCAAACACCTCCCTAAAGTACGCGTCCACGGATTTTCCCTTCTCCTCCCTGATATTATCCACGGAGGTATAGAGCACAAGTTTTCCATAACGCATAAAGACTACCTCGTCCAACACCTGCTCGATATCACTGATCAAATGGGTGGATATCAGCACCGTTGCCTCGGGATTATAGTTGTTGATGATCGTGCGCAGGATGTAGTCCCTCGCCGCAGGATCCACCCCGGCGATGGGCTCGTCCAACACATAGAGATCCGCATTGCGGCTCATCACCAGAATCAGCTGCACCTTCTCCTTGGTTCCCTTGGAGAGACTGTTCATCCGGGCCGAGGGGTCAATCCCCAGATTCGCCAACATCTGCTCCGCTCTCTCCCGTGAGAAATCCGCGTAGAAATCTACGAAATAATCCAAGATATGGCTCACAGTTTTATTGCCTGTCAGATATGTCCTATCCGGCAGATACGCGACCATCGCTTTGGTCTGTGCACCAACGGGTACACCGTTGATTCTGATGCTGCCTGAGGTCGGCACCAGCAGCCCGTTCATCATCTTGATCAACGTCGTCTTGCCACTTCCGTTTGGCCCCAAAAGACCGATAATCTTACCCTTGGGCAGTTTCAGTGTCACATTGTCCACCGCAATCTTCTTCGAATCGTAGGATTTGGTGACACCCAAAAACTCCACTAATTCATTCATAATCCCAAAACCTCCTTCAAGAGTGTCAGAATCTCATCCCCAGTATAACCCAGCTCTCTCATTCTGTCCACAAAAGTATTCATATGACTTCTCGCCATATCATGGCGCACTCCCTCAACCAGCGCTTTGTCCTCCGTGACAGTTCTCCCATTGGTCCGCTGGGTCAAGATCAAACCGCTGCGCTCCAACTCGGCGAAAGCTCTCTGCATGGTATTGGGGTTTACCGCCGCCTCCGCCGCCAACTCTCTGACACTGGGCATCTTGGCACCACAGGGATAATACCCTGACACAATCTGCATCTTGATCCGTTCCACCAGCTGCGCATAGATAGGCCTGTCAGAATCCATGTCCCATGCCATTCACTCACATCCTTTCTGCATCATTGTATTAAGATTATAGTACAATCATACAACAAAAAATACCCCCCCGTCAAGCATTTTTTACTATTTCTCTTATAATTTACACATTTGTTTTTCTAATGCATATATTATGACAACTAAATCTATTCAAGGTGTCATTATGCCCAATCTCACAGATACTTTGACTGAAAATGCCGAGAATCGCGGCACACTCCAAGTGAGTGTGGTATCCGCGCTCGGCATGATACCCGTGGAAAACGCCACTGTCACCATATCCTACACCGGTGTCCCTGATCAAATCATAGAGAGTCTGACCACCGATAGTTCTGGTCAGACTCCCACCGTCAGCCTGCCGGCTCCGCCTATCGCATTATCCCTCGACCCTGACACGACGGTTCAGCCTTACTCGGAATACAATATCACTGTCACTGCCGAAGGCTATGAGCCGGTATTGGTGTCCGGTTCGGAGCTTCTCGCTGACCAACTGTCTCTCCAGCCGATTGTCATGAATCCGTTGGAAGCCACCGACGAGGACGAGAAGCTCGTTGACATCCCTGTCCACACACTGTTCGGCGACTATCCTCCCAAGATTCCAGAGGAGGAGATCAAACCCATGTCGGAGACAGGCGAGATCGTCTTAAGCCGCGTGGTCGTTCCCGAATATGTCATCGTGCACGACGGCGCCCCTTCCGATTCCACCGCATCCAACTACTGGGTGCGCTACAAGGATTACATTAAAAACGTGGCGTCCAGTGAAATTTATTCCACTTGGCCGGAAGCCGCCATCTATGCCAATGTCCTGGTGATTATGTCCTTTACTTTGAACAGGGTATACACGGAGTGGTATCGCAATCAAGGTTATAATTTCACCATCACCTCATCCACCGCCTATGACCAAAAGTGGATTTATGGGCGCAATATTTTCGAGAATATTGACTATCTGGTGGATTCGATTTTTGCCAATTATCTCGCCCGTCCCGGCGTGCGGCAGCCAATCTTCACGTCCTACTGTGACGGCAACCGGGTGACCTGCAATGGGCTGAGCCAGTGGGGTTCCAAATATCTGGCCGACCAGGGCTATTCCGCCATTGAGATCATCCGCTACTATTACGGCAATGATATGTACATCGCCACGGCGGACATTATCTCCGGCGTCCCTTCCTCCTATCCCGGCTACGACCTGACCATCGGTTCTTCCGGGGACAAGGTAAGACAGCTCCAAACCCAGTTAAACCGTATCGCCAGGAATTACCCCGCCATCCCCACCGTGGTCGCTGACGGTATTTATGGTCCCTCCACGGCGGAGAGCGTTCGGGTATTCCAGAAAGTATTCAACCTCCCCCAGACCGGCGTGACAGATTATCCCACATGGTATGAAATCTCTGATATCTATGTGGGGGTTTCAAGGATTGCGGAACCCGGAACATGAATTCAAGGGATTCCTGCGAGAATTGTTTATAACGGCAAAAAGAACGCCGCGGACGCTTTGATTCGACTGCATCCGCGGCGCTATTCTGCCCTGCTGCCATTAATGCTTGGGAAAGAATTTCACCATCACCTCCAAGGCAACTCCATTCTCCCACAGAATCCCCCCTCGTTATATCCCATGAACCGCCCCCCATGAACGCACGCAATCCGACAGACCAAGGGCAATCCTATCCCGTGAGTGGTGCAGGGCATCTGATTCATATTTGCCAAAACCTCCTCCGGCACTCCCTCGCCGTTATCCCGCACACAGACAACCACCATATCCCTCTCTCTGTATTCACTGATATGGATTTGACAGCCCCCGGGATTGTGGTTGATGGCATTGTGAACGATATTAAATACCGCCCGCTCCAACAGGGACTCGTCCCCCATGACTACCGCCCCCTCAAACTGCAGATCCAACTGAATCTCAAAGCCCTCCGACAACCCGCCGTTGAGTATATCCGTCACAATACCGCGAATCAGAGGACAGATTTTCACGGGCTTCTTGCGTTCGGACTGCATGTCGTATTCCAGAGAGGATATCAGGTTCAGATCCTCCACCATCTGCTTCACCCGCATACTCTGCCTGACAATGGCGGCACACCTTTGTCTTGCTTCCTCGGGCAGCGACTCGTCACGCTCCAGAGCCTCCGCGTTGCCCACCAGCACCGCGAGAGGGGTACGAATATCATGGGAGATCCCTGCCGTCCAATTCTGTCTGGCGGTATCCCGCATGGCAAGCTGCCTGTTCTTCCTGTATATGATCCTCGAGGTCTCGTTCAGACTCCGTGCAAGCTCCTTGAAGATGCCTCTCTCGGGAAGCTGCACATCCCTCTCATCCCGCAGATCCTGCACCCCGCCTGTGAACTGACGTAATTTCCCGTAAAAAGAGAGACCCAGCACAAACGCCAGTGCCAGCGCCAGCATCAGATTCAGTCCAAATATCCCCCCGATCCTCTGAAACAGTGAGTCAAACCATTCCATAGAATAATCCACCTGATACTTGCCCACAGAGTCCTTGGGCATCCCCAAGATCAGCAGGCCATACTCCTCTATCCAGACATATACCGGATAATCATTCAAATACCAACGGGTGATCTTGGCAATATCTTTGAGGGAATAGTGCAGCGGAATGTCCTCCGGCTGGTTGACAGACCACACGATATCCCCCGCGTCATCCAAAAGGATACACCAATAGCCCTGCGGCAGCTCCACCTCCTCCCGCAGTTTTATGCCCTCCTGTGTACATTCCAAAGCACTCTCGACATGCCGCAGCAGTTGCTTCGGCGAGCCGCCCTTAGAGCCGACCCGATCAAAACCAATATATACTATCCCGAACAGATTCACCGCCAAAAGCACAGTGGCAACCAAGGCAGCCATAAACGAAAAAGATAGGAAAATCCTAAACGCTTGTCTCTTCATTCCCGCTCACCAGCTTGTATCCAAGTCCTTTCACTGTAATCAAATGTCTCGGCGCAGAAGGGTTCTCCTCAATCTTTTTGCGAAGCCTTCGGATGTGCACCATCAAAGTGTTTTCATGCCCGTAATAATCCTCTCCCCACGCCGCCAGGCACAGCCCGTCATTGGTCACGATGCGGTCACGATTCTCCCAAAGCTTCGCAATCAAAATAAATTCCTTGGCGGTCAAAGGAATCTCCTTTCCCGCCGCAAACACGGCCGCCTTCTCAAAATCCACATATCGCTCACCCAGCCAGAAACCCGGCTCTTTTCGCTGTGTTCCGTAAGTCCTGCGAAGCAGGGCCTTCACCCGAAGCACCATTTCCTCCATGAGAAAGGGTTTCACAATATAGTCATCCGCCCCCAAATCCAGCCCGCGAATCCGATCTTCCCCCGCATCCCTTGCCGTGAGAAACACCACGGGAGCATCGGAATACCTTCGCAGCTGTTGATATAGCATAAACCCATTCCCGTCAGGCAGATTCACATCCAGCAGAAAAAGGGCAATCGGCTGTGTCCGGGCGATTTCCTCCGCCTCCCTGCAGCAGGCGGCTGTCCGTATATTATAAAAGCCGGCTTGAAACAATGCGCTTTCCACCATTTTTAAAAGCTCCGGCTCGTCATCCACAAGTAAGATTTTTTTATTATACAAGTCCTTCATAATCACTCCATGTTCCCTTGATGTATACATTTTATCCTGTCACTTCTACTACAAAATAACACTACATTGGAATTTTTGAAAGAGCAATTCCCCAAATTTAAGGTTGCCGTAAGGATATTTTAAGCTTATTGCAATCCCACAGCGTTAATCTGTATTTGACAAAAAAGTAACTATTTAGAACCAAAAAGAAAGCGAGGCACATAATTATGCAAAAAGAAATTGTCAAAACAACAGGTCTCACCAAAAAATACGGTGATGTCTATCCCGTGAGTAATCTCGATATGTCGGTTCGCGAGGGCAGGATCTATGGATTCCTGGGGCCAAACGGCGCCGGCAAATCCACCACCCTGAAGATGCTGCTCGGCCTGGTCAACCCCACCGCCGGACAAATCTCCATCTTCGGGAACCCCTGCAGCTCCAAAAATCGCATGGAAATCCTACAGAATATCGGCTCCCTGATTGAGTCTCCCTCCTACTACGGCAATCTGACCGCCAGAGAAAATCTAAAAATCTGCTCCACCATATTAGACCTTCCTGACAGCAATATTGACGAGGTATTAAAGATTGTCCGCCTGGACAGACAGGGGGGAAAACGCACATCTAACTACTCCCTGGGCATGAAGCAGCGTCTGGGGCTCGCCAGCGCGCTTTTGGCGTTTCCAAAGCTTCTGATCCTGGATGAACCCACCAATGGTCTGGATCCCGCGGGAATTCAGGAGATGCGTGAGCTCATCCGCTCCCTTCCCGCCAAATATGGCATGACAGTGATCGTCTCAAGCCACCTGCTCTCCGAGATTGACCAGTTGGTGGACGATATCGGGATTATCGCCAATGGAAAGATGAAGTATCAGGGCACTCTGGAAGCGCTGCATGAGCACGACACGAACAAAAGCTTGGAGGAGATCTTCCTTGACCTCACCGGAAAGGACATGAGTTTATGAGAAAATTACTAAAGTGCGAATATCTGAAAACCAATCGACGCCATATCATCCTGACTGCGCTTTTTGTGACGCTCATTGCCTGTGTATGGGCATTTTATGACAGCAACAAAGCGGAGGACGCGGCGGAATTCATGCTGCAAAACGGTTGGCATGTGATTCTCTACCAATTCCCCCTCATCAACAGTATTTTCTTCCCCCTACTGTCTGTCATCATCGCCTCAAGGCTTTGTGATCTGGAGCACAAGGGGAGCTGCCTCAAGCTCATTTGCACCCTGACTCCCAGAGGCAGACTCTACGACGCCAAGCTGTTGTATGGCATGTTCATCACCCAGTCCTGTGTCATTCTGTTCTGGGCAGCGACAATCGTTTATGGCATGCTTTGCGGATTCAGGGAGAGCTTTCCGATCACTCTTTATCTGCTCTATCTCCTGTTTACCCTGGTTCCAACCGCCGCCGTGTACTGCTTTCAACATGCACTCTCCATGAACTTCAAGAATCCCGCCGTGCCCTTCTTCACAGGTATTCTCGGGGAATTTGTCGGACTGTTTGCCATGTTCCTGCCCCAATATCCGCTTCTTCGGCGCGTGGTCATCTGGGCTTATTATGGAACCCTGCAGTTTATGGGATTGTATGGTTACACAAAGGAAACCCGCTACACTTATACCTATTTGGAGCATATGGGATACGATTGGGCGGCATTTGGCATTCTGATCGCCCTGACCATAGGGATTTACCTGATTGGGAAAACAATTTTCTGTCGAAAGGAGCTTTAAGTATATGATACTAAAATTAATCAAAACAGAAACCAAGAAATTAAAACGCACCCCCATCTGGCTGGCGTTCGGCTTCATGCCGATCATTCCCGCCCTTTTGGGGACGCTCAATTATCTGGGCAACATCGAGATCCTCGAGAGCGAATGGTACAGCCTTTGGACACAGCACACGCTATTTACAGATTATTTTTTCCTGCCTATCATGGTGGGCATCTACTGTTCCTACATCATGCGTCTTGAGGAGAACTGCCATAATTGGAATAAGCTGCTGTCCATGCCCATATCCAAGCATAAAATATTCATCGCCAAGCTGGCCTGTGTAGGGCTGATGATTTTGCTCAGCGAGATCTGGATCGGTCTGCTCTTCATCCTGTCCGGAAAACTCATCGGCATGAACGCACCCCTCCCCCTCAGGGAATTGATCATCTGGTGCCTGTTCGGGACGCTGGGCGGCATCGTCATGGCGTCGCTCCAACTGACAATCTCCCTCTTTATCAGGAGTTTTGCCCTCCCCGTGGCAATCGCCCTGTGCGGCGGGCTGTCCGGACTTGTCTTTCTGGCAAAAGATATGGGACATATCTGGCCCTACTCCCTCATGGCCTACGGCATGAACTCCAACTCCCCTCAGGAGCTGAACGAAACCGGATATGTCCCCTTTGTGATCACTTGTATTCTCTATATTGCAGTCTTTACACTGCTTGGCAGCAATATTCTTAACAGAAAAGATATGTAACCTCTGGTATACCGAGGCTGTCTGTCACCTACTCGCTGTAGACAATCTTCAAAGTCTCCCCCTCCACGCAGACGCCGGGACTCTTGGTAATCCTGCAGCGCTGGTCGGCGGACAGCCCAATGGTCTCCCCGTCATGGAGAACCACGTCCTGATCAATGCAATAACCGGCAATGTCGATCAGAAAATCCTTCACGGTCTGGATATCCTCCGTTGTGTCCAAAATCTCCATATCATCCTTGCCAAAAGTATTCATCCCATAAGTATACAGATGAATCCCCTTCTCTGAGCGAAGCATCCCAAACCACACCAAACCCAGCAAAGGATAAAGTCCTTTTTCTATGAATTCTTTCATGGCAAAATAGAACTTAGGCTCGTACACCACGCCATTGGTGTAGACGCCGATCGCGTTAGGTTGTTTACAGAGACTTGCCACCAGCTTCACAAACAATACTCCGTCCTGCTTGACATCCTCATGCTCCCCCAACACGGCCACCATGATCTGTGCCTGATGGGTCTTGGTCACCTCCACGGCATCCTTCCACATATAATTGTATGCTGCGTTCTGCTCCGCCTCCCCGCCTGGCACCGGAACATCCATAAAGCCCAGCACAACACGCTGGCTTCCCAATTCAAAGATCATGGCGTCACAGCCGTCACCTTCCCTGTCATAACTATCGTCACCCTCGTCATACTCCGGGTCAATCCCCCAGTCCGTCTTCAAATCCCTCTTGATCTGCTCCTTGTCCCAGGATTTGCCCGACAAAAGCACAAAGCCAGAGAAAGTGCCCTTACGCTCCTCGTATTCCTGATTCTCCGTCCCCGCCTGTTGCGCCGCAAGGTTCTTCCAATAATTTTTCAAAAAAGTCAAACATTCCTCAGCGTCCTGCCTCGCTCTGCCGCCGTCAAATTCCTTCATATGACTGAACACGCCGGATTCGCTGACAATGCCCAACATCCACTTTGAAAGCATGGACTTCTTGAATTTAAAAATCATGCAGCTGATGCCGTCCTCATCCTCAAAGGATTCCACATACTCGACCTTGGAGGGCTTTTTCCCCAACTCCCTCGGGTCACTCAACCACTCCTCCAATTGGCTCACCGCATTATCAATTTTACTTTTATCTGATTCTACCATAATAACACCTCTTGTTATACTTGTACCTTGCCTGCAAGCACAAGCTTGTAATCTTCCAGATTCTTCCGCAAAAGCTCCGGCGTGTTGAGCTCGTAGGGACACTTCGTCTTACATTGCCCGCAGTTTAAGCAATCCTCAATCTTTGCCATCTCCGCCTGCATGCTCCCTGACAGCCAGTTCCCCGCAGGCGCACGGCGCAGCATAAGTGACATTCTGGCACACTGGTTAATCATGATTCCCGCAGGACAGGGCATGCAATAACCGCACCCTCTACAGAAATCTCCGGCAAGCTCCTTCTGTTCCTTCTCAATAAAAGCTTTCACCTCATCATCATGAACAGGCGGGTGCTCCATAAACTCCAACCACTCCTCAAGCTCCTCCATCCTCTGAATCCCCCAGATGGGCAGCACATTGTCAAACTGACATATAAACGCCATAGCAGCCCGCGCGTTGCGAATCAAACCGCCCGCAAGCCCCTTCATGGCAATAAATCCCATGTTCGCTTCCTTACATTTTCGCACCAGCTCTATCTCCTTCTCGGAGGAAAGATAGCTAAACGGGAACTGTAATGTCTCGTACAGACCGGATTTTACACAGTCAAAAGCAACCTCAATCTTGTGTGCCGTCACGCCGATATGGCGAATCTTCCCCTGTGCTTTCGCCTCCAGCATACACTCGTACATCCCCGTACCGTCCCCAGGGGCAAAGCATTGATTCACACAGTGGAATTGGTAGATATCTATGTAATCCGTGCGCAGATTTCTCAGAGAGGTCTCCAACTGCTCCCAGAACTCCTCCGGCGTTTTCGCCATGGTCTTGGTGGCAATGAAGAACTCGTCTCGCTGTCCCTCTTCCCACATATCACCAAAAGCCTCGCCCAGCTTTTCCTCGCTGTCACTGTAGGCCCTGGCCGTGTCAAAAAAGCGCATACCGCCCTCATAAGCCCTGCGCAGAATCTCCTTTGCCGTCCCCATGTCCGTCCGCTGTATCGGCAGAGCACCAAAAGCATTCTGCACAGTGGTAATTCCCGTGGAACCAAGTGTAACCTCTCTCATAAACTTCATCCTTCTTTCCTTCTCAATTCAGCAGTATAAATTGTGTCATCTATCGCGGATTGAATGATCCATGCTCGTTCTTATAGACAACAATCCCCACGTATTATACAGCATATCACATTTTGGAGAAATTAGCAATTTAAAGGATGATTTAGTTTGTTATTAGTAACAGTTACTGTTTATTATGCCGTGCAGCCAAAACCGAACAGCAAATAACTGTAATCAAAGGAGCTATCACAAAAATGATTGCGAGAGTCATGATTCCACCCATCCTCTGGGTATAGCACATGACAACAAACACCAGATTAAAAATCGCTATCTCCAATTCTATCCACATATACATAGACACGATATCCCGATACACTGCGATTTTTCTGGCGGGATGAATCTTAAAAGGCATGTTCCACAGACCCGGATTCATAAAATGCGCAATCAGGCTGATCACCAAATTGCTGATGAACATGGTGACAGGCATGACAAAAAGGTTGGCGGGCGAGCCGTAGCCATCTACGTTGCCCGCCAAATCATAGTGGGTTGGAATCCGATCGGGCAGGGTAAACAATCCCATGACTGCCACGATAAACGACGCGGCGATCAGCGCATAAGACACAACCTCAATCGCGATGTGCCATCTGGTAATGTATAATTTTCTCATCATCTATCCCCCTAGTGAATATCCAATTTGGGCGGCACGTCAATCTCCTCCGACACATATTTCCCATCCTTCTTGCGCTGTCTGACACACTCCGACAACAGATATTCAATCTGTCCGTTCACAGAGCGAAAATCGTCTTCTGCCCACGCGGCAATATCGGCATACAACTTCTCAGACAGGCGAAGGGGAATCTGTTTCTTCTCAGCCATCAGTACAAGCTTCCCGAGTTCACAATGGGTTGAGCGTCATGGTTGCCGCACAGAACCACAAGCAGATTGGATACCATTGCCGCCTTACGCTCTTCATCAAGCTGCACTGTCTGCTTCTCATTCAGACGCTCCAATGCCATCTCCACCATGCCTACTGCACCGTCCACAATCATCTTCCGCGCGTCAACAATCGCGGATGCCTGCTGACGCTGCAGCATGACAGACGCAATCTCCGGTGCATATGCGAGATAGGTGATCCTCGCCTCCAGAATCTCAAGTCCCGCCTCGTTTACTTTGCTCTGAATCTCATCCCTGATGCGGGCAGCCACGATCTCCGCCGAACCCCTAAGACTCCCCTCGTCCGCCATGCCGTCCCCCGTGGTGTCCACATTCTGCGCCACGTCATAAGGATAAATGCGCACGACATTGCGAAGAGCACTATCGCATTGCAAAGACAGATATTCCTTGTAATTGTCCACGTTAAAGACCGCCTTCGCCGTGTCTGTCACGCGCCAAATCACCGCGATCCCTATCTCCACCGGATTGCCGAGACAATCGTTAATCTTCTGCCTGCCATTGCTCAGCGTCATCGCCTTCAACGAAATCTTCTTGCCGACCGCTTCCACCGAGACCGACGTTCCATCCGCCGAAAGACTGATTGCCGCAGGCTTAGGCTGGGTGTCGCCGCTCTGGGCAAGTTTGGTGCGCGCCGCAGGATTCACCGCAGTACAAAAAGGATTCACGACATAGAAGCCCGCCTCCTTCAGCGTGCCGATATAACGTCCAAACAGAGTCAATACCAGCGCTTCCTGCGGCCCAAGAATCTTCAGGCCACAAAGGGGAATCCAGCCCACAAAGCATACAATAATCCCGATCGCGAGCAGCACTCCGAAGCCGCCCTTGCCCTGATCCATCTGAATCCCGCCATAGATAATCGCCCATATCGCCAACGCATAGGCAACTATCACTGCCAACAACGCAATCATTCCATTTTTCTTGGTTGTGTAAATCTTCTCTTCCATCACTTTATCCTCCCGTCTGGTAATTTGTATTACGTCAACATTTCTGATATCATTATGATATCAAAAGGATTTTATTTTGTCAACACCTATTTACTGTAAACAGGGGAGGGGCTGCTCTGTGAAGGCGTTCTATATATTCGAATCCAAATTATATTTGCTCATTGTTTCTTCTTTTAAACACCAAAAAGACGCATGGTTTATAATTTACTGTTCCTTGCGCCTTTGCTAACACATTTTTAATTCGTCCATTGATAGTATTGGTACATAACATGCATTTTTTCAAATGGTTCTTTACCCTTATGACTGATTTTACATCTTATACAAACTGTAAATAATACGCAAACATATTCTCTGGAATATTGAGCACCTTCATAGCCTGTTCTGTTGTCATATCTAAATTTGCTTTCAAAGTTCGAATGGAAGACACACGCTCCTGCTCCATCCCCTCAGCCTTGCATTCCTCCATAATCTCATCCCACGCCTGACACATATTGACCTCCCCTTTCTCGTTATTCTCGTTGTGCTCTATTTTTTCAAGAACCCTCGTGTTATCTGTCATGATGGCAATCGTCCTTGCCGTCTCCACAGATAAATTGGAAAATTCCCGCCCTTTGAACAATTCCTTCATCTTTTATTCTATTGATTCAAGTGGAAAAAGGCTTTGTCGCCCTGGCAGAATCGCCATAGAAAACAACTTGAATTAAGATGATTGTATTATAGTATATTGCTTATAAGTTGTCGAGTTTTTTATTTTTCGTGTAAAAGTGTTAAAAATCCTCAAACCGCGCCTCCACCACATGCAGCGGCACTGCCACCACCTCTCCCTGTTCATTATTCCCACAGGCAATACCGATCAGATGCCCTGCCTCGTCATAGAGACCTCCCCCTGACATCCCTGGGTAGAGCTCACACTTTGCCAGCATCATATATTGTTCAAAATCCTCCACATAAATCCAAAATTCCTCCAAAGTCCCCTCGCAAACGAACAAACTGCCTTCCCGATACCCTGATACATGCACCTGATCCGATGCCTGAAGCGCGTCATAGCTTTCCTTGTCCTTTTCCACGGCTCTCAGTTCATACCACACCTCTTCCGGAATCTCCTCCCGCCCCAGACACAAAAACGCCAGGTCAGCCTCCGTCGAAACATCATAGTTGGTGCATTGCGCCGTCATGGTCTCCCCAGCATCCCACACACTCGAAAAATCCACATACACGTGATTCTCTGCATCCGCCTGCCCCAACACATGCCCCGCAGTCACAATCCAAAGCATATTCTCCGACACCTCAAAGATTACACCGCTCCCGCAAGCCGCCAGCGCATCTGACCCGCTCTGCACCACACGGATTGCCACGTCCGCCTGCATAGCCCTTTCATCCGGCTCCTGCGCCTCAGCCTTCTGCACCTCTGTCTCCTGTGCTTCCGGCTCCTGCCGCTTCCATAATACCGTGGCTCCCACCAACAAAAGTGCAAGCGCTAATATCCCTGCCACAATCCCTCTTTTCATCCTATTGCTTCCCTCCTGCAAAAAATAGACCGGAACCCCTGTTAGGGCCCGGTCCTGCAATTTCCATCCAATTTGATTGTATAAATAATTATCCACAAAATACTGCTTTTTTAATGTAAAAATGTGTAAGCAAGACGATAAGCCGGGTTATGTCAAAGGGATCACACTGATCCCCGGACGATCATCTATCTAGCACGACTGTCACCAGCCGCGTCCAGCGACCCACCTGAAAGCAGGCCGGGCCGACCTGTCGCTTTCGTTTTGGTCTTGCTTCGGATGGGGTTTACATGGCTCCGCCCGTTACCGGACGGACGGTAGTCTCTTAAGCTGCCTTTCCACCCTTACCAAACGAAACACCTAGGTGTTTCGTTCAAAGAATGCGCATAGCGCATTCTTCTTACAAAAACGCTTGCGCGTTTCTTTTTTGTTTGGGATTTCTCCCAAATGGCGGTATATTTCTGTTGCACTGGCCTTGGAGTCACCTCCACCGGACGTTATCCGGCATCCTGCCCTATGAAGCCCGGACTTTCCTCACCCGGACACTTTCGTGCCCGGCCGCGATCGTCTGTCTTACTTACACTCTGCCATTATAGCCTTTTTGAAATAGAATTTCAAGCGGATTATGCCACTTCCTCAACAGGCGGCACATCCTCCTCCATCTGCGTCCTCTGCCCAAACCTCTCCCTGATCTGCACAGCTCTTCCTACCAACTCCCAATATCCCATGACCGCTATGGGAAACATTGTCACATAATAGGGCATGATATATCTCGCCTTGGCCTCCCAAATAATACTGAACAGAAAACCACCGATCAATGTCACCGCCATAAGATGCTGCAAAATATTGCTTTTTGCCCGCACAGCCAAGACAAAATAGAAAATTATCCCCACGTAGATCACAAACTGCATCCTGTCACATATAAGCAATAAATTATCGAAGGCCTCCAACTTCAATCGGTCAACAAAGGCTGCCTGTGCCTCCTTTAGCGGCACACGGAATTTATTGCCAAAATACAGGGATTGGTACAGAGGCTCGTTCCACTGAGACAGCACCTTCTCCCGATAAAATCCCCATGCATAGGCCGGATCTGCCCGAAACTCCTCAAGACGTTTAGCGATGTCCTGCTTGGAGATTTCAGCCGCCAACACCGGATCGTCCCCCGCCATTTCAAACACCTCGGCACAATAGGTAGTGTACCATCCACATCTGTCATAGATATCCTGCATCCCCATGGAAATATAAGACAATGAGGGCATCCCCTTTGCATGGGGCAGCCCGGAGCGAATTTCATACATTTTGAAAACACCTTGGTAGGCAATAATCGGCAAAATCACCGCCAGCACCAGCGCTGCTAAAAGTTTTAAATCCTTTTTGCGCAAAATATAGACAGCCCCCACAAGGCACAGCGCAATCAGAAACACAGCGGAATGAAGCCGCACAAGCAAGGCAAATGTCGTTGCAAGCACCAACACAGTCAGCCAGCGCACATGTTCTGTCCTCTCATATCGAAGCAGCGACCATGCCGCCAACATCGTGAAAAAGATACTTGGCACATCCCCATAGACCCAGCCTGTATAGAAAATCAGCGGAAGACATCCTAACATGACGATTGAGTATAAGATGACCGCGCCGGGGTTCTGTGTCATTTCCCAGAGAAGCCGGTATCCCAACCAGACAATCCCAGCCGCCAGAAGAGTACACACCACTTGACAGGCAAAATAATTATGCAGCCCGACCACCAGATACAAAAGCTCTATCATCGCAATCAATGGCAGTTGGTGAGGACAGAGCCCACAGTAACCTCCGGGTTTCAAAAAAGCAAAATCTCCCTTGGAAAAATAGGTGGCTGCACCATAGAGAAATGCTTGGTCCCCCTCTGGCTGTCTGTCAACAACGCTGATCCACCAATATCCCCATCCGCCGATCCACAGCACGGAGAAAGCCACGCAAACACGCATGATCCTCTCTTGAATCCTGACAGCCACCCGCTTCGCAAAAAACCAAAGCAATCCCGCCAATGATATCCCAAACGCCAAAGCAAGACAATTTCCCACAACAGAATCTTTTACATTGTGGGCGATTTCGTCCCCTCCCACGATCATATACTGTGTATAGCGAAGGGAATACCACGTCAATACAAGAAAAATCACAGTGCCTGTGATTCGCACTATCCAATTGGCGGCCGTGGTCATACCATCCCCCAGCCGGTTATCCTCTGTCGTCTCTTGCTGCATCTCTTTCAATCGCTCCGCTCGTCCCTTAAACCCTTCATCCCTCAGTAATATATGTAACCATTCAGAATAGTTACTATTTTATACTCGGAAACAGCTTCCCCCCACAAACTCCCTGCAGATGGAATTATTAGGAAGGCTTTCACTGGTAACATTCAAAAAATAACTCAAAAACTTAAGTAATCTCTTTGCCTCATAATACTCAGGCGCATCCTTGGGAATCTGGAACAAAAGCGGCTCTGCAAACTGCTTCAACACTGCGAGTTCATAGATCAAAGCCGAATTAAACATGGCATCCGCATCCTCCTGGAAGGGGAAGATATTCTCCTCCTCACCCCTGCGCACGGAGGGCCACATCTGAATCGTCCTTCTGGCATCAGACCCTCTGGTTCTCGCATCCCTCACCATACGGCGCAAAAGTCTGCCGTCCGTGGTAGGAATTCGATTATGATTATCAATATTCAAAGTTGTCAACGCGCTGATATAGATCTTGAACTTACTCTCCTTGGGCAGCGCGTAGGACATCTTGTCATTCAGACCATGGATACCCTCCAGCACCAGAATATCATCCGGGCCAAGCTGTTTATAATTGCCCAAGTATTCCCGCTTGCCAATCTTGAAATTAAAGGTGGGCAGCTCCACACGCTCGCCCCCCAGCAGTCTGCACATATCCTCGTTAAACTGCTTTACATCCAACGCCTCCAGACACTCAAAATTGTAATCGCCATTCTCGTCCTTGGGTGTATGCTCCCTGTCCACAAAATAATCATCCAATGCAATGGGATGGGGCGTCTTGCCCAGAGTGCGCAGCTGTATGGACAATCTGTGTGAAAAGCTGGTCTTGCCGGAGGATGAAGGCCCCGCTATCATGACAAATTTCACACCCTCCCGATTCACAATCTCCTTTGCGATCTCGCCAATCTTGCGCTCCTGCTCCGCCTCCTGCATGAGAATGAAATCACTCAAAGAGCTTTTGCAGATCTCGTCATTCAAATCGCCCACGTTCTCAATCCCAATCCTGCTCCCCCAATCCTCAGAGGATGCCAGGGTGTGGAAAAGCTTCTTCTGCTCCACAAAAGGCGCAAGCTCCAAGGGCTTCCTGATCGTAGGCAAAAGCAGCATAAAACCACCCTCATAGGCCATCACATCAAAGCATTTCACATACCCCGCATTGGGCATCATATATCCATAATAATAGTCATAATACCCCTCTATCTCGTAGATATTGACCTGAGAATTCATGCGGTAGCGAAACAACTTTTCCTTATCCTTCATGTCCTGTCTCTTGAATAAATCCATTGCCTCGTCCAAAGGACAGGTTCTCTTCATGAAAGGAGTTTTCGCCGCCACCAATTCCTGCATACGGGCTTTGATCTTGGCCGCGTTCTCCGCCGTAGGCGCAATTTCCTCTCCCGTGCCAATATAGTATCCATGCCCCACGGTAAATTCCACCCTGCAATTCTGGGCACATTTGGGTCCAAACACGTCAAACACCGCTTTGAAAAAGAGCATCGTCGCCGTGCGCACATAAGCCTTGTGTCCCACATCATCCTTCAATGTAAAAAAAGTGATGGTACAATCCCTGTTAATCTTCTTGAAGAGTTCCCTGATCTTGCCATTGGCCGCAACCACCGCAATCATGTTGTCATATTGCTCCTGATATTCCTGCACAACCGCCTCATAGGTCGTCCCTCTTTCCACCTGCTTCTGTACTCCATCAATCGTCACCGTAACCATAAGTCTGCCTTCCCTCCTGTAATATGTGTTATAAATCGAGTAGGGAAGTTTCCCTACTCGCCGCGCGGGGTGCGCGCTGCAAAGCAGCAATATACATTATGCACCCCTGTGCATATACAATGCGAGTGCCGCCTCCAAATCCCTAATCTCCGCCTCGTTTTCCGACAGGCTCTGCTCCAGACGCCGGTTCCCCCCCTGGGCACCCTGGCTGCTCAAGAGCTTCTCCCGCACTGTCTGACAGTTCTTTAACTGTTTTTCCAGATATTCTTGCAGCACAGGATGCCGCCTTTGTAAGAGCAGCGCACCATACTTGTCGCCGAGCCGCCCCAATTTCCCCTTGTCATCAAGTCCGTTAATCTTGTGTCCAAGATCCACACGAAACAAAAAATAATATTTTCCGTCCTCACACAATATATCTTCATCCGCCACGAATAATCCTCGCTCCCGCATAAAGCAGCGAAACTGCCAAAGCTCAGACTGGGGCTGCAGGATCAATTCCCGAAAACCCGCCACCACATCGGGGCTGTCCGTCAATATCCTCTGCACCAGCCTTCCACCCATGCCCGCACAGACAAGAGTCTCCGCCTCCCCCGGCAGATACCCCGAAAGCCCGTCGGAAAGTCTGGTCTCTATGTATGAGGAAAGCCCCCACTCCTGCACATGCGCCCTCGCCGCCCCCAGCGGTCCCTGGCGTACATCGCTGGCAATCACCCTGGGACTGATGCCCTGCTGGACAAGGTAAATTGCCAAAAAACCATGGTCACAGCCCACATCCGCCACCACCCTGCCGGGCGTCACCATCTCGGAAAGCGCCCGCAGCCTCTCGGACAAATGCACCCTCCTGTCCATATTTAATCCAGATAATCCTTCAACTTCCGGCTGCGGCTGGGATGGCGCAGTTTCCTCAGAGCCTTCGCCTCAATCTGTCGAATACGCTCACGGGTGACATTGAACTCTTTGCCAACCTCCTCCAGCGTGCGGGCACGTCCATCATCTAAACCAAATCGCAGACAAAGTACCTTTTGCTCCCTCTCTGTGAGTGTGCCAAGCACCTCCACCAGCTGCTCCTTCAAGAGTGTGAAAGCGGCGGCGTCCGCAGGCACGGGCACATTGTCATCCTGGATAAAATCTCCCAGATGGCTGTCCTCTTCCTCACCGATAGGGGTCTCTAAAGACACCGGCTCCTGACTGATCTTTAATATTTCACGCACGCGATCCACGGGCATGTTCATCTCCTCAGCAATCTCCTCCGGGGACGGCTCTCTGCCCAATTCCTGCAATAACTGGCGACTCACCCGAATCAGTTTATTAATGGTCTCCACCATGTGAACGGGAATGCGGATCGTCCTCGCCTGATCCGCGATGGCACGGGTAATCGCCTGGCGAATCCACCAGGTCGCATAGGTTGAGAACTTATAGCCCTTCCGATAATCGAATTTTTCCACAGCTTTGATCAGCCCTAGATTGCCCTCCTGAATCAAGTCAAGAAAGAGCATCCCACGGCCCACATAACGCTTTGCAATGCTGACCACCAGACGAAGATTCGCCTCCGCCAGCCGCTTCTTGGCCTCCTGATCTCCCAACTCCATGCGCTTTGCCAACTCAATCTCCTCCTCGGCAGACAGAAGCGGCACCTTGCCGATTTCCTTTAAATACATGCGCACAGGATCTTCAATGCTGACTCCATCAGGCACGGATAAGTCAATGTTTTCCGCATCCACCTCATCCTCATCGGTGAGAATGATCTCCTCGTCGTCTATATCATCTTCCTCAGTGATGCGCAGCACATCCACATTATTCTGATCAAGAACTTCTAAAATTTTCTCAAACTGTTCCTCTTCCAGCTGCATGTCAGAGAAAAATTCGTTGATTTCCTGATATTCCAACACATTTTTCTTCTTCTTTGCCATCGCCAGAAGCTCTTTTACCTTCTCTTCAAATTTTACCTGTGTGTTTTCGTCCATTTTGTAGTTCCATCCTTCCTGGGAATTCTATTCTTTCCGTATATCAAGAGCTGGCACAATATCATCCGCGCTTATTTTACGCCTTAGCTCTGCATATTTTGCACTTAATTCTACCCTTATTCCAAAGAAATATGCGTTTTTGCCAGCTGTTCCAAGGCTTTTTTGCCCTCCACAGCCTTAGTCAATGCATTCACGTCCGCGCCCAGTCTTGCCGTGTAATACTCATAGCTGCCTCGTTTTACTGCCAGCAGAATATCATGAAATGCCTTTTCCCGCTCCTGCGGCGTGTCAAGCCTGGGCAGTGTGGTATGGAACAGCTCCGCCGCCTGGCTCTGCTCCTCCTCGTCCTCGAACATACTGATAATGCTCGCGGGTTGGAATTCTTCCTGCCCTAAACCGTCGAACAGCTTCTTTGCAACCTTTTGGTACAATTCCTCCGTAAAATCCTCCGGAGTGATATATTTTTTGATCTTCGCATAGACCCCGGGCTCGTCCACCAACCAAGTGAGCAAAAGTCTCTGAGACTTTTTCATCCCTTCCTCCGGCGTCTGTTTCCGACTGATTCCCGATTTGGGCCGCTCTATGGGTTTGGCGGAACCTGTGGAAGCCGCGTAGCCAACCACCAGTTTGCGCAGACTGTCTATGCCGATCAAATACTTCTCCGCAATCGCCTGCAGGTAATTCTCCCGCTCCACCTCCTCGGAAAATTCGCATAATTTCTTTGCAATCTCCCTGTGGAACTTCGTCTTCTGCTCCGGATCCTTCATATCATATTGCTCAGCAAGAATCCGTATCTCAAAGAAAAAGCTGTTCTCCGCCTGGTCGATACGCTCCTGAAACGCCTCCTGCCCCAGATTCCTGATAAATTCATCAGGGTCTTTATAAGGCTTCATATTGATCACCTTGCCGGTAAGACCCGCGTCACGAAGTATCCCGATTCCCCGCAGGGCAGCCTTGACTCCCGCTCCGTCGCTGTCATAGGCAAGCAGCACATTGTCCGTATACCGTCTAAGGAGACTCGCCTGCTCCAGTGTGAAAGCTGTCCCAAGGGAAGCCACCGCCTGGGTAAAACCCGCCTGATGCATGGCGATCACGTCCATATAGCCCTCGCAGATAATCAGATTTCCCCGCCTTGCCGTCCTTGCAAAATTCAAACCATAGAGATTGCGCCGTTTATCAAATATTGGCGTCTCCGGAGAGTTCAGATATTTCGGCTCCCCATCCCCCATGACACGTCCGCCAAAACCAATCACCCGATGATTGATATCCTGAATAGGGAACATGACCCGGTTCCAAAACTGACTCGTCAGGCCATGCCTCTCTGAATAGTTCGCAACGCCCGCCTCCTTGATCAGCTCGTCCTCAAAGCCCTTGCTCCTCAGATACTCCACCAGCGCGTCCCCACTTTTTCCTGCATAGCCCAAACCAAACTTATGCATGGTCTCCTGCGACAACGCTCTCTTCTCCAGATACCTCTGTCCGATTTCCCCGTGGGGGGAACGAAGCTGATAATAGAAAAATTTGGCAGCCTCCTTGTTGATTTCCAAAAGCCTTGCCCGCTTACCTGCCCGTCTCTTCTCCTCCGCCGAATATTCTACCTCGGGAAGATTGACCCCTGCCCGTTCCGCCAGCATTTTAATCGCCTCCGGAAAAGAATAATTCTCATATTGCATCACAAAGGTGTATACATTACCGCTGACTCCACAGCCAAAACAGTGGTACATCTGCCTGTTCTCCGACACAGCGAAGGAAGGGGTTTTCTCATTGTGAAAGGGGCAGCATCCCCAATGGTTGCTTCCTTTCTTCTGCAGTCTCACATACCCCGATATCACGCCCACTATATCATTTTTTACTCTGATTTCCTCTACCAGCTCCTCAGGGTAGTACATCCGCCATAACCTCCCGCAAGCCTTCCCTCACTTAGATCTGCCATGATTTCGGCACAAAAATATCATTGTAAACCGCTATGGCAAAGCGATCCGTCATCGCAGCCACATAATCACAGACCACCTGCTCCCTGGGTTCCCCCTCGGACAAAAGATTCAGGAATTCCTCCGGCAGATCATCCGCATGCTTCATATAGTGATGATAAAGCGTCTCCATCAGCACCTCCGCCTTGACTTCCTCCGCCTTGGCAATCGGGTTCGTGTATACATTCTCAAACATGAAATTCCTGATATCCTGCATTGCCTTTGCCACCCGCTCCGACATAATGATGTCATCTTTACCCATGCTGTTTGTGACAATATCATGGATAAAGCAGTCCAGGCGCTTTCCCGGCGTGGAGCCCAAAACCTCCCTGATCTGTGCAGGTACGTCCATCTCTTTCAGGATTCCCGCCCGCACGGCGTCATCCATATCATGATGTATGTACGCGATTTTGTCTGACAGACGCACCACCTTGCCCTCCAATGTATGGGGCCTGCCGCTGGTCTGGTGATTGCGTATGCCGTCCCTGACTTCATAAGTGAGATTTAACCCCTGCCCGTCCTTCTCCAATCGTTCCACGGTTCTCACGCTCTGCTCATGGTGCTCAAATCCCAGAGGACACACACGGTTCAGAGCTCTCTCCCCTGCATGTCCAAAGGGTGTGTGCCCCAGATCATGTCCCAGGGCAATCGCCTCCACCAACTCCTCGTTGAGCTTCAATGCCTTGGCGATGGTTCTGGCATTCTGAGAGACTTCCAGAGTATGTGTCAGTCTGGTGCGATAATGATCTCCCTCCGGAGACAGGAAAACCTGTGTCTTATCCTTCAACCTGCGGAATGCCTTACAATGTATGATGCGGTCTCTGTCGCGCTGGAAGACCGGACGAATGTCGCATTCCTCCTCGGGGCGGTTCCTGCCCTTGGATTTCCTGCTTTTCGCCGCATAAGGACTTAGATAATCCTCCTCCCACTGCTCCAAACTTTCCCTGATTGTCATATTCTGCTCTCCTTCCGATGCATAACGCATTTTGGTTTCAAGCCTTCTCCTTTAAAACATCCCTATATAAAATATTCTGTGCCTCTTTTCAATATCCTTTTTTCTGATGACAATATTTTATCGGCAAATGTCATAAATAAATTCCGCATTCCTATCCATGGCCTCTGACGCCGCCTTGAAAGGGGACATCTGGAACACATGCCACATACCTGGAAACACATCCAGCTTCACGGAAACCTTCGCCTCAAGCAGCGCCTGATACAGCCGCTTGGAATCACTCAACAATATTTCATTCTCCCCCACCTGGATATAAGTGGAAGGAAACCCTCGGAAATCCCCAAACAACGGGGAGATGAGTGGATTCGTGATGTCCTGCCCGTCCGCGTAGGCAGTGATCATTCTGTCAATATATCCCTTGTCCAACACGGGGTCAAGCTCAGCCTTTTCCTTGAAGGACTCCCCCGAGGAAGTCAAGTCCGTCCATGGAGACATCAGCACAAGCCCTCTCGGAAACAGCCGCGCCTCCTGTTTGAGCTTTAAGACCAGCGCAAGCGCAAGATTCCCGCCCGCCGAATCTCCTGTGATGATCACGTCCCTTGCACCATAACCCAAGAGCATTAGGTAATTCCACGCCTTCATCCCATCCTCCAATGCCGCAGGATAGGGATGCTCCGGAGCCAGTCGGTAGTCAAAACAGAGCACGTCCATGGAAGTGGATGCCGCCAGCTTGCTGGTGAGGGTTCTTGCGTAGAGACTGCTCCCCGTAGAATACCCGCCCCCGTGACAGTGCAGGATCACATACTTTTTCATATGGGCGCGGTTGACACTGACCCACTCCCCATACATCCCTTCTATATCCACCTCATGATAACCAATCTCCCTCGTGTTTCCCAGAACCGATCCGATATGATCTTGGGACTGCCTTTGTTTCTCCAAATCCGGGCTCTCCACGATACCGTGCATCCTGCGGATCAATTGCATCAGATTTTGATTGCGTTTATTGACCATAACGCTGCCTCCTCATATATTTATCGTTAAAAGTGCAGCCTTCTGCGCACTTCGCTGCGAATTCTCCTGCGGGACAGCATGGTAATGATGATAATATCAAGAATCGCACACACCGTCAGCACCACCGCCGACCACCCCAGGACAAGCTCATCCCGAATGTAACGATCAATCAAAAGCTCCAATCCCGTGCACAGAATCCCTGCAGCCGTGACAAGATACAGGGAAATCGACAACACGGACTTTGGGAAAACCCTGATGCAAAGCGTTAAAAGCTCCGCCAATACCGTCACAAGTGCCACAATAGGAAAGCCCAGATGGTAGCACCACTCAAAACTGTCAATCATATATGCCAGCATATAAAGATACAATGCCACTGCCCCCCCGTCCAGAAGAAGCAAGAGATACACAGGCATCCGATGGGTGATGACCAACGGAAAACACCACACCCACAGTATCACACAGACTCCGATGACCGCCAGCGACCACATGGTTCCTTGAAAGGCAAACGCATTCAACAGACCGCATGTCACTGCCGTCGCCAGCACAAAGGCCGTCAAAAGGATTGCCAGGTCTTTACGGTTGACCGTCTCCACCTCCCCCTTCTCCTTTGGAAAAGAAGACGGGGTCTCCAAATGCTTGAGTTGGTTTACATTGATCACCGGCGTGTTGCACAAAGGACACGCCTTGGCTGAAGCTTCCAGCTCCACGCCGCAATTCACACAATAAGACATATATCAAACCTCCCGGTTGCTCTCAATCTTCACATGAATCCCGTCCTGCACCAGCTTTCGGAAAAAGTACCGCTCCACATCTGCTTCCATGATGCTGCTGGCAAAATTTACCGTCAGCGTGTCCTCAAAACTGATGATCGCACAGTTCGTCCTGCTTGAGAAAGGCTGCCCCATATAGATATCAAAGCGTTCAATATAGGGTTTCATGCCCTCCGGCACATGCAACGCCCCCATATTGGTGAGCCCTGCCGAAGAATTCCGATCCTGCACCTTGGTGTAAAACAGCCGCACCACAAAATCCTTGATAAAGAGTGGCACCACCCGAATGAAAGGATTGCGCTGGGTGGCGGCATTGGTGGTGATATCCCCTCTCAGGAATTTCTCATTAATATAATAACGCATGTAATTGTGAACATGAGCCACAATTTCCTCAAAGCTGTACTCCCCAAGTCTCGGATCCACCCCAGGATAAATCATAGTGATAAAATTTCTCAGGGTCTTAGACGGAAAAAAACGCCGCAAGTTGACCGGCATGGCAATCTTTGCCGGACGAAGCCGGATATGCCAGTCTGTCTCCTGCTTGGTGAGAAGTGCGTACAAGAGCACCGCGTTCAAATACTCCGTGATAGTCGCATGGTACTGCTTTGCCACTTTCATCACCTCGGACACTGACATAATGCCGTCGATAATATTTAAAGTATAAAAAGGTTCTTTGGTTCCTCGCACGCGATAGGCGCGCTCTCCCGGCCTTGGAGGACACACCTTGGCGTTGGCGTACTTCATGTAAGCGTCCTCCAACTCCTCCGGGTCCGGATTTTCCTCAATATTCAGCACAAAGCCCTCATTCTCTATCTCACTATGCCCCAAAAGACGCAGATAAACCGCAACCAGTGTCTGTAGGACGCACATTCCTCCCGTCCCGTCTCCCAGACTATGGTGCGCCTCCAGAGAAATCCGCTTTCCATAATAGTAAACTCTCACCAAATATCGATTGTTTGCCTTAAAATACATGGGCTGGCAGGGATTCTTTACATCCTCCTGCACAAATGGCCCCGGGCGATTGTTAGGCTCCAAATACCTCCAAAACAACCCCTTCCTGATCGCCGCCTTGTAGGTGGGGAATCTGGGCAGAGTCATATCCAGCGCCTGCTGCAGGACATCCGGACGAACCTCCTCCTTCAACAACACCGAGAGACGATACACCGAGGAAAAGTCCCTCCTCTGTAGCGTCGGGTACACGATTGCCGACAAATCAAGTTTGTACCACTCCCCGCGTTCCGCCCTCTTCTGTTCTATTTTGGCATCCCGTGATATCATCCATTATGCTCCTATCATTTTAAAAAAGAGTGTTAAGCCATACACTTAACACTCTTCAGATGCAGGAAAAGAGACTTGAACTCTCATGGTATTGCTACCACACGGACCTGAACCGTGCGCGTCTGCCAATTCCGCCATTCCTGCGAACAAACAATATCTTATATTATTTTGGGCAAAATGTCAATATCCTTTTTAATATTTTTTATTAACAGTTCAGCCATGAAATAATTTGTAAGCTGTGCGTGGGTGCTTGCACACAAAGCACTGATTATAAATTATTTCATGAGCGGAGCGCCCTCATATGAAATAAAAGGTGAGCCGCATAGCGGCGACGGATGCGAAGCAGACGCTTTTATGAATGTGAGGGCTGAACTGTTACATTGTTAGTAACAGTTACAATTAAGTCCCGTGCCTTGGCGCACACAAATGGCGCAAAGCACGGGACTTCTATACAGTCTACACATTTGGGCGACTTCCAATCAACATCGCACCACTCATACTGCAAACTTATACTGTACTGCTGTATGACTTGCCGGAATTATAAGTGCTGTCGAAAGTTCCGTCATAAGTATACGTATTTGCCCGAAGCTGCTCATAATTTGCATTATCCCGCATCATGTCAGCGTTTGCATCCAAAACATTGCCATAAGACTTATCCTTAAACACATTCTGAACCTTTCCCATATCCGCCTTCATGAAAGCATCCTTGTCAATGGAAAGCGTGTTATCCGCCTTGATGGTAATGCCAAGCTCTTTCAAACCATCCCTGTTGTCATAGGTAGCCTTCACCATGCTATCCATGCGGCTGGTAATAGAGCTGCTACCCGTGCTGTTCGCTGCCGTCAAAACAGAATTGTAACTCTTGACAAAATCGCTCACCGCTTTATAAATCGCATCCTTATCATAGCCGAACTCTTTTGTCTCCACACCATTCTCGTCCACAGAAGTCAAAAGCTTCTCCTCAAAAAGGGTTTTGCTGTTTGAAATCTTATCAACGGCTTTCTTCAGATCGCTTGTGGTGCTCTTTACCTTGGTGTACGCCTTGGACTCTGCGGTCTCAACCTTCTTCTCCCTCTGCATCTTCTCCTTGAGAATATCATCTACAGTTGTACTCGTTCTCTTGGCAGAGCTGGAGCTGCTGGAAGAACTGCTGTTAGCCTTCTTATAATAAGACTTCAACAGTTTGCCATAGCTGCCGTTCTTGATGCTGGCATAGTCACTCAGGAAATTGGACATACCTGAACTGCTGGAACTTCCAGAAGTTGAAAAAAATGAACCAAAATCTGAACCAAAATTAAAACTCATATCCTCTACCTCCTTGTATTGCGGCATGACACCGCTGAACCTACTTTACTTGGCAACAGACCTTCACCTCCGTGTTCCAGCCATATGCCGCCTCTTGTATTTATTATATCATACTTATCGGCAAAAACAATCCTTAAGTTTATATTTTTGGTAAATATTTCAGAAAAAAAAGTACATACTGATTTGCAAAACAATCGCAGCCCCACAGGCGGAACATTTTTTCATAGCCGCGGGCGCGGCAGAATGGGAGGCAACATGAAACTGACTTTAGACGGCATCCGTCAAGACCACGCAAAGTACAAGGCCGCCGGGTACCGGCTTCCAGACTTTGATTATGAGACAGTAAAACAAAACACCCTTGTCAATCCCGTGTGGATTCATTTTGGCGCGGGGAATATCTTCAAAGCATTTCCCGCAAATGTGGTACAAAAGCTGCTAAATGCAGGCGAAATGCAAACCGGCCTGATCTCCGCAGAAGGGTATGACTACGAGATTATAGAGCAAAGCAACCGCCCCCATGACAATCTCACCATCCTGGCTACCTTGAAAGCGGACAACACCGTCGAGAAAACCGTGATAGGAAGCATCATGGAATCCCTGATCCTCGACAGTAAAAATACCGCCGAGTACAGCCGACTGAAGGACATCTTTGCCAATCCCTCCCTGCAGATGGCGAGCTTCACCATCACGGAAAAGGGGTATGCCACCACTGACACAAAAGGTGTGACACTCCCTTCCATTGAAGCGGACTTTCAAAAGGGGCCCGCACAGCCGGACAGTTATCTGGGAAAGATAGCCTCCCTGCTCTACACACGCTATCTTGCAGACCGACTTCCCATCGCCATGGTCAGCATGGATAACTGTTCACACAACGGCGACAAACTCTATGCCGCCGTGAATGCCTTCGCAAAAGCCTGGTGCCATGTCGGACTTGCGGATGCAGGATTTGAGGCGTATATCAACGATACTTCCAAGGTCTCCTTTCCCTGGTCCATGATCGATAAAATCACCCCCAGACCGGACGCCAAGGTAGAAGCGATACTGGCCGCGGATGGCATTGAGGATCTGGAGCCCGTGATCACCTCCAAAAACACCTATATTGCCCCCTTTGTCAACGCGGAGCAATGTGAATATCTGGTGATTGAAGATGCTTTCCCCGGCGGCAGACCGCCTTTGGAGAAGGGCGGCATTATTTTTACTGCCCGCGAGACTGTGGACATGGTGGAGAAAATGAAGGTCTGCACCTGCCTAAACCCTCTGCACACCACATTGGCGATCTTCGGGTGCCTCTTGGGCGATACACTCATTGCAAACGAGATGCAAAATCCCGTTTTAAAAAAGCTCATCGAGACCATCGGCTACAAGGAAGGCCTTCCCGCAGTGGTCAATCCGGGCATACTGGATCCCAAAGAATTCCTTGATACCGTCATAAATGTCCGCTTTCCCAATCCCTTTATGCCCGACAGCCCACAGCGAATCGCCACCGATACCTCCCAAAAACTGGCCATTCGCTTTGGCGAAACCATCAAGACTTACCAAAGGCGCGAGGACTTAAATCTATCAGATCTGAAACTGATTCCCTTGGTATTTGCCGGCTGGCTGAGATATCTGATGGGACTGGATGACGAGGGCAACGCCTTCTCGCCCAGCCCCGACCCGCTCCTCGAGACAGTTCGCTCTTATGTGGAAGGTTATGAGCTAAGCGACACCCCCAAGAACTTAAACAAACTGGACAAACTGCTGTCTAATGAGCAGATATTTGGTGTTGACCTGACAGCCATAGGAATGGCCGATCAGGTAAAAAGCTATTTTGCAGAATTGTCAACGGGCAAGGGTGCCGTGAAAGCGACCTTGGAAAAATATATTTAACAGTTCATCGCTCCAAGCCGCCCCTTGTCTTATAATACGCCGTCAACACAAAAATCAACACCATATCCACCGCCACCACCACAATGATAGAGCTCATGCCATAGGCAATGCCTGCGCTCTCCGCGATCCTGCCAATCACGGAGGGCATGATGATGGAACCTAAGCTTGCCAAAGTGAGGATAAAGCTCCATGCATAGGTGTATCTGTGCATCAGCTCCCCCGCGTAGGACACGGTAGTCGGGTAAATCCCCGCCATGCTGTAACCAAATCCCATAATTCCGATAATGATGAGCGGCACATTCCTGCTAAAGAGCAGCAGCATACCAAACAACACGAATCCGATTCCCATGACACGCAACAGCTTATTCTTGTCTACCCGCGTGGACAGCGCCGCCACCGTCAGGCGTCCCGCCAGAATCATGATCCACTGCACGCTCGCCATGAGCTGGGAAAGCCCCGGGCTCATCAGCCCCGTATCCTTAAAATATGTAATCAGCCAGCCAATGACACCCTGCTCCGTGCACAAATAAAAAAACAAGGTACTCACGCACAGATAAAATATCGGCTCGCGAAAGAAACCAAAACCACCGTCCGCCTGTTTCCTCGTGTCAGCTTCCGCCTTCCCAACATCCTGAAACGGAATCAAAAAGTAAAGTATCCAGCAAAGAATCCCCACCGCCAACATGAACCAACATACCAGAATCCACCTTGACCCGTCGGAGCGCGTAAAGAGCATCAATATGATGGGAAGCAGAAACGCTCCCACCGAGAACATAGCATGCAACCCATTCAATATCCATGCCTTTCCCGTGGCAAGCTCATTCACCACAGCATTGCAGAAATTGCTGGCAGCGCCTCTCGCCAAACCGGTCATCACAAAGGCAACAGGCAGCAGCGCGTTGTTTTTTCCGAACAAGATAATCAAAAAGGCGATGGCAAAGAAACTGTTGAATAATAAAATACTTTTCTTTCTGCCCAGGAATCTCGGCAATATTCCAGCCAGGAAGCTGGACGCCAGGTTGCCCACGGAATGCAGGCTGACCAGCAGACCGTTAAAAACATAGTCAAAACCTCTCGCCTCCCGCAAAAAAGGCAGCAGCGCCCCGATGGACAACGCCAGCATGCCATTGATCAGGAAAGCCGTGTAGCTGATAAAAAACCGTTTTTTCTGTATAGCATCAAATTGTTGTAAGAATCCTGCCTGTCTCATTCCTTTTTCACCCCTCAATCGGCACAATAGAGTTACAAAATTAACTTATCAACGGAGCATCGAGTAGCCAATTGGTTCCACAGTAATGGCACCTTTGTATTCTGTTGTATAAAAGTATATTTTGTTTTGAGTTTTCTTACCTCGATATTTTATTCCAATATAACCAGTATACTCCTTTTTAGGCATCCATAAATACTTTATTTCTCTCCCTCTGGAAATGACAATTTTGGTATCATCATCTAGCGTGTCAAGTTTTTCGGATAACCCTTCTAATTCACCAAAGATTCGTTTCCAATTTTCTTCCTCTATCATCACTTTTAGGTCGCTTACTCTATAATCATCATAAAATCCATATCCTATGTCATCCATATCCCCGTCCAGCTCATAACTAGCAATAAAATTGACTTTTATATGCTCAAGCGGATAGAAAAAAACAAAAAAATACAAATAGTATAAAATTTTAATAAGCACTGGAATCAGTATCATTATCAGTATCGCAATTAAAATTTTTTTAACTTTGGCCATATGTTCCTCCAAATCACATAGGATATGATTTATTATACATTATAGTTCACGATCAAGCAATTTTTTCTGAACATCGGAAAAGGGCAAAAAAGACTGCCGCTTCACGACTTATCAGTCGTTAAAGCGACAGCCCTAACCCCAAAACATTATAGTGATGAAATTGTTAAAACAGTATGTTGAAACCTAACTGTGTTTACAGTTTGGTTTTATACTCGTTTATTCTTCTCCACATACACAGGGAATGTGTCCGTGCCCTTCAAAGCCCGATCCGCGGAGATACATACCGACTTGTCGGTGATCACATACTCTACCTTCGCGCCTTCCTCAACCACAGTATCCTGCATCAACACGCAATTCTTGACCTTTGCGCCCTTGCCGATCTTGACACCACGGAAGAGAATGCAGTTCTCCACTTCTCCCTCGATCACACAGCCATCAGCAGCCATGATGCGTTTCACCTTCGAGTTGTTCGTGTAACGTGTGGGATTGTCATCCCTGATCTTGGTATAAATCGTGCTGGGGCCAAACAACGCTTCCACGTTCTCCTCCTCCAACAGCTTCATGCTCTCCGCAAAATAGCTCCTGAGACTGGTGAGGCGTGCAACATAACCCTCAAAGCAATATCCACGAATATCCAGCTTATCCAATTGATTCATGAGGATATCCCTCTCGTAATACACACCACCCTTTAAGTATGCCTCCGAAATCTGCTCGATCAGGAGTGTTCTCTCCATCACATAAATGTTCATGGACAGATTCTGTATACCCTTGTCCTTTGAGTTGACAACAATCTCCGCCACCCTGTCTTCCTTCAGCTTCAAGGTATAATATAGACTGTTATTATCCGCCTCCAAATCGATCAAATCCTGAGGCAGCCCCTCGTTGGTGTATGCGATTGTCACGTCAGCGCCGCTCTCAACATGCTTTGCCAGCAAATCCTTGAAATCAAAGTTTACTGCAATATTGGCGTCCGTCATCACCACATATTTTTCCTTTTGTCTCTTCAGGAAAGGAATCATGCTGGAAAGCGCGTCCACGCGTCCACTGTACAACTTTGTCTCCCTGTCGGAAAAGGGCGGCACCAGATTCAGACCGCCGTTCTTGCGGGTCAAGTCCCACTCACGACCGCTCCCCAAATGATCCATCAGAGAGTGATAGTTCTGTTTCACGATCAACGATACATTGTCAATGCCCCCATTCACCATGCTTGAGAGCATGAAATCAACCACACGATAACGGCTGGCAAAGGGAATGGACGCCATCAGCCGCTCTCTCGCCAACTCCGGAACCAATGTATCATAGCTGTTGGGAAAAATGATGCCAAGCGCATCTGCATTCATATTCAACATACCTTTTCACCCTCCTTTACCGATTCACTGACCATGGCATTCGGGCCGATCTTGGCATTCTTGCCGATCGTCACATTGGAGCCGACCGTGGCAACACCCTTCTCCTTCTCCGTAGGCGCTGCACCTACCTTAGCCCCTTCTTCTATCACTACATTTTCCGCCACAATACAATGCTTCACGACCGCACCGGCACCGATAGTGCTTCCGCCCATCACGACGGCATCCTCCACGACCGCGCCCTTTTCCACCTTGACACCCGCAAAGAGAATGGAACGCTTCACACTGCCCTCGATGCGGCAGCCATCCGTGATCATAGAGTCAATCACCTTGGCGTCCTCACCAATGCGGTGACCGGTCATTCCGCTGTTGCGGCTGTAGATCTTCCAATCCTCGTCAAACAGATTGATGCCGCTGTGCTCGGGATCAAGCACTTCCATATTCGCTTCCCAGAGGGAAGAAATGGTTCCCACATCCTTCCAATAACCATTAAAGTGATATGCATACATCTCCCTGCCATCCTTCAACAGATTGGGGATAATGTCGTTTCCAAAATCGTTAGAGGACTTGGGATTGGCCTCATCCTCCTCCAAATATTTCTTAAGCACGTCCCAGTTAAAGATATAAATACCCATGGACGCCAGATTGGACTTGGGATTCTTGGGTTTCTCCTGGAATTCCGTAATCTTGTCATTCTCGTCCGCAACCATCAGACCGAATCTGGAAGCCTCGTCCCAGGGAACCTCCATCACCGCAACGGAGAACTCCGCCCCCTTCTCCTTGTGGAATTTCAGGAAGTCACTGTAATCCTGCTTGCAAATCTGGTCGCCGGACAAAATGATGACATACTGTGGCTGATACCGCTCAATAAAGGAGATATTCTGATAAATCGCGTTTGCCGTCCCCTTGTACCAATCGGAACCCTTGGCGGACTGGTAGGGCGGCAGCACATGCACACCTCCGTACAACCGGTCAAGATCCCAGGGTTGTCCGTTGCCAATGTACTCGTTCAGCACCAAGGGCTGATACTGGGTAAGGATACCCACTGTGTCAATCCCCGAGTTCACACAGTTGGACAATGGGAAGTCGATAATACGGTATTTCCCGCCGAAAGGAACCGCGGGTTTGGCCAGCTTCTGGGTCAACGCATAAAGTCGTGAACCCTGACCGCCGGCTAGAAGCATTGCAATCATTTCTTTTGCCATATGGTTTTGCCCCCTTGTTTTAGTTTTAACAAATACATTATTCAAATTATACTACATGTTGGAAAATATTTCCACTGTTTTTGTGCATTTTTATTGTAAAGTTTTTGTGTCTTTTTGTATTTGTTTGTAGAATTTGGGAGAAAAGCACCAAAACCGTCAAGGCAATCTTACTATTTTGCCAACAGCATCATAATCTCATTGCTGCGCGCCACGAATTTCGTCATAGCCTCCGGCGCAAGGGGCGCATGCTGGAGCTTCGCCAAATCATAGAGCTGTTCACAGATCATCTCCGTGTTTTCGCCCTCCTCATGCTCTGTGACATATTGTACCAGAGGGTGATTGGCGTTGAGCACCAAGGTTTCGCCCTCGCCGCCAAAACCGCCCATGTCCATCCCCGGCATAGAATACATCTTCATCATATCCTGCATTCTACGGCTCTCCTCGGACAAAGTGATCATGGCGGAAATCTTCTTATTCTTAAGCTTCTCCACCTTGATAGTGATTTTGTCGTTCTTAAGCGCTTTCTTCATAATCTTGCCGATTGCCTCCGCCTTGGCATCCAGCTCCTCCTGGGCTTTCTTGGAAGTCTTAGACTTCAAAGCGTCCGTCATATCGGAATCGATGCGCAGGAACTTCACGCCCTCATTCTTGGACTCCAACTGGGAGATGAAGGGCTGGTCAATATTGTGGGTCAGGATAACAGCGTCCATCTTGGCAGTCTTAAACATATTGATATACTGGCTCTGCTGCTGCTCGTCGGTGACATAGTAGACGATTTTCTCCTTCTTCTCTTCCTCCTCTTCCACATCAGAATCGGAAGAAGCGTCATCCGTCACAATCTCTGCCTCCACCTTCTCGCCGTTCTCGTCCACGGCGCTGCCGGCCTGATCCGCCTTGTCCTCCGCGCTGTCATCTCCGTCCAGCGGCTTGGTCTCCAGACACTCCGGCAGAGTCAGATATTTGCCCTCCAGATTCTTGAACAGGATATAGTCATTCATTCTCTCACAGAATTTGTCATCCTTCAGGCAGCCAAACTTGATAAAAGGACTGATATCATCCCAATATTTATCGTACTCCTCCTTCTCGGTCTTACACATCCCGGAGAGCTTGTCCGCCACCTTCTTGGTGATATACTCCGCGATTTTTTTCACAAATCCATCATTTTGCAGTGCGCTTCTTGACACGTTCAGCGGCAGATCCGGACAGTCAATCACACCTTTTAACAGCAAAAGGAATTCCGGAATGACCTCCTTGATATTGTCAGCGATAAACACCTGGTTATTATAGAGTTTGATCGTACCCTCAATAGACTCGTACTCCATGTTGATCTTGGGGAAGTACAGGATACCCTTTAAATTAAAGGGATAATCCATGTTCAGGTGAATCCAGAACAAAGGCTCCTTATAATCCTGGAATACCTTGCGATAGAACTCCAAATACTCCTCTTTTGTGCAGTCGTTGGGGTGCTTTGCCCAGAGGGGCAGGGTCTCGTTGATCAGTTCCGGACGTTTTTTGATTTTATATTTTTTCTCCTCGGGGGTCTGCTCCTCACCTGAACCGCCAGCATCCTCCGCACCCGCTTCATCCCCGGCAGTCTCCTTTTTCTCCGGCTCAATCTCCTCTATCACCACGTCGTCCGCAAGCTTCTCCGACTCCTTGACAATCTGTGTCTCCTTGGTGTCCGCCTTGGACAGATAGATCTCCGTGGGCATGAAGGAACAGTACTTCTTCACCACCTCGCGGGCTTTATACTCATTACAGAACTCCAGACAGTCCTCGTTCAAAAACAGGGTGATGGTGGTTCCAACCTCTGTCCTGTCCCCGTCCTCCATGTGGAATTCCGTGCCGCCGTCGCATTCCCAATGCACGGCTTTCGCACCCTCCTGATAAGAAAGGGTGTCAATATGCACCTCGTCCGCCACCATAAACGCGGAATAAAAACCCAGACCAAAATGTCCGATAATCTGGTCGGAATTACTCTTGTCCTTGTATTTTTCAATGAAATCCGTAGCACCGGAGAAAGCAATCTGATTGATATACTCCTCCACCTCGTCCGCAGTCATGCCCAGACCATTGTCTTTAAAAGTCAATGTTTTCTTCTCAGGATCCACAATCACGTCCACACGAGCCTTGTACCCCTCGGGAAGCGTATACTCTCCCATCATATCCAACTTCTTAAGCTTCGTCACGGCGTCACAGCCGTTGGAAATCAACTCTCTGTAAAAGATATCGTGGTCGGAATACAACCACTTTTTGATAATGGGAAAAATATTTTCGCTGTTAATTGATAAACTACCACTCTTTGCTGCCATACAAGCCACATCCTTTTCTTAATTTTCATTTTCTATTTTTCATTCTTATGACGAAAATCATGTCTGACACAAAATGCGCCCATCCTGCTTCGTCCAACTGAAAAACATTTTAAAACAGCCAAAATTAAATGTCAACAGCAAATTAGCACTCAACAAGAGTGAGTGCTAATAATTCCCTGTAAATACTTATAATCAGCGGGTTTGCAGAATTCTAAAATTTTTCTAAACGACTTTACTCTGCTTCCTTTGCAAAATATTTTTCATAAACTTCAAAAAAATTGTCCGTGGTCACGTTCTCATCATGAATTAATTCCAAATCGTCCCACAGCTTTTGATTCAAATTCCGCGCCAGCGTATTCACAAAGGCGTCATACTCCTGCCCGAACACCTCCCTGCGCCTCTGCTCCACAATCTTCAGCTTATTGGCGTCTGTCTCCTCCCGGTTAAAGGTATTGATGCATTTGATAATATGAAACCCGCTCTCGCTCTCCACAACGGGACTGATTTCATTTGTCTCCAGGAGAAAAGCCGCCTCCGCAAAGCGCTCATCCATCTCTCCCTTGCCAAAAGAATAGGTGATGTTGGTGTCCTCACTGTAGCGGGATGCCAGCTCTGTAAAATCATTCTCGCCCGATGCCGCCATTTCCCGTATCTCACATGCTTTATCATAGACCGCCTGTTTCGTTGTGTCCGAATAAATCACCTTCTTGCCCGCGCCATCCATGGTGTAAGTCCGAAGCAGAATGTGTTGGACGGTGATGGTGCGCGCCTCGTCGTCGCTGATCTCCGGATTGATGTCCTGAATGATAAATTCATAGACCTTATCCGCCAAAGCATACTGCATATATAAATTTTCCACCGTCCCAATGGTGACACCCATCTGCGCAATCTCCGTATCATTCAAGCCCGCAAAATATTCCTCCGAGGCCTGCTTCACTGCACTCTCTTCCTCCTGGCTCAGCTTCACGCCCTTCTCCTGCGCCAGCAGATACATTGTCTTGACCTGGGCGATTCTCGCCAGCACAGTCTCTTTCACATTCTCTTCCAAGGTCACACCGTCCAGAGCCGTATTCCAGATCTCCGCCCCGTAAACCCCCTCATACTGATTCTGAATCGTTGTCAAATACACCATCAGTTCATCCGTCTTGCAAGACTCGTCCTTGATGCGAAACACCTCATCCTTGGCAAAGCCTGTGGTAAACACCACCCTGGTGCCTTCCCTTCCCCCACAGGAGACCAGCAGACATAGACAAATCGCCAGCCCCAATATCATCACTAATATCTTTCTTTTATACGTTAACATCTTTCCCATAATTCCTCACAGTCCTCCGGCTATGCAAGCCTGCTCTCATGGCAGGTAAAATATAACACCTGATATTTTTGTGCAATTTCCTGTATAAACCGTTTCGCCAGAATCAATCTCTCTCCATCCAGATTCACAAAAGAATCATCCATGATCAGAAAAGGTCTCTCCCCCTGATACATGACATCCACCAGTGCCACCCGAAGCGCGATATACATTAAATCCCTGTTTCCTGCACTAAAAGCCCTGATATCACGCTGTTCCCCGGACTCCCGTCTGGTGACACGGATATCGGTATCCATTCTGAAATCCGCATCCTTCTCCTCATTCAAAACGGCATAATAATGTCGAAACGCCTCCAAAACCGGTCCAATATACCTTGCTGACAAGCTCTCCTTCGCCAACGCGAGGTACTCGCTGGTGCGCTCCAGATTGCAATAGTACTTGTAATCCCTCTCATAAGCCTCCTCCAGCGCGCTCAATTCCTCCTGCTTATGCTGCAATTCCTCAAGCTCCTGCTGCCGCTCGTCCAACTGCATCAGATAGGAATGAACCTTCTCCCCCAAATTGTCCAGTTTCTCGTCCAATTGGGTAAGCTCCTCTCTGATCTCCTCCGCCCCGGCCGCATGCTCTCCCCCGACTGCATGTTCCTCTCCCAAAAAACTGCTGACATCATAGGATTCCTCAAATTCCGCCTTCCTGTCCAGAAGCTTCCCCAGCTCCTCCATGTCATTTTCATATCCGGTCAGAGTCTCCGTCATTCTCTGCAGGCACACGTCTGCATTCCCCAAGTCGTTTTGCCCATGTCCCCGAAGGAAATTCTCCAACTGAGCCTGTAGCTCTATACAGGACTGATTGGCTTCAAGATACCTCTCCTCCTGACTGCTCAGGCGTTTAAAAGTTCTTTTGTCATTTTCCAGTCTTGCAAGCAGCGAACGGATATCTCCATCCCACACTTTGCTTGACCACATATGCTCCACATTTATATAAGGCGCAAGCAATTCCGAGCATCTCTCCTGCCCACGCGCAATTCGCCCCTCGTAGTCCTGAGCCAGATAATCCTGTTCCCTCGCCCGGAGTCTTTGCAGACGCTTCCAGTCATTTTGCAGATGATACAATTCCTCGCGTATCCGCCGGCTGCCTGTCTCCCAATCCACCGGCCCCAGTCCCAGCCGCCCGGCAAAATCCTCCACAATCGCCTGTGCCTGGGCAATCTGTTCCTCATCTTCCGCAAGCTCCTGTTCCATCAACGCAACGCCGCCATCCCCGGAATCTCCCCGGGTCTCCTTTTTATTGGCAGACCTTCCAGCCACAGCGCCAACTGCCGCTAAAATAGCACCTGTTATCAAAATAACAATACCAATCAACGGATGTTCTGACAGGAAATAGAGACATAATCCCCCCGCCGAGATCAACAATCCTCCCAATATCAGCAACAACATTTGTGTTATGCGCCCCTTAGAGCGTGTGGTTCTGCGGTTATTTTCCTCCACCATGCGAAGCGAGCTTAATGCTGCCCTCTTCGTGCTAAGTCCGCTCCTTTTCTCACTGTACAGCTCACACTGCCGCAGACTTTGATCCAAAGCCTCCTCAAACGCTTCCCCAGAGTCTCTCCACCCCGCAAAACGTCCTTTCAAACGGCCAATCTCCTGCTGCTCCTCCTCGGACATCCGATTCCCCGCAGCCTGCTCCTGCAATTCTCCCAACTCGACGCTAAGCGTCCGGCACTGTTCCAGCACATCCTCCCCGGGCATATCGTCTGCAAATTCTTCCTTGATTCTGGCAAGCAGCTTGCTGTCCTCCTCCCCCAGACGGGCAGCCTCCCTCGCCGATTCCCGCTGTATCAGAAGACGTCTTTTCTCCTGCATCTTCTCCAAAAGCGCCCTGTCCGGGATCTTTCCCCCAAAGACAGCCTTTGCCACGTCCACTGCCCGCTGTTTCTCGTGACACTGGTCTAATATTTCCTCATAATGGCGACGCTTTGCCGCCGTCTCTTTCTGTTTTGCAGCGTACTCCCACTGTTCCTGCAGTTTCACCCTGCTTTCTGTCAGACGTTCCTTCTCCTTCCGACAGTCCGCCAACCAGTCTTCCAGTTCCGCCAGCGCATTTTCCACGGCACTTTTCTTTCGAAGCTCATCCTTCAGCTCCGCCATCTCATCCTTGCGCTGCCGCAGGGCTCCCGTCTTTCGGGAGGGTGTCAAAGAGTTTCGCAAATCCTTTAAAACCTGCTGCACCTTCTCATATTGATTCATATCGTCCAGATTGTCGGCAAGATTCCCAATCTTGGCGTTAATACTGTCCGTGGTACCCGTGGCACAGTCATTTTGTGTCAAAAAGACCGTGCGCAGAAAGGATTCCTGATTAATCTGAAAAAGCTCCTCCCCGATATTCCGTGTAAAATCGTCCGATACCAGATTCGTCACAGCGTCATAGAGCACAAAGGTATCCTCCGCCTCCTTCATGCCAAAGGTACGATTCAGACGGAATCTTCGGCCTCCAACCTCAAATTCCAGCTCCCCGCCATAAGCACCGCCCTGCCAAGGCTTATAGCGCAAGCGCTCACGCTCCAAGGCATCGCCTCGTTTCTTCTCATTGGCAAAACCGTAAAACATTACCTTCACAAAGGCCGCCAGGGTACTTTTCCCCCAACCGTTTGGCTTTAACAAAACCGTCGGATTGTCGTCAAAATTCACCGTATATTCATGCAGTTTTCCAAAGTTGTCAATATGACAGTAAAGTAATCGCATTACTCTATCTCCTCCCCGGAAAGTGCCTGCAAACCATAACGTATCACGGTCAGCTTCGTCTCCTCTTCCAAATCAGAGGAAAACACCTGACGCACAAATTCTCCCTTCAGGGACTCGTCACGCAGGAATTTCTCCAGATCCACCGCCAGTTTGGTCTCATCATAAACTTTGATAAAAAAATACATATCTTCCAGCTTACGGGCGATAAACTCCACATTCTTCTCACAGGACACATCCAATCGTCCCACAAGCACCACCTTCACCATATCTCTGGGAGAAATCCTTGATTCCCCTGATTCCTCCGATTCCATCAATGTCTCCCGCACCCGCTCCGCCATTTGAGAAGAATCGGCGCATCCCGTCACGTCCACCTTCAGCACATGAAACCGCCTGCCCGCAAAGGGAATCATCTGTCTGGTATATTCAAGGCTCTCCTCATCAATGTCAAGCAGCACAAAACCATGCTCCCCGCACTCGTCAAAACCTCGTCCCTCCAGACATCCGCTGTAGCACCAGACACCCCTTTTATCCAGCTCCTCCATATGGTGCTCATGCACATGCCCCAAGGCGAGATAGTCGATTCCCTTGCCCCGAAGCGCTCCCAAAGCGATGGTCTCCGCTTTATTTTTGCTCGTATACTGTGCCTGCTGCCCGTGCAGCATGACAATATTAAATTTATCCAAATCCAACACCAGACTGCTGCTAAGCGTCTCACTGTTCCCGGGCACAAGCTCCGCCCCGGTGAGCACCAGCCTTCCCTGCCTTTCGGCATCCAACACATAGCTTGTCCATTGTTCGGAGAAGAGTTTCAAATTCTCCGGCAATTCCTCCACAGCGTCCAGAAAACCCGCCGCGTCATGATTGCCCTTTAACAGATAGAAGTTGATATCAGGATGATTGCGAATCGCAGAATCCACCGCACTTCGCACCCCCGCAGAAACCCGTCTGGTGTCGAACAGATCCCCCGCGATCAGGACTGCCTCCACGCCATTTTCCACGGCATAATCTATCATTTTCAGGAATGTGTGCAGTATTTCTTCCCTGCGCTGCCTCGCCTTGCGCTCCTCCAAATTGGCGAGCAGGCGGGAATCCAGGTGAACGTCCGCACAGTGGATGATTTTCATGGGAACCTCCTAGGACTATTCTTTGGTCAGGACTCGGCTTTAAAAAAACAGAACGGCACATCACACATCCTAAAGTCATATGGTGTGGAATCACCATATGACTTGTTATGCGTATGTGCCGATATTTCTTAAGAACACTCATGAACCTATCGTTACTCAATTACATGAATCCAACCCTTGGGAGCCTCGATACGTCCCATTTGGATGCCCGTCAGGGTCTCGTATAACTTCTTGGTGGTGGGTCCCATCTCGGTCATACCGCTGGGCAGGCAGATTTCTTTGCCATGATCCACAATCTTGCCCACAGGGGAGATCACTGCCGCGGTGCCGCACAGACCACACTCGGCAAAATCTTTTACCTCGTCCAGAAGCACTTCTCTCTCCTCCACCTCAAGCCCCAGATACTCCTTGGCAACATATACCAGAGAGCGGCGGGTGATGGAAGGCAGGATACTGTCAGACTTCGGCGTAACCACCTTGTTGTCCTTTGTCACAAACAGGAAGTTGGCACCACCGGTTTCCTCCACCTTAGTGCGGGTGCCGGGATCCAGATACATATTCTCATCATATCCCGCGTGATGCGCCGTCACGATCGCGTGAAGACTCATGGCATAGTTCAGCCCCGCCTTGATATGGCCGGTTCCATGGGGCGCCGCACGGTCGAAATCGCTGACACAGATTGTCAAAGGCTTCACACCGCCCTTAAAATAAGGTCCCACGGGGGTACAGAAAATCCGGAACTGATACTCCTCAGCAGGCTTTACGCCGATCACCGGATTGGAGCCAAACATATAAGGGCGCACATACAAGGTAGCGCCGCTGCCATAGGGCGGCACATATGCCGCGTTCGCAGCCACAACCTGCGTCACGGCGTCAACAAAACGCTCCTTGGGGAATACCGGCATCTCCAATCTCGCCGCGGAATTCTCCATGCGCTCAGCGTTTAAATCAGGGCGGAATGTCACAATATGCCCATCCTCCGTGGTGTATGCCTTCAAACCCTCAAACACTGTCTGGGCGTACTGCAAAACACCTGCGCACTCGTTGAGCACCACATTGGCATCCTCGGTGAGAACACCCCCGTCCCATGCGCCGTTTTTATAATTGGATACGTATCGCTTGTCAGTCTGAACATAACCAAAACCCAGATTGCCCCAGTCTATATCTTTCTTTTCCATCAATTTATCCTTCTTTCCTGCATTTTTCCTATTCCATCCGCCTCTTTCAGCCAACGGATTTTTCGTTTTTCATTATCATACTTTTATATAGGAAAGTCAATATCTACCGCAAATCTTTCGTATAATAATCATTCCGTATGTATTCCTGCTCCAAGAGCGCGCTGTCCACAATCTCATGCCCCTGCGTCAGCATCACAAGCCTGCCAAAACTTTGCATCCGCAATTTCTCATACTCTTCCTTGTAGCCAATCAATGCCCCCTTGTTTTTCCGGGCAATCAGTCTCATAAGATACCTGATCGCCGCATCCGCATTCGGGGCGCCCTTGCAGGGTCGGATGGGCACCTGATACCGCTTGCCGTCCAAAGTGTATATCGTGAATGCCGTACCATACCGCCCTCGTTCCTCTTGGTAAACCCAGACAATCTCCCGAATCGGGATGACATGGGTGATACAATCCATTTGATAGCAAATAGCATCGCTGCAGATCAACGTATCCCTAAGCTGGGGGCATCGCTCCACCTCCCTGGCAAAACGCTCCTCCGAGAACCCGGGAATGGACGCCAGCTTGCCCTTGGCTTTCCCATATCCTGTGATCGCTATGATGATATAAGTCACCAACGCTATGAGCGCCACCAACACCAGAAAACCGCCAAGCACCAGCGCCATAAGAAGCTCGCCATAAGAGCCGCCATAATCGAAGAGCATGAAAAACATTATCAGCGCTACAAAGACAAACATCGCTACCCAACCAACGATGCCGCCCACAATCCCTTTGCGGAGCTTGGTAAACGCACTCACAGATTCGCCTGGGCAGCTGCCACAAATAAGATAAATGCAACCATCAATGCCAAGAATACAAAGACAAGAACGACGGAAAGAATCACCTTTGCCGCCACCGACATCTTAGACTTGATAACTGCCCGCACTGCCCAGTAACCGCCATAGCAGATCAACCCCCCCACGAGTCCAAAAAGATAAAATACTCCAACAGCCACCACGGTAGCCACCACATCCGCGGCAGTTGACTTCTTCTTCGGTTTCCCCTCCGTGGACGCAATCGGATCCTGATAGGTATTATCCTGTGATTGTTGCGTGTTAAATTCTTCGCTCATTTGATTTTCCTCCTCATTTCAGTAAATTGTGCAAAATTGCACATGCTACATTAGCATTCTATACCATATAATCACATGGTGTCAACTATGTTATCCTCAAATTAGCAGGAACAGCTACCCTTTTTAATATGCAGCTGTTCTGTCAAAGCAGATCCCTTCACAATTCAGATCCCATCGCAATTCTCGCATACATGGCGCATGAGTTCCCCGGCATCCGTCTCCTTTTCAATGCGGTAGCACTCACACCAAAATTCAACATTCTCTTCAAGAATCTGGGGATAATCATTCATCAACTGGTAAAAATATGTATCCTCCAAAGTGACAACCGCTTCTCCAAAGGATATACTTTCTTTCGCTGAAATATGGTTTACAAGGTTAGTGATCTTCTGCCTTATCAGAGATTCCTTCTCATTCCAGTGGTCATAGAAGCTCTGCGTCCGCGTCTGGCCATCGCCGGGTTTTACTACCATATTTTTCTTGTACTCCAGCAGCCGCTCCCGATAGCTTTCATAAAGAACGTAATTGCCGATATACATCTCAGAGTAGTCGCCCCAAACGCTTAAGTCTTCAAAATACCCCAGATAGACAACCTCTCCATCCCTCACCAGACACTGTAATCCCTCATCCTCCCACCATTCGCAGCCCCCTGTCAGATTGAGCACCTTCGTTTCGGAAGCGTCTTTTATGGATTCAGGCGGCTCTTCTATGTATAAAGTTTCAAAACTGATATATTGCAGCAAATCCAACAGATCATCATAGGGGAATGCCTCTTCGTCGTCCAGTTCCCCGACAGATGTATTTTCCAATGTAGCTTTCAGAAAAAATTCCGCATATTTACATATTTGGAGCATGAGAGCATCATCCATCTCCTCCAGATATCCCAAACACTTTTCCGTATATTCAGAAGACACACCTTCTTTGCATACGACTGTAATATCTTTATTGAAATATGGAAAAAAAGCAGTTCCCTCCATCTGTCCAAATTCGTTTATAAAACTATCATGTAAACGCATTTCCATACCTCCAGCGCGCTCTCCGCAGTTATGTCACATATTTTAAATCAAATAAAATCTGCTCTGCCAAAGATTGTGGTATTTCATTTTCTTCATCCGCAAGCACTTCCCTGATCTCCCTTTCCAGCGCAGCGCTTATCTTGGTGTGAAGGGCTCTGCGCGCGAATGCTGCCTGCAGAGACTCTAGCCGCACTATATCATCCCTCCCGAAACGATAGAACCGCAGCAGCCAAGGCAAACTCTCCCATCCCGACTCCCGACACAACAGATTCGTCAAATAAAACCTGCTGCGGGGATATACCGCTTCCTCAATTGCATGGAACAGCCGCTCCGCCCCGTAATGCACTTCGCTCTTTACGGCCGCGCGGTACGCCTCCCTGACAATTCCCGGCTTCTCATGCAGCAGAAACGGCCAATACAGTTCCGCTCCTTCCTGCCCCACAAGCTTTGACAGGGAAAAAAGCGCCGCCTTGACAATCCGCTCTTTTAAATCCCGAAGATAAGGGATAATCAATCCGCTGTCTCCCGACTCCCCATATTCCCCAAGCCCGATAATCACAGCCTCCGGACAATCCGCCTTTTCCAGCTCCCGCAGACACTCCCTGTAAAACGCGCCAACATCCATCTCCCGACACCTTTGCAGGATATAAGCCGCATACTCCCGAACCCCGCGACAGGAATCCAACAGCATCTCCTCCAAGCCGTCCCACGCATCCTTCAAATATTCATATTTGCATTCCACGGCATATTTTCGCACGATACCGTTTTTATTTTGAAGATACTTCTCTACTCGTTCCTCGTCATAGGGATACCGGTACAAAAGATAACGAATCAGCCGCGTGCAGCACTCGTTACTCTTCTCCATGGAAAGCAGCCGATCCACCTCCTCGATTGTCAGGTGCTTTCCCTGCAGCAGCATACGATAAATACCCTGTCGTATCCTCAAATCACAGCTCGTGACAGTACGAAATCCTTCCCCGTCAGAAAGCCGCAACAGCCCGACAATCCGCTCCGCAACTTGTGCCTCCACCTGCGCAAACGCCCCTGTGTCCCTGCGTCCTCCCCGTTTTGCCTTCTCCAAAAAGGGAATTGCGCGCAAAATTTGAGTACAATCGCTCTCAGGCACTGCCTTTTTTGCCAACTCCATGGCAAGTTCCCGCACAGCCCCCACCCAGTCGTTGGTGCGAAGCAGGATATAGTCCAGTTCCCCCGGAAAAGAAGAAAGCTCCATCAGGCACTTTTCCCGATAATAACCGTTCGGATGGAGTGTCCCCAGCCGAAGAAGCCACAGATAATCCCTCTCACATCTAAGAAAAGGCTTCGCCGCCTCGGGCTCCACTAAGCACCAATCCACAGACCACTCCATGGAGGTACTGTCCCGAAAGCGATTATCCCAAGCAAGCTGCTGGTTTATGTCCATGGCCTCCATGGTTTCGGCAATTGCCGCCATCACCTCCGGAAGCAAAGGATTGCGCGGCTCAGAGACAATCATGTACAACCCTGAAAGGACGGTGATGTCCCCGTCCCGCAGCTCTTGTATCCATTCACGGCGTTTCTCCCGCCACTGTTGATAACTGTTAGGCCATGCTGACATCACCCACGCCCCCTTTCTTCGTCCGGGTACTCCTTGGCAGCATTTTACTTGCGGGAGCGCTTCCGCTCATACTTCAAGAATTGGTACGCAATATCAAAATATGTCTGTTCCTCGCTGTCAGCAGTAATCTCCCACTCCTCGTCCTTGTCCAGATCCGGAAAATAGGCGTCCGCCTCGTACACATGGTCAATCTTGGTGATATGTGCCACATTGCAATAGGGAAGCATCTGACGGTAAATGCTCTCGCCGCCAATGATATAGATATCCTCGTCCCTGTATTTCTGCAATTCTTCCTGTAACTCCTCAATAGAGTGCACCACGATCGCGTCCTTCACCTGATATTTGGGATTGGTGGAGAGAATGATATTGGTACGATTCTTCAAAGGCATCCCTTGAGGAAAGGTCTCCAAGGTCTTTCTCCCCAGCACCACCACCTTGCCCGTGGTCTCCTCGCGAAAATGCTTATGGTCATTGGGAATACGGATCAGAAGCTCATTTTTATTGCCGATAGCCCAGTGATTGTCCACTGCCGCAATAATGTTCACAATGTAAATCCTCCTATTTTTCATGAATTAAACAATAAAATAACATACGCAATTATATGATGTATCATTTCAGCTAGATTGCAATTGGGATATCCGTAATCTGTTCCCCCGTCTCATACCCCTCCACCTTGACGTCATCACGCGTAAACTCGTAAAAGTCCTTCACCTCCGGATTCAGCCAGAACGTGGGGGCAGGTTTGGGCTCCCGCTCGATCAATTCCTTGATGATCGGCACATGACGGTCATAAATATGGGCGTCCGCAATCACATGGACGAACTCACCCACATTCATGTCACAGACCTGCGCCAACATATGAATCAGCACCGCATACTGCACCACATTCCAATTGTTTGCCGCCAGCACGTCCTGAGAGCGCTGGTTCAGGATGGCATTCAGCGTAAGCCTATCCTCCCCCTTGCGCTGTGTCACGTTAAAGGTCATACTATAGGCACAAGGGTAAAGATTCATTTCGTGTAAATCCTGATGAACGTATATATTTGTCATAATACGGCGGCTGAACGGATTGTTCTTCAGGTCATAGATCACCCTGTCCACCTGATCCATCATGCCCTCCTTATACTGGTGCTTCACCCCCAGCTGATAGCCGTATGCCTTGCCTATGGAGCCATCCTCGTCCGCCCACTCGTCCCAGATATGACTGTGCAAATCGTGGATATTGTTGGACTTCTGCTGCCAAATCCAAAGCACCTCGTCCGTGGCGGATTTTAACGCCGTGCGCCGAAGCGTCATAATTGGAAACTCCTGCCGCAGATCATACCGATTGACCACGCCAAACCTCTTGATTGTGTACGCCGGTGTCCCGTCCGCCCAATGGGGTCTCACCTTCTCCCCCTCCGTGCTGGTTCCATTCTCCAAAATATCCCGACACATCTCTATAAAAACCCTATCCGCGTAACTCATCTAATCACCTTTCTGAAACCAAATCCGCCCTAAGACGAAACATAGAATTCCTTAGGCGGTGCTCTTATGGAGAATCGCTCCAGCGATTCTCTGAAAGTTGGTTGATGTTCTTAGACAGCGTCCTACGCTGTCCTAGAACATCCCAACTTTTATTCCCATTTGTCACACAAGGAGTTAATCTGATCCGCAAACTTCGCCATCTCCTTGTTCGCCAGCCCCTCGCTCTTGCCAATCAACGCCATCAAGCGCTGTCCTGCAGCCACAAGCCTTGCAAAGACACCACTGGCAATCTTCGCCTTCTTCTTGACAGGCATGGGAGCTGCCTCATAGGTAAACTGATTGCCAAGCAGATCAAACTCCGTCCCGCTGTAAGGGGCATAAGCCCGCTGCCCATACTCTATCTTCAAGCACTCCGCAAAGCTCATGCACACACTGTCCTCACCATGTACCACAAACACTTTCTTGGGTTTCTCCTCAAACGCATTAATCCACTCAATCAAGCCGTTTTTGTCCGCATGTCCGCTCATCCCGACCAATTGCCTGATCTTCGCCCGCACCTGGATAGGCTCGCCGAACAGCTTAACCTCCTTTGCCCCCTCCACAATGCTTCTGCCAAGCGTCCCCATGGCCTGATATCCCACAAAGAGTATCGTACATTCTTCCCGCCAGAGATTGTGCTTCAAATGATGCCTGATACGCCCCGCCTCACACATTCCCGAGGCAGAGATGATCACCTTGGGTGTGTCAATAAAGTTGATCTCCTTGGACTCCTCGCTGGTAATCGACAACTTTAAGCCGGCGAAGGAAATGGGATTGATGCCCTCCCGCACCAGCTCCATGGCATCCTCGTCAAAGCACTCCATACGATTGTCATTAAACACCTCCGTGGCCTGCACCGCCATAGGGCTGTCCACATACACCGGGAAATTCTCGTGCCCCTTCACCAGACGCCCTACCTTGATCTGGCGCAGAAAATACAACATCTCCTGGGTTCTTCCCACCGCAAAGGAGGGAATCACCACATTGCCTCCCCTGTCAAAGGTCTCCTGTAAAATGGCGGCCAATTCCTTCACATAATCCAGTTTCCCGGCAGCATGCAGCCTGTCGCCGTAGGTGGACTCCATCACCACATAATCCGCCTGGGCTGTGGGCATAGGGTCTTTTAAAATAGGCTGGTTCTTGTTGCCGATATCTCCGGAAAAAACAATCTTCTTGGTGCGCCCCTCCTCGGTAAGCCACACCTCGATACTTGCGCTGCCAAGCAGGTGCCCGATATCCGTGAACCGGATTTTCACCCCTTCACAGACCTCAACCTCCCGCCCGTAATGGCAGGGAACGATCCGCTTGATCACGCCGTCCGCGTCCTCCATGGTATAAATCGGCTCCTGCACGGGCACGTTCTCGCTTCTCTTCGCCTTGCGGTTGCGCCACTCCGCCTCCATCATCTGAATGTGGGCACAATCACGCAGCATAATACTGCACAGATCCGCGGAGGCGTCCGTCATAAACACCTGTCCCCGAAATCCCCTTGCATACAGCAGGGGCAAAAGGCCGGAATGATCCACATGGGCGTGGGTCAAAAACACATAATCAATCAATGCCTCATCCACGGGCAGCGGCGCGTTCTCAAAGACATTCACCCCCTGCTCCATACCATAATCCACCAAAATATGCTTGCCTGCCGCTTCTATGTAGTGACAGCTTCCCGTCACCTCATGAGCCGCTCCGATAAACATTAATTTCATGCAGATCCCTCCTTTACTTCAGCGCGTTCGCTGTCTCATAAAAATGATAATAGATACCCTTCTTAGCAATCAACGCCTCGTGATTACCCTCCTCCGCAATCCCATCCTCCGTCAACACCAGAATCCTGTCCGAATTGCGGATGCTGGAAAGGCGATGGGCGATGGTTAAAGTGGTGCGTCCCTCCGAGAGCTTTGCCAAAGACTGCGCCACCGCAAACTCACTCTCATTGTCCAAAGCCGAAGTCGCCTCGTCCAGAATGATAATGGGTGGATTTTTCAGGAAAACCCTTGCAATGCTGATGCGCTGTTTCTGCCCACCGGAGAGTTTCACACCCCGCTCTCCCACATAGGTGTCATACCCATCCTTCAGACCTTGGATGAATTCATGGGCGCCCGCCCGCTTGGCCGCTTCCACCACTTCTTCCCGGGACGCCTCCGGCCTTCCATAGATAATGTTCTCAAAAATCGTTCCGGAGAACAGATACACGTCCTGCTGCACGATTCCGATACTTCTTCTAAGGCTTTTCAATGTAAAATGCTTGATATCCTCGCCGTCTAAAGTGATTCGGCCGCCAGAAACATCATAAAATCTGGGAATCAGGTTGCAGAGCGTTGTCTTCCCCCCGCCGGAGGGTCCCACGATCGCCACCTTTTCTCCTGCCTGAATCTGCAGGTTCAAGTCCTTAAACACCCTGTTATGATCATCGGGATACTCGAAACTCACCTGTTCAAACGTGATATTCCCACAGGGATTCACCAAGTCTACCGCCCCCGGCTCGTCAAAAATCTCAATATCCGCGTCCACGATCTGCAGGAAACGCTCAATCCCCGTCATGCCCCGCTGAAACTGCTCCGCAAACTCGATAATCCTTCGGATGGTAGAGATCATGGTAGTTACGTACAGCATATACGCCACCAAATCCCCCGGTGCGATCAGCCCTCTCACCATAAAGACGCCTCCCGCCACCACCACCGTCAGATACATCAACCCGTCAAACAGACGCACCGTGGTCTGAAACAAGCCCATATAGCGGTAGGACAACTTCTTGATGTCAAAAAATTTCCCATTGTCCTGCTCGAACTTATCGTTCTCGATATCCTCATTGGTGAAAGCCTTCACCACCTTATGCCCCAGCAGGCTGTCCTCAATGCGGGCATTCAGCTCACCAATCTGTCCTCTTTGGGTCCGGAACACACCCCGCATACGCAGATTCAAAGGCATACACACCGCTATCATAAGCGGCACACAAAAGAATATAATCAAGGTCAGGGGCAGATTGATACCCGCCAATATGAAAAATGCAACCACAATCTTGACAAAGGCGATAAAAAATTCCTCCGGACAATGATGTGCAAACTCCGTCACATCAAACAGATCATTGGTGATGCGCCCCATAATCTGCCCTACTTTGGTATTGTTATAATAAGTATCCGACAGTTTTTGCAGATGACAATAGGCGTCCCGCCGCATATCCGTCTCAATCCTTGCGCCCATCACATGCCCCATATCCGCCATATAATAGGCAGCAATGGCATCCACAATCCGCAGAAACAGATACAAAAGCCCCAATCCGCCCACCGTGCGCACGGACAGAGCCGCCAAATCTTTCATCCCCTGATTGGTGATATACCGCATGATCAGCGGAAGCACCAGCTCGCATATGGTAGTCAGCGCCGCGCAAAATAAATCCATGCACAAGGTACCTGTATATTTTTTATAATAAGGTGCAAAACGCTTGAACAAATCTCCCGTGGTATATTGTCTTGGTTCCAATGCCTTCTCCTGCTTCTCTGTCGTTTTTTACATTTTCTTATCTCTATTGTATTATGATTGGGAAAAGTGTGCAAGAGCTAACTTACTTGCAACAAATTTAATTTTGTAGTTGACATTCCAGGCCACCTATAGTAAAATACTATTTGTTCGCAGGATTTTATATTTATTTATGCGCGAGTGGCTCAGCGGTGGAGCACCTCCTTGCCAAGGAGGGGGTCGCGGGTTCGATCCCCGTCTCGCGCTTTTCTAGTAAGTAACCGTCTGAAAATCAGGCGGTTTTTAATTTTTTATAAAGAAGTATTTTATAGTAGAAAAATGTCGAAAATTAATGTATGATAGAAAACGAATATATTCCTTGTTAATTGGGATTGCTATAGATTAGATATAGAGGAGCCATCACATGGAGCAGACTACACAAGAACAACAGGAAAAGCGGGAGGCGAGAAGGAAACGCCGCGTGCGCAATCAGATTCTTGCCTATACCACAGTAATTCTTTTTATCATAGCGCTTGCTGCAGGTATTGTGTTCGGGGTGCGTTATCTGACCAAGAAAAGCCGCGCAAACCAACAGGAGCAGCAAGATCAGGTCAACGAAATGATTGGAACAGAGGAAACTTTACCGGAACCGGCGTCAGACACGGAGGAGCCCGTGCCGGAGCTTACCCCGGAGCAGAAGCTGGACGAGATTGTCAACGCCATAATTGAGGTTTTGCCGTTGGAGGACAAGGTGGCGGGACTCTTTATCGTGACACCCGAGTCTATCACGGGAGTGACCACCGCGGTAAAAGCCGGGGATGGCACCAAAGAGGCCCTGACCAAATATTCCGTGGGCGGAATTGTATACAATACAAAAAATATACAGAACGAGACACAGTTTAAGGAAATGATCGATAACACCAAGCTTTACACAAGCTATCCGCTGTTTATTGCGGTGGAGGACGAAGGCGGCAAAATCAGCCCCCTGCAGGAAAAGGGATTGGCAGACAAGCAGGACGGCGGCAGGGAACTGGCGCAAAACGGCGACGCATCCAAGGCATATGAGGCCGGCAGCGCCATCGGCGCTTATTTGTCCGACTATGGTTTTAACTTGGATTTTGCGCCCGTGGCGGATTTAAGCAGCGTGGAAAATTCCATTATGGCAAGCCGCGCTTATGGTTCGGATGCGAATGATGTGAGCCCCTATGTAACCTCCATGGTTCAGGGGCTGAAATCCCAAGGCATCAGCGCGTGTCTGAAACATTTTCCCGGGATGGGCAGCACCACGCAGGATACCGATAAGGGTCTTGCTTCCACAGACCGAAGCGCGGAAGATTTCAGGAATAACGAGTTCCAGGTCTTTCAGGCAGGCATTGACGCCGGGGCGGATATGGTGATGGTGAGCCATATGGCTGCGCCTTCCCTCGCTGGCGACAACACGCCTTGCTCCATGTCCTCTCAGGTGGTAACGGATCTCTTGCGCAAGGAACTTCATTTTGACGGTGTCATCATCTCCGACGCCATGAACGTCACCGCAATCACCGACTATTATGACGCAGGGGACGCGGCGGTGCAGGCATTGCGGGCAGGATGCGATATGATTCTCATGCCGGAGGACTTTGAAAAGGCATATAATGGTGTGTTGGAGAATGTGCAGAGTGGCGTGATCTCGGAGGAACGCATCAACGATTCGCTGAGACGGGTATATCGGATCAAATACGCGGACAGCGTCGCAAATTGATTATTGAAAAGAATAGATAAATTCAAAGAGCGTATTGATTATCGTTTCATCAATACGCTCTTTCAGACTATGCTATCCAATGGACCTTTACCTCTCTTTCTTAGTTATTTTTTAGCTATTTGCTGAAGTTGTTTACTTCTGTGATAGCTTGTACCATATTCAGTTTTCTCTCATCTTCCATTTTCTCCTTTGTACTCTTTCCACTTTTCTTTTGTATAGGATACTGTAACGTTCCAAACGATTCATAATTGTTCTTTGGTAATTCGCTACTTTTTCTTCTGTGTACTCGATTTATCTATGTAAATTTTTCTCTTGGGTGAAATGCCCCTTGTACCTACTTCTTTGGTACCTCAATGGAAGATTCTTAGTTTTAAATGATTGAGTTAGGTGGACCGTACCTCCTTTACTTAGATTCCATTTTTCAATTAAGTTTGTATTTCAGACCTCCTTCTGTCTTGTTGTTTTGTTTCTTTTGTTTTGTTGATATTAATATATCATGCCCCTCTACAT
>CAMWLG010000005.1 GCA_947175035.1 uncultured Lachnospiraceae bacterium | reverse complement strand
ATGGTCAATGTGCCGGCTTCTACTTCACCTGTATCAGATGTTACTCCAAGCGAAACACCGTAAAATGCCTTTACGCCGATTGTTTCAAGCCCCTCGTTTAAATTCACCAAGCCCAGACTACTGCATTCGTAAAATGCGTAATCTTCTATTGTTTTTACGGATGCCGGGAAGCGGATGCCTGTTAGGCTGCTGCAACCGGAAAACGCAGAATCCCCTATTGTTTCAACATGATCTCCCATGATCACTTCACTTAATTTAGGATCATTCCTAAATATACGTGGTGATACTTTTGTCAGCCGGGAAGGCAGGGTTGCCCTGGTAAGCTCGGGACAGGAATCAAACACTCCACTATTAGGAACTCCGCCGCTTATCTCCAGCACTGCCGTATCACCCTCTGCAAATATAACCTCTCCCAGATGTGTACATTTATAAAATGCTTCTGTTCCTATGCTCCGAACGGTACTTGGTATGGTCAATGTGCCGGCTTCTACTTCACCTGTATCAGATGTTACTCCAAGCGAAATACCGTAAAATGCCTGTATGCCAATCGTTTCAAGCCCCTCGTTTAAATTCAGCGATTCCAGACTGCTGCAACCGTAAAATGCGTAATCTTCTATTGTTCTTACAGATGAAGGGAAGCTGACCGTTTTTATAACCTTATTGTTCCTAAATACTTTTTCTTTAATTATCACAACACCATTCGGTATCACAACATCCTCAGCTGTACCATTGTAACCGGTCAATACACCATCATTAATAACAAAATCCGAATCAGAACTCAGCAACACTGCCTCGTAAAACTCCCCCGCTTCATCCTGTTCCGCGATTGCTTCTTCGCTGCTCTCTTCACTGCCCTCTTCGTCTTTCGATTCTTCATCTGAGGCTTCGTCTTTCGATTCTTCACCCGAGGCTTCGTCTTTACTGCTTTCCTCGTCTTCCTTTGTTACTTCTTCGGTAATTTCCTCTGTCTCATCCCCTGGTAAATCTTCTTCAGTTATTACCTCTGTTTGCGTTTGTTCCTCTGTCGCCTCTTTTTCGCTGACACTGACTGTTTCGGTTGATACCGCAAAAGCTGTCATAGGCATTTCCGTAACAAGCATTGCCACTGACAATGTAAGCGTCAAAAAAAGTTTCCGTACATTTTTTACTTTTCTCATTTTTTCCTCCCGTTTTTAAGTCAATATTTGTCTTCCATGATGCCATGTCCCAAAGCTTTTTCATACGATAAGGAATGATAATCTCTTGTCACGGCAGTTAATTTTTTGCACTTACATTTTACCCCCCCTAGCCGCTCTGTCAATATTTCTTTTCACTGGTTCTTCTATCCTAGGAATCTGCAATTGCAATGTACAATTCTCTGATTATGTCTTGATAAATTCTCCATCTATGGTATAATAATCGTTATATAACATTAATTATGTAAAGAAGGTTTGATGCCATGCCACCAAAAGCAAAGATTACAAAAGATATGGTGATTGACGCTGCCTTTGAGGTAGCCCGCGAGTTTGGCGCAGAGAATATCAATGCCCGCACTGTTTCACAAAGATTAGGCTGTTCCACACAGCCTGTTATGTGGCACTTCAAAACGATAGCAGATACCAGGAAAGCTGCCTATGAAAAAGCGGATCATTTTCACACCGAGTACCTATTGAATATAAGCGGCAATGACCCCTTGAAAGATATTGGCTTGAATTATATTCGATTTGCGGCAAATGAAAAAAACTTATTTCGTTTTATTTTTCAGTCTGACAATTTTTCTGGGAAAAGTCTTTCCGAGCTGATAGACGGTGCAGAATTAATACAGATTTACGACATATTAGCCCAGAAAACACAGACGGACTTAGAACAGGTAAAAGTAGTTTTCAAATCGTTGTTCCTGTATGTTCATGGCTATGCCAGTATGTTTGCAAATAACGCTATACCATATAATGAAGAAGAACTGGCAAAGGAACTGGAACTGATTTTTGAAGGAGCGGTGTATGCCGCTAGTAAAGGTGGTAAATAAGATGAAAAAGGGTTCGCTTACTGCAATATTTCTTATGACGTTATTTTCCCTGTCAAGCATTATCAACTTACTATTCGGGGTGAATTTAACAAGCTTTACTCTGATTATTGGAATTGTAACGTTCTTCATTGTTCGAAAAGCAGAAAAAACAGAAGGAAATGTGGATGCGCTGGAAATAAAAAGAATTCCACAGGCATTCAAACAAAAAAGTATATGGTTTCTCATTCTTATGCCAATATTGATGAACGTGATATGCCACATAGTTGCAGAAATTGCTCTCCCTGAATTTATTGAACATTTAAAAGAAGAACGGGTATGCTTTCTTTTGATAAGCTGCTGTTACTTGTGCTTGAGCTTGCAATTGCAGCTTTGGGAGAGGAAATTGCATGGAGAGGATTTTTTCAAAGACAACTCACCAAAGCAATTCCATTTGTCCCCACACTGGTTATTTCATCTTTTCTTTTCTCGATCTGCCATCTTTCAACAGGCAATGTGGTAGTTGTTGTATATGATATTGTGTTTATATTTATCAATTCCATTATATATGGTATCATTTTTCATAAAACGGAGAATGCGTGGGTTAGCTGGATTGCCCATTTTCTTGCTAACCTGTTTGGAACGATCGTGTTCCTGCTCCTTTAGGATGCACATTTGAATGGATTTTATCTGATTGCTGAAAATTCATAACAAAGAAGCCTGCGCTCCTCCGGCAGTGCTACCACGCCAAACGACCTTGACCCCGTGTCAGTGGGAGAATACAAAATAGTCGTGTAATCCTCTATGGGTGTATCCGACACTTTCTCAAACGGCAGCCCCACCGGAAAATCGTCCAACGCATAGGACGGGTCATTGCAATCGGCAACTTTCATCCCATACCAATGCGCATATCCGTATTTTCTATTCATCTCATCCTGAAAGTCAACCTTATATTCTGCCAACACATTCTCAATAAACTGCCTGTATACATCCTCATCCAATGTAAAGGAATACATGGAAAACTGGCGTATGATAGAAGAATGAAAGGCAAACCTACAATCGTATGCCTCATCAGGTATGTCAACAATAGTATATCCGCCGGCATCTTTAAAAGCTGCATAGCTTTCATAAGTCTTCGTGGCGACCCCGTTATAAATAACAACGACGGCATATAAGGTAATTAACGGCAGCACGATAGCCTTTCTGTATTTAACCTTTCGTATATGCAAAAATGCAGTCAACGCCAGCCAACATCCCAAATAAATAAAAAGAAATAAATGGTACGAATTTCTTTTATACAGCCAGTCAATCGATGCAGAGACTCCAAACAGCAGCAATATGAAAATGGGAACCTCATATTTTTTAATTTTTTTCATTGTACTTTACTTCCTTTTCAATAACTTCCTGATTACCACAACTAAAAAGCCTTGAATAATCAAGGCTTTCACAGAGCAGGTGATGGGAATCGAACCCACATATCCAGCTTGGAAGGCTGGTGTTCTACCACTGAACTACACCTGCATATTGTAAACAGGCTTCTCGCCCATTCACATGTATATGAATTTGTCAATCGGCATCTGCGACTTATGACACCGAGAGCGATAGACGGGACTCGAACCCGCGGTTTCCACCTTGGCAAGGTGGCGCTCTACCAACTGAGCCACTATCGCATATAAAATGCCCAGAACCGGAATCGAACCAGTGACACGAGGATTTTCAGTCCTCTGCTCTACCAACTGAGCTATCTGGGCCTATGGACGAAATCCTTAATACCGCCACAACATTAGTTATTTTACATTGTGAAATACAAATTGTCAAGGGTTTTGAACATTTTTCATAAATAATATTCCAACAGCAAACTAACCACTCTGCTATAGCTTATTTTACCATCCGCCACACCGTTCACCTTGAGCGTTGTATCCACAAAGACATCTGTCGCTTTATCCACCGTCTCCGTGTCCAACAATGCCTTTCCGTTGATTCGCTCCCACTCCTCGTCCGTCACAAACGTATCATCCAAATACACAATATCCAACAACTCCACGGGTTCCTGCGCCTCACATGCCGCGGTGAAAGCGTTAGGACTCTGCTTGGCGGCGGTTCTCAGATCCCTCTCCAGATAACCCAGCACGCTGAGATACCCGCTATATTGAAAATAAATATCCTCCGACTGCACACATGCCAGATAGCTTATGAAACTTGCCTCGTCCTCATAGATAAACCCCTTTAGATGCGCCAGCTCATGACACAGGGAGGACGGCTGGTTCATCACATAAGCCACGTCATTATAATTGGCTTCCATGGAAAAGGGAAAATACCACCCCAGCATATACTGCTGGCACATAAAATCCGAGAAGAATATGGGCTTAGGTCTGGGATAATAGCCCTGCAGCTGGTCATACTCCTCGCCAAGCCTACGCATCTCCTCCCTCGCCTTATCCAACATATCAATCGCACCGCCCTCTGCGGATACACTCCCCGGATAGATAATATAACCCTGCTCGTCCCGCGCAACCTCCCCCGACAGACGATTGCACTGTGCCACCACCATATTGCGCACCTGCAAAAGTTCTTCCAGGTCATACTCCCTCGGCGCTCCCCCCAGATACTTCTCCGGGAAGGTGGAGGCATGATAGAGCATAAAACAGTTCAATGTCATCACCAGACATACCACTACCAGCACCCATGCGCAAAATATCAGATATTTCTTTGCGAGGAAGGGGCGCCCCCGCAGCTTCCCCAAAACGCTCACCAGCCCCGACACTACCGCCCCGATCACTAACAGGATACCCGCTATCAGCATCCATTCTCCCACAGACATGGGAAAAAGTCCCGTCAATCTTCCATAAGTGCTCACCCATATAGGAAAAACTGTGGCGATATAGGCATCACAAAACGCAGTGCTGCCCCATGCCAGTAAATTAAGCAGCACTGTCAAAACAGCAATTCCCATATAGATTACAACCGCCTTATGCGTCTTTATCCATGACAGCATCCTTCTGCCCCACTTTAATCTTGGTCTTTTTCCAGATATTGCTCTTATAAAGGATAAACAATATCACCGACGAGATGCCATTACTGATCACCACAGAATACCAGACGCTGCGCACTCCCATGTCCAAAATCGTCTCACAGAACCACAATGTCAGAAAGCGGAACACCCATAGCCTCGAGGCATCCACCGCCATAGTCACCTCCGTGTGCCCCGTCCCCTGAAAAAGTCCCGTGGTGGCATTGTAAACCCCGTTGGTAAAACACCAAAACGCCATGATACTAAGGAAATCCGCCGCCATGGCAATCACCTCCGCATCATCGGAGAAAATACTCACAATACCCGTGGAAATCATATCTCTTGATAAAATCATACCACCTATGAACAAAAAGGCAACACAAATCTTCATGGACAGGAGATACCCCTCTCTTGCCCGCTCCTGCTGCCTGGCTCCCATATTCTGTCCCACAATCGTAGCCACTGCAGACCCGATTCCGTTAGATGGCAGCGTGATCAACCCATTTACCTTGTTGCCAATACCGTAGGCAGCCATGGCTTGATTGCCATATTCATACACATTCTTGCTCATGAGCAGGAAACCTAACTGCATGGTACTACCACCGATTGCCGTGGGCAAGCCGATCTGCAGGATTAATTTGATCTTTTCCCATTCAAATTTCATATGGCGCAGCTCCAAATGTACCTCATTGTTACGGCTGCTCAGCAGACAGAAGGCAACAATAGCAGGCGCCATTTTCGCCAGCAAGGTAGCCAGTGCCGCCCCCGCAGTACCCATCTGCAATCCCACCATAAACAGCGGGTCAAGCACCATATTGAGAGCGATACCGCCCAGATTCAGGAACATGGGCCGCACCGTATCCCCCTGTGCCTGATGTACGGCAGAAAAAATATTCACCATATATAAAAAGGGCATATCCCAAACCACAATCCTCAAATAAGTACAGGCATGTCGATAAGTCTCCCCGTCCGCTCCCAGCCAGCTCACGATACCGGAAGTCGATAGAAAGACCACCGCCGCACATGCAAGCGCAAAACTGCAGGCACAGACAAAAATCTGATTTGCCATGCTCTTTGCGTTCTCCTTCTCCCCCGCGCCGATATATTGGGCAATCAACACCGAGCCGGCCACCGTGATACCCGTGCCCACATTGATGATAATATTTTGTACCGGCGTCACCAGATTGATGGCTGCCAACTCATTGGTGCCAATCTTTCCCAGCCAATAAGTGTCAGTCAGATTATACATCGTCTGCAAAAAGCTGTTGATCACCACCGGTATGGCCAGTGACAGAATCGCCTGCAGCATATTTCCATTTAAAATCAGCTCTTGATTAAACTTTTTTCCCGCCTTCATTTCAACCTCCACGGTATCATACCACCTAACCTATAAATATTTTACAGCAAAATTACAGTGGTATCTACATGGAATTTGTTTAATATCGGTTGAAATTACTTCTTTTTTGCCATAAAAATACGCAACAGCCAGTCAGCCTAGCTGTTGCGCATATCCTTCATTCCATTGTAATTCCATCCTAATTGGCGGAAGAAAATATTGTCTTGCCATCCACCTCGGCAAACTCTGCAAATTCCTTCCAGATATTGCAAAACCATGTTGCACCTTGGTTCAAAACAATCTCATTGCCATCCTCGTCATAGTAGTGGTTGGCATCATAGTCACTGCTATGCTCCCATGTCGCCTTAATCATCTTGCCATTCGTGAACACATAGGCATCCCCTGTGCCATGTACGGCAAACGCCAGATAATCATGGTCATCTCTCACTTCCCCGTGACAAACCTTGAACACCACATTCGTCACCGCCACCTGTTCGCCTGTCAGCTCGTCAATCTGTTTTGCGCCGTACTGGGAGCGGTAATATAGGCCGTCCTCCTCATTATAGGTAAAACATGCATTGTTTTGGCCATAACCGCCCTTGTTGCTCTGGCTTCCGCCGGGACGAATCTCGATGGCATCCGGATAATCCGCATATTCCATCTTACAGTCATTGGCAAAGAGAAAAGCCTGAGGGTCACGACCTTCCTTTTCAAAGCGGCCGGATTCCTCATAGGTCTTGCCATAGCCCTTTGCCTCAACGCCTGCCTCATACCCCTTTACCGCTTGGTCGGGGGCATCCGCACCACCGCTGGAACTCTTCTCTCTCAGCCACATATATGCGGTAAATTCCGTGGCATAGTTGCCATTCAGCCGATCCTTCCTTCTGGCAAACGCACCGCTGTACGGGCTTGCAATCCCTTTCACGGTCTGGGAAATATTGTCCACCCTGTTAGAGTTGATCAGATCCGCCACATAGGGAACTGCCAGACCCCAGTTACAATAAATAGCATCCAGTGCCATAGCTTCATAAATAAAATAATCCCTGCTGCTTCGGATTGGCCCGATATAATCCAAATCATCATAATCCTCGAACACACCCATCAGACGGGTGATACGCCCCTCTACGGGAGCTTCATAGATAATGCTTGCCTTGGAAAGCCCATACTGAGGCATAGCTGGAGGATTGTTGGGAATCATGATCGCTATCGGTCTTCTCTTGACAATCTCCTCGTCCAGCCATTCGCCGCTGAGATAGCTTTGCATCTTGCCATCCTTGACGACTCTTTCCGTAATCATCGGACGCTCTTCTTTCTCTTCGCTGGAACCTTCCTCTGTCATGGAGGATTCCGATACAGAAGACTCCTGAGAGGATTCCTGAGAGCTCTCCTCCTGAATAGGGCCGTTTGTAGGTTGTCCACAAGCCGCCAACACACAGGCGCCAACCAAAATAGCTGCAATGATTTTCTTTTTCATGAGATGATCCTTTCGTATAATTTCTTGGGTATGAAATTTCATCTCCTATTTTATCTTGTATCGAGAGATTTGTCCATTTAAAAACAGAAAAATACATTTTTTTCCAGCAAATTCAACGGCTTTTCCAGGTTACCGGCGCAAAAAGCAGAATCATGGGAAGAAGCTCGAGCCTGCCCGCCAGCATGTCAAATATCAACACATATTTTGAAAAAACGGAAAAAATACTGAAATTAGCCGTGGGCCCCACCAAGGACAGTCCGGGTCCGGTATTGTTAACAGTGGCTGCCACTGCCGTGAAATTCGTGGTAAAGTCAAAATTATCCATGCTGATCAGCAACAGCGATACCATAAAAACCAGCGCATAACCTACCACAAATATATGAATTGAGCGCCTTGTCGGCAAATCCACATTCCGCCCGTCCAGCTTCTCCTCACGCACGCCATGTGGATGACTTGTCAAAAACATCTCCTTCAGCAAGCTTTTTACCATAATGATGACACGAGATACCTTGATGCCGCCGCCCGTGCTGCCTGCACAGGCGCCAATAAACATTAATGTCACAAGAATCGTAGTCGAAAAGGAAGGCCACAGATCATAATCCACCGTAGAATATCCCGTGGAAGTTATAATAGACGCCACTTGGAAAAAGGCATGCCGAAGTGCCTCCAACGGATCAGGAAAAAGCTCCCGGATATTCCATGCAATCAATAATCCACTAACCAGAATAATGCCCAGATAAACCCGCAGCTCCTCCGACCGAAGCGCCGCTCCAATCTTTTTGCGCAGCAATAAATAGTAGATATTGAAATTCACACCGAATAAAATCATAAATATCGCGATGATTACCTGCAAATGAGGCGCATAACTGCCCACGCTGTCATTGAGGATGCCAAAGCCTCCCGTGCCCGCCGTGCCCAAGGAAAGTGTCACGGCGTCAAAAAGCGACATCCCTGTCACCGCCAATATCACCATCTCTACAAGGGTCATAATCGTGTAAACGCCATAGAGAATCGTCGCCGTGGTTTTCACTCGGGGCACCAGCTTCTCCACGGACGGTCCCGGGCTCTCTGCCTTCATCAAAAACATCGTCTGACCGCCCCGCATAGGAAATACAGCCAAAACAAACACCAGCACTCCCATACCACCTATCCAGTGGGTAAAGCTTCTCCAAAAAACACAGGAACGCGAAAGAGCCTCCACATCAGACAGAATACTCGCCCCTGTTGTGGTGAATCCCGACACTGTCTCAAATAAAGCATCTGTGAAAGCAGGAATCTCCCCACTCATCCAAAAAGGCAGCGCCCCAAACAAACTCAGCACGATCCAACTCAAAGCAACGCTGACAAAGCCCTCCACCGCATAAAACACATAGCTTTTCGGCTTTCGGAAACTAAGGAGTACCCCTGCTGCCAAACACATGGCAGACACAGCCAAAAAATAGATTCCGCTCTTCTCCCCATAAATTATTCCCACAAAAACCGGAAGAAGCAAAAATAAACTTTCAAATTTCAGCACTGTTCCCAGTATATATCGAATAATGGAATAATTCATATGTCTTTCATCCTCAGTTCTTCAAAATATCCTGGGCATCCTGAAGCCCCAGATGGGTCGTCACTACGATAATCGAATCCCCGGGCAATATACAGGCTTGTCCGTCAGGGATAATCAATTGGTTATTTCTCGTAATACAGCATATCAGCAGCCCCGATTTCAGATGCAGGTCATGCAGGGGAATCCCTGTGATGTGCGAATTCTCCGTGATATGAAATTCCAATGCCTCCACCCTGTCATTGTATAACCGATACAGAGTCTGCACATTACTTCCTATAGAATTTTTGGTGGCGCGCACATATTGCAGGATCTTCTGAGCCGTCAAAAGCAGGGGATAGACCACGCTGTCCAAGTCCAGATTATGTATGATCTCGTCAAGCTGCAGCCTGTTGATTTTCGTCACAACCTTGCTGCTCACCCGCTTTTTCGCCGACAGGGACAACAGAATATTTTCCTCGTCCATATTGGTCAGCGCAACAAAGGAATCCATCTTGTCGATGCGCTCCTCCTGCAGCAGGGTCTCATCACTGCCGTCCCCATGAATGATTGTCGCCTCCGGCAAAAGCTCAACCAACTCGTTACAACGCTTTGCGTCCCGCTCAATAATCTTCACGGCGATGCCCAGATTCTGGAGCTGTTGCGCAAGATACAAGGATATCTTACCGCCCCCTATGATCATGGTGTTCTTCACATTATTGGTTTTTATATTTATTTTCTTACAGAATTCCACTGCGTATTTGCGGGAGGTCACGATAGAAATAATATCCCCTGAATGCAGCACAAAATTACCGTCGGGTATCTTCACCTCATTCTCCCGATCCACCGCACAGATCAGAAAATCACCGCGAATCTTGGCAGAGACTTCCTTCAGTGGCAGCTCGTTCAGCATAGAATCCGCCGGAATACGGAACCGCAGCATCTCCGCCCTACCCTTGGAAAAGGTATCTATCCCGATAGCGCTGGGGAAACACAATAGATCCGCAATCTCTGCCGCCGCAGTCTGCTCCGGATTGATGATCATGGACAGTCCCAACTCCTTTTGCAAAAACTGCTGCTCCACGTTGTACATGGGATTGCGCACACGGGCAATGGTCTGACATTTGGAAGCCTTTCTCGCGATCACGCAACAGAGCAGGTTTAACTCGTCCGACTCCGTCACCGCAATCAGCAGATCCGCTTTCTCAATGCCTGCCTCCGCCAACACGCTATAGCTGGCCCCATTTCCCACCAGCCCCATGACGTCACACTCCGCCGCAAGCTGCCGTACCGTATCCTTATCTGTATCTACAATACAAATGTTATTGTCCTCTGTGCTCAACCTCTGTGTCAAGGTGGCTCCCACCTTACCACAGCCCACAATTATAATCTGCATGAGAATAACCATGCCTTTCCGTAACCTACAAACTTTGAATGCGAACACGGTTCGCTATGCGCAGGCACAAATTTGCAAATACCAAATCAAAACCGAACAACCTTGGTATTATCCATAAGTATTTTACCACAAATACTTTGATTTTCAATCCTGTGTTTAGAAAATCAGGAGGACACCATTAAGCCGAGTAGGTGATTCCACTGCCGGAATTGGGAGAAACGGCACACCAAGTCACGTCAAGCACGAATACCGTCAAGCAGATTCCGCATAGTATCAGTCTCCATTTGGGTGAAAGCTTGTGATAGAGACGCATATACCATGGTAAAAGGAAGCAGTTTAATGCCATCCCTCCCAAACCAAAGCACACCGCCCCCACCAGGCAGATCCGCCCGTTCAGGTTCAGAAAATGCCCTGTGTAATCCCACCACTTTACACCCCAATTCCACTCAAGGAACGTGCCCACCGCATATTCCAGCGCAGAGCATAGAACCGCCGACAATAGAAACGTCCAAACGGGTCTTTGGTGCAGCTTGTGTAATAAAAACCACAACAATAGCCCCCCTGCGCCATAGATGGGCAGATAGGGGCCATAGTATACGCCTCTGTTAATCAATGCATGTTCCGTGACAAAATACAGCCCTACTTCCCACAGCCATCCCGCAAAGGATATCGTGAAAAATAAAAGCACATAAAAATCAAAGGTTCGCTGTGTAGGTATTCGGGAAGAACTCATCTGCTTTTTCATAAAGCCTAGCATACCCAGAAACCTGACAAAACATGTATGAAAGCAAAAGGTTCTTCGTCGTCACAAATTGCTATCCTCTCTGAGGTTCTCCTCGTCCAGCTCCCGTTTCATCTGCTGAATCGCCTTCCTTCGGTAGGACATGCAGCTTATGGTAAAGCCCGCCAGACCCGTACACAGGAACATGACTGCCATGCCGCTGCCTGTTCCCTTGCCCACAAGGACACTCAAGAGATTTGACAACCCGCTGTCCGACTGCATCATCGGCTCAAAATAGAAATCTGCCAGAAAGCCCCCCAACAATATTCCAATCGGAATCGTGCCGAACTGGATGGCATTTCGCACCGCAAAGACGCTGCCCTGTATTTCCTTCGGGACTCTCTTATACATAATGACATTCTGACCCGCCATGATAAACGGAATGGGAAAGCTCGCCGCAGCTCCCGCTATCATCCACAAGATGCTGCCTCGCCCCACTGCCATCAGGATATCCCCGAACAAAAAGGACAACGCTGCCGAATAGTAAATTAACTTAATGCTGTTCTTTTTGCTTTTACCTATGGAAACAACGATTCCACCTACAATGCCCGCAATTCCCATGGCAGCATTCACCGCTCCCAGCGCCACACTGTCATTCCCGCTCCTTGCCAAAATCATGGGGGACAGGATATTCTCATAGGTCAATCTGGAAAAGAAATTGATGAGCGCCATAGTCAGCATGATCACCAACAGACCCCTCTCCTTTTTCAGATATTGAAAACCCGCCTTCGTTCCCACGAATTGATTGCTTTTCTCTTTTCTGGCACCATCCTCGGGAATGGAGATAAAAAATGCCAATACACAAAATGCAAACAGGAAGCTGGATAAATCCACCAGCAAAATCACCTGCAAACCGCCAAAAGCGAACAAAAATGCCGCAACCACGGGATTTAAAACAGAGACCAGATTGCTGGAAAAAGAGTTCATTCCACTCACATTGGAAAGCTTTTCCTGCGGCACCATCTTGCCAATCGCCACCGCCATGGCAGGGGATTGAAAGGCATTCATAAAACCTATGACCGCATTGACCACATAGATATTCCACACCGCCAAGCCATCATACATGGTGAGAGCCAGCACAATCACTGTACATACCGCCGCCACGCTGTCCACAAGCAACATGATTGTTTTCTTGCTGTACCTGTCAACGAATTCCCCCGCAAACAGGCTGGCACAAATATATGGTACATAATTACAAAATGCCATCAAAGACACGGACAGCGCCGAACCGCTCTGCTCATAGGTCCACAGGATCAGAGCAAAGCTTGTCATTGCGCTGCCAAACTGGGAAATACTCTGGCTAAGCCAGAACACAATATATTTTCTAAAATCTTTCATCGAATTTTCTCCTTATCTTTATAGATTATTACCCTGCCAAGAGGGTTCTCTGAATAAGTACAAAATCCGATGCAGGACGAACTACTACAAATTACTTGTCCTCTGTACAGGCGTCGTCCTCTCATCAGACCTTGTACAGAGTTTTACACTTAAATCTATTATCATATGGCAAAGCATATGTGTCACCTCAATTCATTCTTACTTAATATCCACACTTGACCATGTATCAGATGGAATCAGGGAAATATAAATCTTACCTGTGTTAAGCTCGATCTCCTGTCCTGTCGCCTTGTCATAAAAGACAGTGAACGCGGTCTCGGAAGGCTTGTTCCAAGTAACCTCGATCGCCTTCCCCTCAGTGATATAATAACCGCTGCGGTCGCTGGCATCAATCGCGTTGTAAATCAGATAACCGTTTTTGTCCAGCTGTGCAAAAGTAGTATCCTGCAAAAGGACATTGGTAAAGGTCAGGGGTGCGTTGTCATGAACAGGGTCCAAATGTGCCTGCCCATACTCATAGTAATCATAAGTCTTTGTCTCCTCATTGTATTTCAAGGTAGACTGATTGTGGGTGAAGGGCAGCTTGATGGTGGTGGCATTGATCGCATCGCTTCTCGATGAAAGGTCAACCCCGCCCTCAGCAAACTTGAAATGAGCCCCCTGGTAATACTCATTGTAGGTAGTGGTGTAATTGGACTTCTCAAATCTTTGCTTCAGACCGTCATAAGTTTTTCCTGTGGTGGGATTGGTATAGGTATCATAAGTCAGATACTCTGTAAACTCTGTGGCTTTGCCATTGGAAAAACGGGCAAATCCGCCGCTGAGATTGTTGGTGTATTTTCTTGCAACCCACTCATCGATGTAGAAAGGTCCACCGTCGTGACATATCACAGCATCCCACTCCACCGCCAGAAAGAAATTGGTGGGGCGCACACTTCGAACACTTCCAAACTGCGTGATGCTGCCCCAATCTTTTACGATCGCCATAAAACGAGTAATCCGGTCGTTTGCGGTGCTGTTCATAATCTCATAAACCACATCCGCCTCGGTCAAACCAAAGTGAGGAAGAGCAGTCTTTTCATTATCAACCATGACCGCAATGGGACGCTGATCTTTCAAGCTATTGTCGATCCACTCATTGGTGAGCTCACTGCGATAGGAATTCTCAGGAATCACTTCCGGTTCCGTCGTGGACTCCTCCGTCGGCCCAGTGACAGGAGCACTCTCAGTCGGAGTCTCCGGCTCAATGTCCTGAATAATCGGGCTGTCAACCTGCTTCGCACAGGCAGCCAACACACTCATTGCAACTACAAGGGCAACTAATACTTTCTTTTTCATTTGATAATCCTTTCATATATAGAGATATTATAAGACAACTACAAAGTCCATTTTATCCTGTCTTGCCTCATTTGTCCATTTATTTCCGTCAAATTTATCTTAAATATATCTTAATTTTCGCACAATACACCAAAATCCGATTCATATCGCCCTTGTAGGGGGCATATCAAGATTCTCTTTTGTGAAAGTCTGTATTTCTATCCACTTCACTCTTGCCAAAAAGTCTTGCTGATGATATACTAAATATGAAATGTTTCAGTGTTTTTTACACGGATAGTAATGTACATTTGTCCATCTACATTCCTGCCAGGAACGGCGTTTATGACTTCCTCCAGCTATCCCAGTGATTACTCTTGTAATATATTTTGGCTCGGATGACTGGGATGCACCGCTTTCCCTAAAGGAAATGTATTCCAATACGAACAGCGTAATTCTTGCACATGCACCTGATTACTATGTGAACCTAATCGCCCCGAAGGAGCTGTCCGATGAGGAGATTAATGAGTTCCACTCAAACCTGCGGGAAGTGATGCTATACATCAAGTATTCTAAGAATAAAACAACTCTGAATAAAGTTGTAAAAGAAGACATAAAGTTCCAAAACATGGAAAGACAGGCGGAGGTAATTAATGTTGTTACGGAATCTAAGTTAAAGTATCCCAAAAAGAAAGGAGATGTGAATATGTGCTTGGCTATTCAACAAATGCGAGAAGAGAGCAAAATTAAAGGTGCAATTATGGTGTGTAAAGATTTAGGGGTCTCGTTAACCGAGACTATAAGACGAATTGCTGAGATGTTTCAGTTATCTGAAAGCGAATCCAGTGAAACAGTAAAACAATATTGGTAAAAAGTCAGAAGGCATGTTTAGGTATGAACCCTTCCTTTGTTTTTAAAATACGGTAAAAACGCATTAGCATTGGACGGATCATGATAAAACAAAAGCACCGCCGACCGTTTCAATTTACCATCAGTCATCAAATGCAGTTTATTCAGCAGTTCCTCATTCAAAATATTCAGTTCTTCCTACATCATCTATTTTCTGCGGAGAGCTTCCCTGCAAAAGATTTTAAAGCTCTCATCATCCAAATCTTCTACTGAAATATTATCTACTGTGACAGTGTAATGCCTGTAAGCTGTTGCTTGGTAGCTTCGCTTCGATAGTGGAACTCCCCTTGATAGCTAATCGAAAACGAACTCAGTTCTACCTTAATCTCAATTCAAGCAACACCAGGGACACGGCAATAACCACAATCCATAGCCCAAGGACAGTACCAAACACAAAGCACCTTGACAATTTAATAAGGCTTTACACCTTTCACAAAATCCGCTATACTGATTATATCAATCACAAAAAGGCGGTGAGAGGATGGAAGCAGATATGGGCATGACAAACAAGCAGTTTCAAGGATTTATCCGACTTGCTTTAGAACTTCTTGAAAAAGCATTACAAAAATCACCCGATAATGATGAGCTAAAAAAGGTTAGAGATATTTTTCAATCAATGTTAGAAGATGACTAAAACTAGCTAAATAACGGAATAGCAACCCAATCACCAAGGTGTAAAGTCTTATTAAATTATCAAAGGCTTTACACCTTTTTAACTTGCAGAAACAGTAAATATTAACCAAAACGATCAAGTCCAGAGATAAGCATCACAACGCACAAGGATGCTGCTCTTAGTTACTCCCTTTGAGACTGCATTTCTGAAACTGAAAAAGCCCTGGATCTTCTTCCAGAGCTTCTCAAAAATGCTGGCAGCCGGACTTGAACCGGCACGGGGTCGCCCCCGAGGGATTTTAAGTCCCTTGCGTCTGCCTATTCCGCCATGCCAGCAGACACATAGTGTGCATGTACGATACGCACGAGCCGAAACTCCCCGCATACAGCAACATACAAAATGGATGGAGGTGGATTCGAACCACCGAAGCAATTTGCAGCAGATTTACAGTCTGTCCCCTTTGGCCACTCGGGAATCCATCCATGTTCGGTAAATATGCATTACATAATTACCTGACAATGTGAAATTTTATCATAAACTCCTACAAATTGCAAGTAAATAAAGAATCCTTTTCAAGAAAAAATCATCTTGACACCAAAACATAATTCCTTCACAATAAAAAAATGAATATCAACATGAAAACGGAAAACAGAAAAAGTATAAATAAGATAGCTTTTATATTGAAGATTACCGCCGCCATCCTGTTCGTGGCTCTCGCAGGAGCGCTCTGTGCCGCCTATATGGTCTATACAGGCATCCTCATTCCCAATAAGATCTTTATCACCGACAACGATATCATAGGATGCGACGTCTCCCGATATCAGGGCGATATTCAGTGGGATCTTCTGGCTCAGCAAAACATATCCTTTGCGTTCATCAAGGCCACGGAGGGCAGCAGTCATGTGGATCCCGCCTTCTCGGAAAACTGGGAGCAAGCTTTCCGGACCCGGCTATACGTTGGTGCCTATCATTTTTTCAGTTTTGAAAGCCCGGGAGAGGGGCAGGCGCAGCATTTTGTCGAAACCGTACCCATCAGACAACAAATGCTCTCCCCTGTGATTGATATCGAGTTTTACGGCAATTACAACGAGCAGAATACGGATGCTCCCGCAATCAGAGAGGAGCTGAGCACATGCCTGCTCGCCATGGAAGCTGCCTATGGCTCCAAACCCATTATCTATACCACTCCCGAGGCCTATGACCACTTTATCAAAGGGTATTACGAAGACTATCCCTTGTGGATCCGCAGCGTATTGACCAGACCCCGCCTTGACAGAGATTGGCAGTTCTGGCAATACACCAACAGAGGGCGGCTTGCCGGCTACTCCGGCCCCGAGCAGTATATCGATATGAATGTATTCCACGGCACCGAGGCAATGCTGCGTGAACTGCTCCTGGAGTAACGGCAAGACCGTTTATTTTACTTTCGCATTTACTTTCACAATGGTTGCCTTCTCATTATCCGCCTGATCCCGGAAAGTCACCCGCAATTGCAGACTGTAACTCTTGCCCTTGACAGCAGTCCCTGTGTCACGCATGGTGAGAATACCCTCATTATAGTCAAACAAATCCGTCTGATTCACCAGCTCGATACTGGTGATTTCAGGATTCGCCGCCCCCTTCAGGGATGCCGCCACATCCAGCTTCACGCTGTTGTACGCGCCGCTGAAGAATACGGGGCTCTTGGGGATGACAGCGACCTTCGGTTTGCTCTGCTTGAGCTTGAGCCGGACTGCCAGGGTGGCAAACTGCAAGGTCTCGCCTTCGGCGTTCCGGACGGTCAGCACAAGGTTCACATCATAATTGTATTTAGTGATCAGGGCTACCCTCCTGCCCTTGTCGTCCGTCTCTCTGGCATGGATGACAATCTGATTCTTTTCATTCAGTTCCGCCCGGAAGAGATGGGCAAAATCCCCTGAAAGCTTTACATCCGTGATTTGTCCGTTCAGGGATTTTAAGGAGGGAGTAACTGTCACGCAGCTCCCCGCCCGATTCAGGACATCAATACTTCCCTTGGCGGACAGTTTCACCGCTTTACTTAAATCGGTGCTCACAACTTTTACCGTGAGAGATACCGGCGCCGCAGATATGCCCGGGGCATGAACCTTGAATTTATAGGTGCCTGCCGCAACACTTCTGTTATTCAGTCTTGCAATCAACTTACTTCCCGTCTGTTCAAACACGATGCTGTCATGGATGACCGCCTGGGATTTGGCATCTGCCGCACTGACGCTGAGTGCCTTATCAGAATCAAAACAGCCGCCGCTTTTCCACAGAACCTCCGTTTCAGCCATATCATAGGCCAGAGTTGCTGTACCTGCATTGAGCTGCAGGGTAGATTTCTGCAGCTTGAGAGCCGGCTTGCCCGGATCGGCTTTCACCGTGAGGGGAAGAACAATTTCCTCCGCCCAATTATGGCATGTCAGTGAAATTTCTGCTTTTAGGGTCACAGCCCTTGTAAAACTGCCGCCGGATAACAGCCCTGCCCCGCTTAAGGTCAGCCCGTTGTCCGTTTTCGTCAGTATACAGCCATCTGCATTCCGCAGCGTCGCCGTGATATCTTCCATGGAAAGAATCTGATTCCCGGACTTGATTTGTAACCGAGCATCGGTAACGCCGACATTGGGATATAAGGTGATCGTCTTACTGTTAAGAGCGAGATTTGGCTTCTTACTCTCAATCCCCACTGTAAAGGGAGCCGAAATCGTCTCATAACCCTCAAAAGTAAGCATCAATGTACCCTTAGTATTGCAAGAGGACGTCAGGGTGCCTGCTAGGTCGGGGACAATAATATAGTCGCCTGCTGCCCCATCTGTCCCGGACTCCTCGCTCAATTTAAAATCACATCCCGTAAGGGTCAATCCGGTCAGAGTCTCCTCCGATGTGATCGTCAGTCGGGGCGCTCCCAAATCGCTGTAGAAGACATTTGCCTTAGCGCTCTGCTTGACCTTATACTTGGGTGCCTGCTCCGTCACTTTGACGGTGAGAGGCAGCTCGTAGGAAGACGCATTCTCTGCCACAGCAGAAGTATTTGCTGCTGTTGTTACCTTTACCGTCAACTTATAATTTCCCTTTGCGGTGTCCTTCTTTGCTTTGAGACAATAGCTGTCGCGTTCCGTCCCAGCCGTCAGCGTTTCAAACAGAGCGGCATCCGCACCTCCAAGCTCATACCCCGTCACCACATAACCGTCATTGGGATAGATGTAAAGAGCAGCTCCATCGGTTCTAAGCTTATTGACCGTGACAACACTCTCGCCGAGGTTCGGTCTGGCATCCCTGACATAGCACAAAATCTCCGTTTTGCTCTTGGCTGCATCGTTGGCCGTCAGAGTGATTTTTGCCATGCCCGCGGCTTTCATGGTGAGAGGAATGCGGAAAGTATTGATATTACCGCTCTCCACCTGTATCTTTCCTGTGGACAGCACTTTCGCGTTACTGCTCTTCACCGTGAGTTTTGTGGCATTGGTGACGGTGAGGGAAAGGGTACCAGTACTGTCTTCCAGTCTCCCTTCATAACAGATCCTGCCATCCCGTATGGTCTCTGTGAATCCATCCGTCATGGTGATAGTTCCAAACTCCGCAACGGCACCGTCCACCACGGTATATGTCTGGCGTGCCGTGTAGGTCTTGCCGCCCAGCGTAATCTGTGCGGTGACGGTGGCCTTGCCCGGAGTACTTCCCGCCCGCAGGGTGACTCCCGTGGCAACCAAAGTCTGCGCCGTTGCATTCGTGGCGGTCTGCCCTGCTGCATCGGGAGCCGTCACTGTCAGAACCGCAGGATTGCTGCTGCTCCACTGCAAGGCATCGGCATAGACGGACAGGACAGACTCCAATCCGGAGAGCTTCCATTGGATGTCCGCCGCAGCGGTTCCTCCCGTCCCCAAAACAGTCTTGTCGGCAGTGATGGAAATGCCTGTCAGTGTGGCAAGGGAGACGTTCAAAGCAGTCCGGTAATCCGCATAGCCGTCCTTCCGATACACGGCCATGAAGCTCTTCTCCTGCTGCCCAGCAAACTGCGCCAGAGAAATATTACCGTTCTCCCACTCCCAACCTTCGTAATCCTTTAAGCTGACATCAGAGAGCTTGGTCTGCACATTGGTCAATGCCTGCAGCCCCGAGGGGATATTGTCCTCCGCGGGGGTAGCCGTCTCATAGACCATCACCGTGCATTGAGCTGTGAGAGCTGCCGATGTCGTACCCTGTACGGCGGGGGATACAGTGATCACCGCAGTGCCCTTCGACAGAGCCGTCACCTTGCCTGACGCGTCCACGGATGCCACCTCCGGATGATCCGAAGTCCAGAGAAGCTCTTTGGACAGGGTGGTATCGCTGGGGGAGAGATAGGCCCTCAACTGTCTGACGGAGCCTTTCTCCAAGGTGCATTCCTGCGGATTCAGGCTGATAGCGGTGAGCTTATTATTCTCCACAGTCACCTGACAGGTGAATTCCACGTCCTTTCCCACCTTCGCCGTGATCTGTGTGGTTCCGGAGCCCTTCGGCGTCACAACGCCAAAGCCATCCTGACCGGATACCGCAGCCACACCTTCATTTTGGCTGCTCCATGTCACCTCCTGAACGCGCTCGTCTCCATCCCCGATAAACAGCGTCTCTGTCTTCACTCCCTCCGCCAGATCAAAATGAAGCTCTGTCTGACTGATATAATAATCGTGGGCCGATTCGCCTGTTCCAGTGACGGTAACATAATAGTAGGATTTTTTATTCCGATAGGTTACGGTAATGACCGCCGCACCTTCCGACACTGCTGTCAGTTTTGCAAGCCAAAAGCCGTAGCCGTTCTCTTTGCTCTCTCCCTCCACCTTTGCCACATCGGGATTGCTGCTGACCCAGGTCACAACGTCATCCGTGGGCTCATCGTACTTCACATGTGCGCTCAAATTCAAAGTTTCACCCGGAGCCATACGCTTTTCAACCGGCACATCCAGAGAGAGGTACACATCCCAGCCCTCGCTTGCCGCAAAGAAATTCACGGTGTAGGAAAGCGTTTTCTCCTCTCCGAACCGATCCTTCAGACCGGAAATAGTTACTTCAAACCGAGAACCGTTGTCGTAGACAATGTCGCCACATTTCGGGCGAAAGACGATATATCGCCCCAAAGCATGAAAGTACTCGCATTCCGGAGAGACATCATATTTGGAGAGTTCCTGACTAAATGTCCAAGTTCTCCCTGTTCCGGTGTCTTTCAGGGTCACTGTCACATCGGAGGGGTTTACGTTTGCATAATCTGTACCAAGAGAAACCGTCCACCCATAATCATCATAGGCACTCCCATATTTGTCTCCTTTGCCCATCAGCTCTATAGGCGTATTCTGCGCCGGCCATGTGACAAAGTCGGAAATTGTCGTACGTCCCTTTCCGTCATATAAATTGGCTGCGTCAGACACATAAAGGGCGGAATATCGGCCCACATGGCCAAAACCGGTTGTCTGCATCTGAGAATTCAGCATCCAAGCCCGATGTCCCAGACCTTTCGCTAAATTCTCGGGATCGGAATCATACAGCCAGCCGCCAGTCGTCGAGGACACAATGCTCTGATAGCCCATAGCAAGATTACTGCTGCTACATCCCTCATATCCCAGCTTGTATAAGTCATCGGGAAACCCCTTTGGCTGGGTGGGATAATGTGTCAATTCATCATTCACACAGTTTACCAATGCGCCTGTCTGCGCTAATTCTATATTACTCTCATCCAAGGTCACATTACAGGGAATCCCCGCCACATAACGGATAAAATTCAAGACATCCAGACTATTCTGTAAACTCTCATCCGATAAACGGCCAGCCAGATAGGGGGATTTCGTGTTGGGCTGGATGGCATAGGTATCTGTTCTACCAAAGGCAAAAGCTAACTGTGCATATTTGGCTTTGATCTCCTCCTGACTGGGAGCCTGCACTGGCAAAGGTCTGGGCCGTTGGTTCCGTGTCGTTGTGGATATCCACTCAGGATTTTTCCCCACAAATTCCGCAGGCAGCTTATCCGCCGTGATACCGGGCATGATATAATTGTACAAAAATTCAGCTTTTTGCAGATGCACCAGACCAGACAAATCCGGCATTTCCGTAAGTTCGTTGTAAATTAAGCTAATAGACTTCAACTGGGGCATAGTACCAAGAATACTTGCATCCGTAATGGCGTGATTATAGAAATTAATACTGGTCAGATTCTGCACATACTGAATCCCTTCCAGTGATCGAATACTCCCCTTCTTACTGCCCTCCGTACTGCCTCCATCCTGTTCCAATATCCAAGAAAGGGAGGTCAGGCTGTCAAGTCTGTCACTGGTGATTATTTCCTCCTCAGAGATACCAATTTGTTTTTTAATAAAATTTCTGAGGACATCATCCGGGAACAGACTGTCCTCAAAGACCAGAATCTCCTTTGTGGAAAAGGAGCGGGGCTGCGTCTCGCTGCCGATTTTCCAGACACTCTCCTGAAGATCGTCGGGAATAAACTCTATATAATATTCATAAGCGGTTTCCTTGGCCAGATCAGACAGCCGCATTGTGGTTTCACCCGACCGGAAATAGGGTCTGGATGTCTGCTTCTGCCACTCGGTGTCGCCCTGTTGACGATAGTATATATTTCCCGTGATCCAGTAACCGTTGTCGATTTCATACCAAGGACTAATTTTAACTTGCGTCTGGCAATCGTCATAGCCTACCTCTTCGGTGAAACTGACCTGTGCATCGGCAATCGCATTTGAAGGCTCCAAGGTCACGGTCTCCCCACAGCGAATGGTGGTCTCCACCACGTCTCCCGTATAGACGCACAATTCAGGTCGATAGGTTCCCACATCTCTCTGCGTGGACAAGATTACCTCATATTTGCCGGGTATGCTGTCACCGTTTTCATCCTGACAGAGACTGACACTACCATAGCCTTTGATCTGATCGGTATTAATATCGCGCAAAAAATGCCTAAAGATATATTCGTTATTGGGATTTTCCACCGTCCAGACGATTTTAGTCCGACTGTAGCCGACCTCCTCCACCTTCGGGGAGCTGATTTTCACTGCAGAGGTCTCCAACGGTGCGTTTGTGGTAAACTCCCCTGGAAGAGACAAAAAATAATATGTCGAGTGCTCCCAGTAGACAATACGATAATAGTAGGTGGTATTGGGTGACAGACCATTGGCATTTTCCACAAAATCCCCTGCCTGCTCATAATAGCTGTCTCCATTTTCGTCCTGTGTTATGTTTCCCTTCCAATTTTCAAGATCGCCTAAATAAAATTCTGAGGCGTTGATATCACTCAAGCTAATCTTAGTCAATCCCGGAAAAAACTGTGTTGCAAGCTCTTTGTCCTTCGTGTATAGGATCCGTATCTCTGATGCCACAGGCCGATCACATCTGTAAGAAAAGGTTGTTGTGTAGCTCCTTGGCGTCACAGCAACATCCGTCAGCGTAACGCCCAGCGTGTCGTCTATCAGATATTCGCCCGTATCTGAGAAGACTGCATATCCCCTTTCGGTTCCGTCCTGAGACGACACAGCTTCTACTATGTCCGATTCGTTTTGGGACGACACAGCCGCTTCCATGTCTGTCTGATTGGCCGCGCCCGCATAGATACCTGCCTGAGGCACAGAAGTGATTATCATTATCATTGCCAGCAAAGAAGATGCCAACCGCCTCGTTTTTCTAAATACTCTTTCCATATGGATCCCCCCTTATATACATCTGTTCCATACGCCTTTACCAATAGAAAACCTAAACTATTATAAATCCCGCTCAAAATAATACAACTCAAAAGGATAAACCGCTATCTGCTGCGCTCCATAATTTGTAACCGTATAACCTGCCTCCTGCATCTTTTGCAGATCCTTCGCCGCCACAGGCTCTGGTGTAAAATACCAGAATTTATCATATTCGGCGCCCTCACCTCTACAACTTCCGGTAATAATCTCGTTGTCAAAATAATAATAAAGCACCGTCCAGCCCAAATGCTTTACATGATTGGTAATCAGAACCGTATCTTCCGGCACGTCACCCATAATGGAAAGGGTCTGCTCTGTCACCATCTTTTCTGCCTTGGCCTGATTACTGTATACCTTATAATTGCCCAAACCGATCACCGCCAAGACTGCCAGCGCCGCCACCAACACACATTTTGCCAGCTTCTCCAGCCATTCCTTGTGCAGCTTCTCCCCCAAGGTTTTGATCAGGGTCAGACACCTGCTGCCGGAGATCACCAACAACAAGACAGTGATGGCACTCACGGGATACAAATATCTCTGTACCAGCACCGGCCCCACGATCCAGCACACCACATGCACCGCGATCATAATACCCACAAGGGATAGTGCTCCCACCGCCGCTCCATATGCCTCGTCAGACCAATTTTTAAGAACGGGCCTATGGATGGCAAACTCTGTTACCTTCCCCCTCTTATGAATGCGGAAGAAGGAGGATTCTGTCAAAAACAAACCCGCCAGACATACCACCAATAATATCAAAACAATTTTTTCAAATTCCACCCCGCATGCCAGCATCCGGACGCATTCTTTGAAGCTGATGATCTCCGTTGCCCACCAGTCATTATGAACGCTCTCCGTGCCATGAAACAAATATTTAAACCACGGCGAATATCCCACAATGTAACCGATCAGGGAAAGCACCGCTTTAATCCAGGTTTTCCCCTTGTAGCGCACCACAGCCGCCACGCCGGTGATGAAAATGATGACTCCTGCTGCCATCATGGCATAATAATGGGAGTACGCTCCCACCAACGCCCAGAATACCATGCCAAACCAAGCCAGCTTCCCGCCGCTCAAAGCCCGGTACGCGCAATAATAGCAGCCTGTCACTCCCAAGAAGGCCAGCGAGTACATGCGTATCTCAAGATTGTACTCTATACAGGAGGATGCCATGCCCGTGATAATGATAAAAAATGCCGTCGGAATATTTCCAAAATGTTTGCGGAAAAACACCAACGCCATAATCACACCGATAAAAAAGGGCATCAGGGAAGCCAAATGGTACACAGTTCCCGTATGTCCAAAAAGTTCTCCAAACATTTTCAGCCAATAATAATGCAGGGGAGGGTGATTATCCCAAAAATACATTACCTGCAGAATCCCTGCCACTTCCTTCTGTGCTGTGTTCGCAGAGAAACATTCATCTCCCCACAGCACATTGTCGAACATCAGGCTGACATTCAAAAGCACCACCAAGGCAGTAACCAGATAGAGCCCGCAGGGAAAAATATATTTTCGGATGAATCTGACAATCCCCATCTCCCGATATTCCTGCCATGCCACCGTGATGACCAGCTTTCGGGTCGAGTACATCCACTCCGCCAAGGACACCAACACTGCCACCGCCAGCTCAAGAACTGCGAATTTTAAGGCAAATCCGGGGGATGCATCCGCCTTGACCAAAAAGGAAGTTCCCTCATCACACAGAAACACCGTGACCACGGCTGTGATCAATGCCTGCATCAGTGTGTATATTGCATATCGAATCCACAGCTCTCTCCCGGGAACCTGCTTATCATCCTGACATTCCCGCCAAACCAACAGCGGAATCACAGGGAACGTAAGACTAAAAATAATGGTCTGCATCGTATTATTCCTCTTCTATATACTTCAATATCGTCGCAGAAGTCGGAGGGAGATCTAACTTAATCTTACCCACCGTTATCTCATGTTCCCGACCGTTCAACACATATCCCTTGTCCGCTGTCTGCAATAGAATCTTCATTTTACCTGTCTTGGGAATCCCTACCTCCCACACGGAAAGCTCCTTGGTGACAGGCCCAATATTATTATTCACAATGATGACACATTTCCCTTTTTTGTGAAAGCGCGCATAAGCGATCAGATTGTAATCCCCGCACAGTGACTTGATAGACCCTATGCGAAGCTCATCATTCTCATTGCGCAGGCGAATGATATCCTTATGAAACTGTATCATATCCTTGTCTTCCCTGCCCCAAGGGTATGTGCGCCGACTGTCCGGATCCGTAAATCCGCAAACACCCGCCTCATCTCCGTAGTAAATCGTGGGAGCTCCCACCCAGGTCATTTGAATCACAACCGCCTCGCGGAAAACCGCCTTGTTCACGCCATGCTCCGCCGCTTCCGGCCCCATGGTATTCGTGCGTCCTACCTTGTGGTTGGTGCGGGTCAGGAAACGGGAATGGTCGTGATTGGAAAGCTCATTCATCGCCACCTGCCAGCTGGGTGTGGCAAAGCTTGCGGAATGGTGATGCATCGCCCCCCAGAAACTCTCCGCATTTCCCAGCAAATCTTCCCGATAGTCATCACTATGTTTCTCCATACCGGTGAGAAACCATGTCACGGGCTCCATGAAAGCATCATAGTTCATGACTGTGTCCCACTCATTGCCCTGCAGCCAGTCCTTCGTATTGCCATAATGCTCCGCCAGTATAATGGCATCCGGATTCGCCTGTTTTACGGCCTTACGAAATTCCTGCCAAAAATGATGGTTAAAATCCTGGCTATGACCCAAATCCGCCGCCACGTCCAATCTCCATCCATCCGCGTTATAGGGCGGGGACACCCATTTACGTCCAATCTCCAACACATAGTCAAACAGCTCCTTGGAGCCCTCATAGTTAAGCTTGGGCAATGTGTCATGCCCCCACCAGCCATCATAACTGCCGTTATAAGGCCACGCATACTCATTGTGGAAAGCAAAATAGTTGCGATAGGGGCTCTCTGCGCTTACATACGCACCCTTCTCATACCCTTCTGCATTCTCATAAATGCGCTCGCGATCCATCCACTTATTGAAAGAACCACAGTGATTGAATACCCCATCCAAGATTACACGCATGCCTCTCTTGTGTGCTTCCTCCACGACCTTGATAAACATCTCATTGCTTGCCTCAAGGTTCTTCCTGTTGGTGACACGATTGATATATCTGGAAGCCGCACTGTTCTCCTTCTGTCCGGGAGAGAGGACATCCCCTTCCTCATCCACAATTTTACCAAAATGAGGGTCAATATAATCATAATCCTGAATATCATATTTATGGTTGGAGGGAGAGACAAACAAAGGATTAAAATAAATCACCTCCACACCCAAATCCTGCAAATAATCCATCTTATCAAGCACGCCCTGTAAATCACCGCCATAGAAATTCCTGACATCCATCTGGGCGGGATAACGATTCCAATCCTCCTCACGGTGCACAGGCTCATTGATATAGCAATATTCATTGGTCAATACATCATTCGTGGGGTCTCCGTTGCAGAAACGATCCACATAAATCTGGTACATGACCGCTCCCTTTGCCCAGTCCGGTGTCTTAAATCCGGGGATGATCACAAAAGAATAGTACTCGTTTACTTCCTGCACCAACCCTCTCAGGTCATAATATCCCGTGATGCGTCCTGTCTGCAGCTCAAAATAATAAGTCACCTTCTCATTTTCCATCTGCATTTCATGATAATAATAATCAAAATCCCCTTCAATGTCTTCCTTGTACATCAGATATTTCTGCCCTTGGCATACAAGGAACACTCTGTCTACATTATTCTTCGCCGTGCGAATCCGTATCGTCACTAAATCATAAGCGGATGGCTCCGCAGGAGTCACAAATTCCTTTGTCGTGTCAGAAAAAATAGCTCTACGGTTAAAAACCGGACGCATCCCCGCGATATATTGTTGATTGTATTCTGCGCGCCGTAAATGTTCTAAATCCATCTTTTCTATCCTTCCTTATTATCTTTTTCCGGCAAACAGTCTGCCTTCCAAATATACAACAATAACCTAGTTTATATTTTACCTAAAAAATGGTTTTTTTTCAATAGATATTTCCTTTCCCCCGCAACGTAAAAAAGACAGCCAGTCAGCTGCCTTTTTTAGAGAAGGTATTTCTTACTTATGGGGTATAGCAAAAAACTATAATGTATTGGGGGGTTACGCATATTATAATAGCATTGCCCCCCTGTTTTGACTATCCCCATAATTCACAAAGTTTACAAAAATGAACTATCATATTTGTGCATTGTTCACATATTTATACGATAAATAATGCCTCAAACTCCTCGCGAGTGATTTTCTCTTTCTCCAAAAGAAGCTTTGCACAATCATGTAATACATTCATATGCTCGGATATAATACCCTTCGCCTTGGCATAACACTCGTCCACGATGGACTTCACCTCTCTGTCAATCTCGGCGGCAACAGCCTCACTATGACTCTTGGTATGAGCCAGGTCACGACCGATAAACACCTCTCCGTTGTCGTCATCATAACAGATGACACCAATATTTTCAGACATACCAAATCGTGTCACCATCCGGCGGGCGGTCTTGGTAGCGCGCTTGATATCACTGGAAGCGCCGGTGGTAATATCGTCAAAAATCAGTTCCTCCGCAATTCTGCCGCCCAGCGAAACCATGATATCCTGCATCATCTTACCCTTGGTGAGGAACATCTCATCTTTCTCCGGAAGAGGCATGGTATAACCCGCTGCTCCGGAGCTGGTAGGCACGATGGAAACCGTATACACAGGCCCCACATCCGGCAGCACATGGAACAATATGGCATGTCCCGCCTCGTGGTAAGCGGTAATCTTTTTCTCCTCGTCAGAGATAATGCGGCTCTTCTTCTCAGTCCCGATCCCCACTTTCACAAACGCATCCTTAATATCCTTCTGTGTCACATAACCGCGGCTCTCCTTCGCCGCGTTAATAGCGGATTCATTCAAAAGATTCTCCAAATCCGCACCAGTAAAGCCCGCTGTGGTCTGGGCAATCTGCTTTAGGTTTACATCCTCCGCCAAGGGCTTGTTCTTGGCATGAACCTTCAAAATATCCTCCCGTCCCTGAACGTCCGGAGCAGACACGGCAATCTTACGGTCAAATCGCCCGGGACGCAGGATTGCAGGATCCAAAATATCCACGCGGTTGGTTGCAGCCAACACAATGATACCTTCGTTGACGCCAAAGCCATCCATCTCCACCAAGAGCTGATTCAAGGTCTGCTCCCTCTCGTCATGGCCGCCTCCCATTCCGGTACCGCGGATACGGGCCACCGCATCGATCTCGTCAATGAAAATAATACAGGGAGCGTTTTTCTTGGCCTCCTCAAAGAGATCACGCACACGGGACGCACCCACACCCACGAACATTTCCACAAAATCAGAGCCTGAGATACTAAAGAATGGCACACCGGCCTCCCCTGCCACCGCTTTCGCCAGCAAGGTCTTACCTGTGCCGGGCGGGCCCTCCAAAAGCACACCTTTGGGAATCCTGGCACCCACCCTGGTATACTTGGTTGGACTCTTCAGGAAATCCACAATTTCCGCCAGCTCCTGTTTCTCCTCCTGCATACCCGCAACCTGGTCAAACGTGGCGTTTTTCTCACCTATGGACATCTTGGCGCGGCTCCTGCCAAAATTCATCATTTTATTACCGCCGCCACCGCCGGCATTCTGGGCATTCATCATCATAAACAGGAACACGCCTACCGCCAGCACGATCAGCAAAGGCAACAAGCTCGTGAGTACCCAGCTCTCCCGCTGGACGTCCTCTGTCAAGGGATCATAGCCATATGTGCGAACCAGCTCTTCAATCTCCTTCACATCCGTCACATACAACCTTCTTTCCATACCGTTTCTGAGCTCTATATCCAGATACCCGGTGGGAGTCTCGCTGTTGGGCTGTATGACAATCGATATCACGTTGCCTGCTTCCATATCCGCCACAAACGCATTTCTGGTGTAATTCTCATCATTCTTCCGAAACAGATTAAGCCCGAGAATCATAAGCACCAATAGAATAATCCAAATAAAATAATAGTTTAAATTCCTGCCGTTTTGTCTCAATTTACCTTTACTCCTGCTCTTTATTATCAAACTCCACAACACCAATATAGGGAAGGTTGCGGTATTTTTGATCGTAATCTAATCCATAACCCACTACAAATTCATCCGGAATCTGAAATCCTGTATAATGTACGTCCACATCCACCACACGCCTGTCCGGTTTGTCCAGCAGCGTACACAGCCTCAGGGAAGCGGGGCTTCTGCCGTCCAGCATTTCCATCAGATAACTCAAAGTCCTCCCACTGTCCACGATATCCTCCACCACAATGACATCCTTGTCCTTGATGGATTCGTCCAGATCCTTCACGATCTTCACCACACCGCTGGATTTAGTGTCCTTTCCATAACTGGAAACAGACATAAAATCTATAGAAACCGGAACCGTGATACGCTTCGCCAGCTCGCATAAGAAAAAACTGCCACCCTTCAACACGCACACCAAATGTACCTGTCTGCCGGCGTAATCCTGACTGATTTGGCTGCCGATTACCTGAATGCGGGCATCAACCTCCTCCTCCGACAGGAGTACCCTAATATGTTCTGCCATTTTTCTCCTCCGTATCGCTGCTGCCACAGCCTAACATTAATTGTACCTGTAAAACCTGTTTTGTATTCTCATTCACCTTATAATATTCGCTGATGCGATATCCCACAAGCCACAGAACATGTGAACCCTCCGCCAGCACAAGAATCTGTTCCCGCTTGGCAGCAGGGATCTTCTCCGTCACCATATAGTCCTTAAGCTTTTTATGGCATAGCTTCCCCTGCCCGTCCCGAATGGTCAGGTAATCTCCCTGAGCGCGGGTTCTCAAAACCGGCGATTCTATTATTTTATCATAATCAAACCATTTCGTATACTCATTTTGTGGAAAAATGAGGGAATTTTCATTATTTCGTGGTAAATCACCCGGGGAAAGTATCTGAAAATCCGCCTGAACCCCCTCTAAATCCAGCTCTTTACCTGTTGATTGTCCCCGTTCCAACACGACCCGGTCATACTCCCTGCTCCCGCGGATTCCAAAAGGCAGACAGATAAGGCGATTTCCATCTTTCACAAAAAGACTGCGAATATCCTCCACATGGATTCGGGCAATATCTCTCGCACCAGGGGACAGTTTCAGGATTAATGTATACAACATGCGCTTTTGAATGGCAATATGAAAGGTAAGAAAACTATGCCGATTTAAAACATAAGAATCTTTCACACCATCCGAAGAAAACCCTCCCTCCACGCAACGCTCCAGAGCCTCGACGGTCTGTTGCTCCATATACTTTTCCGTTTCTGCCAAAAGCTCTGCCGTCTGCCCCATATGCTGCACACAGCCCGGCACAATCTCCTGCTCCGCGTAAGACAATATATGATGCCGGATCCGATTGCGGGTATAGGTATCCTCCTCATTGGTGGCGTCCTTGCAATAATCCTGCCCAAGCTCCGCCAAATACTGCTCTATCTCCCAACGCTCCACGCACAAAAGAGGACGAATGATTCTGTCCCGCACCGGCAGAATCCCCGCAAGCCCCTTGATGCCCGTTCCCCTGAAAAGATGAAACAGCATCGTCTCCCCGCGGTCATTCAGATTGTGCGCCACGGCAATTTTATCCGCACCAAATTCTTCGGCGATCTCTTGAAACGCCTGATAGCGGTAATTCCTCCCTGCCTCCTCCTCGGAGCACTTTTGCTCCAAAGCCAATCTGTGTATATCTGTCTTTCGCAGGAAAAATGGTACTTCCAGCTTCTTACAGAGCTTCTGCACGAAACGGGCGTCCTCCTCCGCCTCCGGACGGATGCCGTGATTTACATGAACCACTGCGATCTCCAACCCGTAACGTCTCCTCCACTCCGCCAACATCAATAAGAGGCAAACCGAGTCTGCCCCTCCGGAGATACCCGCCACCACCCGCTCCGCGGGCAGCAGCATTTGATGTTCCTCAATATAAGAAAAAACTTTTTGTTGTATTGTTCTCATATATAGTAACTCTATCCCAATTTTTGACAAAAAGCAAGCTAAACCGTCGCATTTTCCCAGATTCCCGCTATCAGGATGGTCATATCGTCCTGAATATGTCCTCCACAAGAACATAGCGCAAACTCCATAAGCTTCTCCGCCATCGCTCCGGGGCTCACCTCATCCAGCTCGGAAATCACATGCTCCATAAGCTCCTCGTAATTGCCCTCCCCGAGAGCATCCAGCACGCCGTCCGTCATAAGGATTACATAATCCCCATCCTGGAGCCGTCTCTCTATTTTTCCCGCCTCCACATTACGAAAAATCCCAAGGGGGAGACTCCCGTAACTGACACGATCCACCTCCGTTCCCCGCTTGATAAAGGAAGCGGCGCCTCCCACCTTGTGAAAGCTGCATACGCCATCATATAAATTAATATCGCAGATATCCAAAGTAGGGTGGCTGTATTCCTCCCCACCGGCAAAAAAAGTCACATTGACCATATTGGCTGCTGCCTCCGGCCCATACCCGGCTTCCAGAAGCTTCTCCATCAGATCAAGCACCTTCTCGCTGTCGCGGCTCGCCTTCTCCCCGGAGCCTGTCCCGTCGGACAATATGAGGGTCATCTTTCCTTTTTCCGATTCCAAGATAGAATATTGATCCCCTGACACGATCTCGTTTTCCTTAGTCACCTTGCAAAATCCGGTGAGTGCAACATATTTTGCCTCCTCCATAAACACGAAGCTGTGAGGCTCCTGCTCCACCATGTAAGGGCTGGTGGCAGATAACTGCAGGGTCCGGTTCAAAAGCACCGACAGCATATCCGCAACCTGTGCGGCGGGGCAACCCCCCTTTTTGTCTGTGTACAATGTCATACTGATTGCATGGGTATCATCCTCACTTTCTGTCAGATAACAGAAATGATCAGAATAAATACTCTCCGCCCTCAAAGCATGGAGTAAAAACTTTCGGTATCGCTCTTCCATGGGGCGGCAGCGGGACAGCTCGTCCGCCAATTGGGTCATAATCTGTGCCACCTCACAGAGATTCTCGCTGATGAGCATCCTATGCTCCAAAGATTTCCTTTCTTCCAACACATCCCGTCTGTCCATGTCGGCAGAAAGCAATTCTTCTCTCTTGTCTATCTCCAAACTCTTTGCTAACTCCCGAAAGCTCTCCGCATAATGCATAAGCCTTTGTCTGCACAATTCTGGTACCCGTATATGATCCTGAACAGTCTCTTTATCCTTTCTGCCGTATAATCTCGCTCCCTTTACTGCTGCTATCATACCAACCCTTCCTTCTATTCTTCTTATAATCCGTGAAGTATAGTATAATCAGCGTCAAGTACAGTTTTTGTCAAAACAGGGACAGACTGCCTTAATTTTTTGCGACAAAAAAACCGAAGCACCTTTCATGCTCCGGTTAATCCTCTTCCTTAAACAAAACCTCTCCTTCATACATCAGCCCAAGCTTGTCCTTGGCAACTTCCTCCACATAGCGCTTGGTCTGTGTGTATTTACGGAATTCCTCAATCTCCTCCGCCCGCTGCATTTCCGCCTGCTTCTGCTGCGTTAATTCCTGTTCCCTCTGGGCCAGCTCATCACGCCTCTGGGTCATCTCCACGCTCCGCATCGCCACTGCCACGGTAATCAGAGTGACAACAAGCGCAACCAGCACCATACTGAGACGGTTCTGATTTCTTTTTCGGTATGCAACTCTTTTCCTCTTTACCTTTTCCATGGCAATACCTTCCTTTATACGTCCATTTTAAGCACTTTTCGCAGATACGTCAACTTCTTTTTTACGATTTTATGCATTCTATGCAGGATTTTATGCAGGAATCCGCGACCCAGCTCTTTCTTTTTTTGTATTTTTACCGCCCGTCTCCTGGCAGCCCTCACCAATCTCTCCCGAATCCTCTTGATGAGTCTCACCACAGGACGCAGCAAAAATCCCAGTATCCTTCCTAATGCATGAAGCAGCTTTTGAAGCAGCCAGGATACATATTTCACAAAAAACGGGCTCACAAGCCTCATATACACAAACATTCCGCTAAGTGCCCCGAAGATCGCAAACCAGCGGAGGGTTCCATTGCTCTCATGATACATCAAAAGAAAAACCCTGATGGCACAATAAACCCAAAACAGACAATCCTCCAGGGACACAAAAAAGTTGTTATGAGGAATGACCCTACGGAAAATCCGTAGGATATCATAAATAAACGTGACAAAAATACCCATAAACAGGGCATGCAGCAGAAATTCATTTTCATTTGCCATGGGTGCCATCCTCCCTAACGGAACAGCTTGGCAAACAAAGAATCTCCCTTATTTCCGATGCCTGCCACATCAGAGTAGGTAAAGCTGTCAATCTTACCCTCTACATCCACCTCGCCCTTATCCAACGTCAATCTGCTGACATGGAGATCATCCCCCTTGATCATCAGCATCCCCTGCTCCGTCTCCAATAAAACCTCATGAATATCAAAGGACAGCACGTCATTGACCCCGTTTAAAGTACAATTCTTACGATTGACCATCGTGACCTTATGCATACGGGTGTTAGAATTCAAATCTTCCATAAACGGCACCTCCATAACTTTCCACAGTGCTATAATTAAGTATATGAAATGTGCCGTAAAATAGACCTTTGAATCCCAGTCCCAAGTGCAGTGATTACAGAATCACCGCACTAGAGATAGCGGAACAGCTCCTTCGCCTCCTCCTTCCGCACAGTCTCCTGCACGTCCAGAACTTCCACCTTCACTTCCTTGTTGCCAAAATTAATGGTGATAATATCACCTTCCTTGACATTCGCCGACGCTTTGGCAGGCTTGTCATTGATGAGCACCCTGCCGCTGTCACAGGCCTCGTTCGCCACCGTCCGCCGCTTAATCAGCCGCGATACCTTCAAATACTTGTCCAATCTCACAATAATAACCTTACCTTTCTCTCTTTATATTAGATAGAAATAAAAAGAGAGAACCCTGTTACAGGTTCTCTCCGCTCTACTCATTGATTATGCGTTCAGCACATCCTTAAGAGCCTTGCCGCTCTTGAACTTAGGAGACTTAGAAGCAGGAATCTTGATAGCCTTCTTGGTCTGAGGGTTTCTACCCATTCTCTCTGCTCTCTCAGACACCTCGAAAGTACCAAAGCCAACCAACTGAACCTTGCCACCCTTCTTCAATTCGTCTGTAACAGTCTCGGTGAATGCCTTCAAAGCTGCCTCTGCATCCTTCTTAGAAATACCAGCCTTGTCAGACATAGCTGCGATCAATTCTGTTTTGTTCATTTTGAACTCCTCCTGTAATAGGTTTTCTTTTTTTATACTACTTTGTGTATCACATTAGATGCTTCTTTTGAAACGTCTATACATATATATATCGGTTTTTGATTAGTTTGTCAAGGTTTTTTCCCTATAATTACCGTATTTATACTAAATTTTTGAAATTTAGCCCTCAAAATTGCCGATTATCCCCTCTATTTTGTCAGTAAGAATCTGCTCTGGGGACAATTTGCAGACACGGCTCACATCTGCAATCGCCAAAAGCGCATCCCCCAAATATTCTGCAATCTGCGGACTGTATTCCACCGGTTCGCATTGCCTTAGCGCCTTTGCCGCCTCCTCCAAGGCTGCCACACAGTCCTGATACTGCCTTCCAGGCTCATAGAGCTTGTCCACCTTTTTGAGCACTTTCGCAGCCCTGGTCAGGGACGGAAGTTCCAAGGGGATTTCCCGCAAAGGTGATTGTACGTGCTCCTTGCCCGCCTTTTCCTTTCGTTTAATCTCCTCCCAATTCTCCAAGACCTGCCCGGAACCGTCCACCGTGACATCACCAAACACATGTGGATGACGGCGCACCATCTTCTCCGCCACCTCATGCACCACGTCCTCCATGGAAAAAAGCCCTTCCTCATCGGCAATCTGGGCATGCATTACCACTTGTAACAGTACATCCCCCAATTCCTCCCGCATATTCTCATAATCTCCCGTCTGATCATAAATGCGGATACCTGCCAACACCTCCGCAGCCTCCTCCATCAGACAAGAGCGCAGGCTCATATGGGTCTGTTCCCGATCCCAGGGACAGCCGTTTTCACCGCGAAGAGTCCTTATGATTTCCAGAAATTCATCATATGTGTATTTTTTCATGGTCATCCCCCCAAAACATTCCCTATGATTTCATTTACCAAGCTACTTGCATCAAGGGCACTGTTGGAGGATGCGCTGCCGCTCCTCACCAAATCCTCAAAGGAATAAGAGACATCCTTTTCCTCCTCATCAATCTGCACCGTGTAGCTCCTCGTGGTATAACCACTTCTGCGCAAAGTGATCACGTGCGCCCCTGAGGTCTTTTTAAAAGAGCAGGGAGCAACACCCATATAGTTACCATCCAGATAAACCTCGGCGCCCTCCGGGGCATCCACATGTACCTTATAATAGCTGGTCGTGGTATTTGTATCCTTTTTCTCATCATTGTCATCCGCTTTCATGGATTCCAACTCCACATTGATACCTACCGACGCCTGTGCCACCCGGATATATTGTGTGATGGATTTGTAACCGTTCGCCTTCACAATCAGCTGATGGATGCCATATTCCAGCGTAACCGGCTCGGAGACGTCCGTCTCGATACTGTCAATGTAAACCTTGGCGCTGGAAGGACTGATGGAAAAGAGCACCATACCTGTCTGTACTTTAGCCACCTCCAAATCCCCGATGTCCAACGCGGTCTCCTCGTTGCGGTGAATCACCACATCCTTGATACCACCGCCGCCCCGATGGCTGATATTGACCTGATAGCTGCCCTCCGGCACTACCATCAGCATGTCCTCCGTAATGGATTGAATGGCAGTCTGTCCAACCTCTATCCAGCCTCCCACGAAATTTTCATCATTCAAAAGGCGCAAATAGCCATGCCCCTTCTCCACGCTCACACTGAGTACCTGATTGCCAATCCCTTGGAAATTCAATACATCCACGGCATTTAAATCCATTTTCTCAATATTGTTTCCCATGGAAAGATACTGGGTATTGTCCGTGAGCTTATAGATATCCTCCCCAATCGTCACTTCCCCGCGAACATAATCTATCGAATAACGAGCCACACCTTCATTTTTCCATGCCTGGGAAGACAACTGCATACTGGTTAAATGCTTTGTACTTTTCAAAAAAGTAATATCCACAATATCCCCGGCAAAAATCTGATCCAAAGAGATACTCTCTCCGTATTTATCATACAGATGCGTGGTTCCGTCCATCTCCAAAGTATAATATCTGCCACGGTTCAAATTCAAAAAAGTGAGCCTGTTCTCCTTCTTGTTCTTCTCCGTCAAAATCGCCGTGTCCGCGGAATCATAACTATTCGGTCCCGTGAGGACAAACCCCGTGTCAACCCTCTCCGGCTCCTTAGTTCCCACCTCATCCCGTTGCCCATTATTCCGTCCACCGCAGGCAGACAACACCAATAGAGCAATTAAGATCACTAATTGTATTTTTTTCTTCATCCTTGTGTTTTCCTTTTCCATTCCATTACTTTCTTGGTATATCGCGAAACACCACGTCCAAAAAATGCTGTTTATCCTTCTCCTGCTCCACTACCTTTTCCAGCTTCTCCAAATTGCGGCCAGGTATCCAAGCTTTCCCGGAATTATAATAAAAATTCACAATCTTCCAAAATTTCTCCGGATATGCCAGCCGATAATACAGATCAATCCGGCTGACCGCCGACAGCGGACGTATCTCCTCATAGGCATCCAGCAATTCCCTCCCCAAAGCCACGGACCAGCTGCTTTTCTCCAAAAGCTTCCTCATCAGCAGATACAAATCCCTCACCGGATCATCCGCCACACATTTCTCAAAATTAATGACAAACCACCCCTCCGCCGTTCTCAAGAGATTGTGGTATTGATAATCTCCATGGCAATATGTTATCTTCTGATCCGCCTTATCCTGCTGATTGCGGATCTTCTCATACTCTTCCCACTCTGTGGACAAAATAAATGCCTGCTCCAAGAAAAAATCAAAATTCTGCTGCAGACTGATTTCGAACCACGTCTTTTGACCCCGCTGCTTCAAATATTTGCGCACGCGCTTTAATTCCCTATTGCGCTTGTCATATTCCATACCAGGAGAAAGCAGAGAACACCCTTCCGCATTCTCAAACTCCATATAAGAATGAAGCCTTGCCAAGAGACGAACGGATTCAAGACACTCCGCCCTGTCATTGATATTACACTCCCGTCCTTCCGCATAGGTTTTCAAAAGATACATTACCCCATCATAATCCTTCACATACAGGTTGCCCTCTTTGTTCGGTATAATGCGCTCCACCTGAATATTAAGAGCTTCGTGACGATGCTCTTGAGCCTCATTAACTTCCTGAAGATGCGTGAGCAGTCGGTTCTGGGCGTTAAGACGCTCCTCATTCCCTGTATATTCCTTAAAAACCAAGCATCCCATCGAAGTATCACAGAGAATGGCCCCGCGTCCCTTGCGGGTTTTAAACACCTCTACTTCATACTGTTCCAGTAAATTAACCGCTCTGTCATTCACCTTCATATCCTCCTGACATCCGTGCTAATCTACTTTATGAAATTGCTTGATAAATTATGCTATCGTTCAGAAGGATTTCAAATTGTTCCAGCCGGGGATAGACATCGCCTCCTCCAAAAGTTTCTCCTTTGTGTTATACTCTGGATGCTCAAGCACCAGATCCAAAAGGGAAATCAACACTCTCCCCAAATCCGGTCCGGGCTGAAAGCCTAAATCTATCAAATCCCGCCCCGTGACCGCCAGAGTTTTCAGCGATATACATTGCTTTTCCTCCACAATCTTATGGTACAATTGCTCCCAACGGTCTATATTGTCAAGCTTCTCCTGACGCATATAATCGCTCTGGGCGCAGACATCCGCGCGCTTCACAGGAAAAAGCAATGGGAAAATATCCTCCCCCACCTTGTTGGCGGCGCGCCGCACGATCCGTATATCCGGTTTCACGGAATTGCCATAATCGTGATACATTATGATCTGGCAGACGGTGTTGATCGTATCATTGTCAAAGCGAAGCCTCTGCAGAATCTGCTGTGCCATATCCCTTCCCACCACATTATGATTGTGGAAATGCGTGATTCCGTCCTCGTCAACCTCCAATGCCGCCGGCTTGCCAATATCATGAAGCAGCATGGACAAACGAAAAATCCTGTCCGGCTCCACTCCCGTCAAAGAATGAAGAATGTGCTCCCCCACATTGTACATATGATGCGGATGGTACTGTGGTGTCCGCATACAGACATCAAACTCCGGCAAGATCACCTTTGTGACACCCATGTCATATGCATCCCTCAGATAATCCGGATGGGGCGAAACAAGAAGTTTCACCAACTCAACCTGTATGCGCTCCGCACTGATTTTCTCCAACGTGCCGGCCAGCTTTCTAATTGCCTGCTTCGTGTTCTCCTCGATTGTGTAACCCAATTGGGCAGAGAATCGAATTGCTCTCATAATACGCAAGGCGTCCTCTCCAAAACGTGCCTCCGCATCTCCGACACAGCGGATGATACCCCGTTCTATATCCTCCATGCCGCCAAAAATATCCACCAGACCGCTTTCCTCATTATATGCCATAGCGTTGATGGTGAAATCCCTGCGGCGCAAATCCTCTTTCAGACTGGGCGTGAATATCACCTCCTTGGGATGGCGGCCGTCCTCATATTTGCCGTCAACGCGGTAAGTCGTGACCTCAAACCCTTCCTTTTCCAGCATCACCGTTACAGTGCCATGCTGGATTCCCGTATCAATGGTGCGGGGAAACAAGGCCTTGACTTGCTCAGGTCTGGCGGAGGTAGTGATATCCCAATCCTCAGGCTCTCTCCCCAAGATAGAATCCCGCACACAGCCGCCCACCACATAAGCCTCAAAGCCCGCATCTGTAAGTGTTTTGATTATATATTTTGCCTTTTGCGGCATAGAAATCTGTATATTGCCTGTCACTGTCCTTCTCCATCTGTTTTAAGTATTGCCGCAAGTCCTGGGCAGAACCCCGAAAAACCTTTTGCGGATATTATATCATAACTTTCCCAAAACACAAAGTACCATCGGAGAAAAACCGATGGTACTTTGATAAAAGTTCAATCTTGTATCGGGTCACGCTGACAAATGGCATTATTTCTATTCTACATCGCTGTCGCTTACCATGTCCTCGGTATCTCCGCCGCTTACATCTTCTCCGCCCACGTCATCAGCATCATCGGCGTCAGAAGCTTCCTCCTGAGCGCGTACTTTCAGATAATTCAGCTTGCCCTTTTTATCTTCCACAACTGCATTCTCGGCAAGGGCATCCGTATATTCTGTCTGTGCCTCAGAAAGCAATGTGCCCGCAATCTCGCTCTTCCACTCGGGATCGCCCTGACCTACATAATATATCACATAGGTGTAGCCTCCCTCTGTGGACACGATCCCTGTATCGCCTGCTGTGCGGTCATCGGCAAAAATCCAATCCGCCAGCTCGGTGCTGACACCGCTCTTGGTAACACCCTCAATCAGTCCTCCCTCGGCGGAGTTGCTGCCACCATATTTGTCACACAACTCTGCAAAGCTTTCTTCTGTCGCCTCGCCCGAATTCCACTCATCCAAAATAGCCTGTCCATCCATCTCCTCTGGAACAACCACCCGGACGTTTGCCGTGAGAGTCTCATCCCGATAACGTTTTACAAAATGCAATGCATAATACATATTGTTGTCCGCATCATCAATCACCGTGGTATCACCACTTCTTCTGGACTCATCAAACAGCCAGTCAGAAATCTCATACTCCACGTCTGCCTGCTTTACATTGGTATGCAGATCACCTTCATCCATCAAGTTATCTTCTGCTGCAAGTGCAAGTCCATAGGCATCATCCATAGCGGCATCAATCTCCTCGTCCGTAGCCTCCTCAGAAGGAAACTCCGCACTAAAGGTTGCCACATAATAATCAACGGCATCATAATCCGCCTTATTTTCCTGATAATAAGCGTCAATCTCCTCATCAGAAGCCTTCATCCCCTCGGAAATCTCCTTGAAATATGCATTCACACGTGCCGTCTCCGCCATGTAATCAGAGATACGGTCAACCGTTGCATACTGACCATAAAGCTGCTTGACATAAGCCTTGGTGCTGGTTTCTGCACTTTTTGCTGCGTCCTTGATAGAATTCTTAAAGTTCTCTACCTCCTTGGCCGCATCATACACATATCCGGCCGCATCCGCCTCTGTCTTCAATCCCTTGGTTTTCTTCATATTTTCCACGGTCATTTCTTCAAAATAATCCTTCCAGCTCAGATTACCCGAATACATCTGCGTGGCAAAATCCTGAGTTACATCCAGCCCAAAATAGGACAGCCAAGAGCCATTCTGATTCACATAGTTCGATACTACATTGTTATAATTGTAGTCAAACTCCACCTTGGTGATATCCTCTCCATTGATGGTTACATAGGGCTCATGGGTTGCCAGATAAGTACGGATGGGAAAGGACGCCGCAAACACCACCAAAGCAATCACCACAACCGCGCCGACCGCTGTGGCAATATTTTTCTGCTGCTGTTCCTTTCTCTTCTCTTCCTCACGCCGCTGCATCTTACGGTCGTATCTTGTCACAACCTTTTCCTTTTCCTGTTCCTTTTTTATCTCTTTATCAGACATTTTATTACAATCTCCTTCCTGATATGCTTTGCACAGTGTTATATATTTTAACGCATTTTTTGCAAATTGAAAAGGCATTTCACATATTTTTCAAGGATTTTTCATGATTTTTTTGATGATCGACATGATTTACGCTGATATGAGGCTGGAAGCCGACGCTCCACCGCCTGAGCGCACAGACCCGTAAACAACCCCGCAATGCCCCCCGTAACCATGAGAATCGGCAGATAAACCAGCACGCTTGTGCTTTGCACGACCCACACCGCCGCGGCGATCTGCCCTGCATTGTGCAGCATAGCTCCCAAGACACTGCAGAGCGGAATATATTTTACAGAAATCACCCTTCCCAACAAAAGCATACCACACAGGCACAACGCGGCGCCACAACCGCTAAAAAGCAAAGCGGACAAATTCCCCGCAAAAAAAGCCCCCAAAATCACCCGGACTGCCACCAATATCGCCGCCTCATAGGGCCGAAACCGATACACCGCTACCACCGTAATAATATTGGCGAGCCCCAATTTCACACCGGGAATGGGAACAAGACTCGGAAGCTGAAGCTCTATCACATATAAAATCAATGCCGCCGCCGTAAGTAATGACAGCTGTGTCATTCTTTTAACCGACATATCCTCTCCTTTAATCCGCAAACCTGATAATCAAATGATTGGGCAGACATACAATGGGCAGACTTTTCGAATACAGCTCCCCCATACTCACACAAGTCTTATCCGGACATTCCGCCCCTGCCACACAGATTTTTCCATTCTGAATACGGATGGTATTGCTACTGCCATTATCATAACAAATAGTAAATTCCTGGTCTTCTGCCTGGTCCATATCAAAAGTGTAAAGCACAGTATCATCCTGCACAATTTCTACCATATGGCTTTGAGAGGGCTGTAAGATGAATATGCTCAGAATCAATGATACCAGAAAAATAACAGCCACACTAAATATAAGTACTGTATTGATTGTCTTATCTCTCATCCCTGTAAATAATCTCAACATCCCAGTCCTCGCCGCACTCAAAACAATCCATAAGACCTTCCGTGATCTGCAGCCCGCCTTCCTTCGTCACCAGAAGCATCTCAAAATCCTGCTGCCGTCGGTAAAAATCCACTGCCTTGTCCTTTCCCATCACAAAAAGCGCCGTGGAAAGACCGTCACACCTTACACCGCTGTCCCCCACAACAGTCACGGACACCAACCCATGATCTGCGGGATGTCCATCCGCAGGATCCAAAATATGCCAATAATCCCTGCCATCCTCCCCTGTGAAATAGCGCTCATAGCTTCCGGAGGTTATAACAGCTTTGTCAGTAATTTCCAACACTCCCAATTCCTTCGCCCTGTCAAATGGATTCCTCACAGCAATTCTCCAAGGAGAGCCATCCGGCTTTGCTCCCAAGGTCTGGACGTTCCCGCCCAAGTCAAGCATGGCGGAGGTCACTCCCATATCCCTTAAGATGTCCAAAAGACAATCCCCTGTGTAACCCTTTGCCACGGCACCCAGGTCAATCTCCACCCCCTCCGGCACATAGACCGCTCCTTCTCCCCCTTCGGACATGGAAGATTTCAAAAGAACCGATTGATAATCCACCTTTTGCATAAGAGTCTGTATACGCTCCGCCTCCGGAATCCGATACTCCCCCGTGGTAAAACCCCACTCCCGCAGCACGGGATACAGTGTAATGTCCAATGCGCCCTCCGTCTCAGCGCCCAGACTGATCGCTGATGACAGCAGAGAATACGTATCCTTGCTGACAGGTATTCCCTCTATATTTTGACCATCACTGGCATTCAGCCTCCGGACATCACTGTCCTGCCTCGTCACAGACAATAAACCTTCTAACTCCCGCACCCTTGTCTCACATTGTTTCAGGGCTTCCTCCCCCTGCGCCCCATAGACCCTCAATGAGAACAGAGTATCCATAGCATACAAATCTTTTGTATACAAATCCTTCGTGTATAAGGTCTGTGCTTCCCGCTGATTCTGCCATACCAACAACAAGCCGCTCATGAATAAAATCACTGCCAATATGAGAAGAATTTTTTTAAAAAAAGAACTGCATTCCCGCTCTGAAATGCAGTCCTTTATTTTGCTTTTACTAGATAATTTCCACTTTTTCAAAATATTTCACCATAATATCCGCACAATTCTCGATACCCAGCTTGGAAGTGTCCAATATCATATGGTAATTATTTACATCACCCCAAAGCTTACCGGTATTTTCATTATAGTAGGCTGCACGTTTCTTGTCATTTTGTTCCAGCATCGACTTGGCATCCTCATAAGATAAGGACTCCTTCTTCATGATACGCTGGATACGATCCTCCTTGTCAGCTACTATGTATACATTGAAAACATTGGGCTGCCCCTCCAGAATCTCCGACGCGCAGCGCCCCAAAATAATACAGGGGCTTTCCGCCAGCTTCCGGATCGCTTCCGTCTCTGAGACATAAGTATTTTCCTCGAGCTCATGCTCGATGTAAGCCTTATCATACACAGGAATGTTTAATTTCTTGGATAATTCCTCAGCGATGAGACTTGCTCCCGTTCCATATCTACGGCTCATGGTGATCACTAAATTCATCCTATGTTCCTCGCTTTGTTCATACTACCGCATGTCTCGGGCAGACCCCCGAAAAACCTTCGTTTTTTCGGGGTCGCTTCGCTCGTCAAATATCCAAATAAACATCTGCCTGAGCAAGCTCGGCATCTGTTTATTCGGACACTTGACTCTGCCCTTTGCGGATATTATACCATGTCGTTTCAATTAACACAACTCTTTCGCCATTGCCTCCAACTGGGCAATATTTTCTTCATTGAGAGCTGACTTAATTGTGACATTTGTATCGGTATAGGTGATATTTTTACTGTTCTCCAATAATTTCTTCATGGTCTTAATGGCAGCAGGCGCCCAAGAACCATTCTCAATCATGCCGACCGTGCGGTTTTGATAATTCCGCTCTGTGAGATTGTCAATAAAATGTTTCATGTAAGGGAAGATATCCCCATTGTAAGTGGTTGTGGCAAGCACTAATTTACCATAACGGAAAGCGTCCTCCACAGCCTCTGCCATATCTTCACGGGCAAGGTCGCACATCACGATTTTGGGACAGCCATTTTCCTCCAGCTTCTCAGCGAGAAACTCCGCAGCCTCTGCCGTGTTGCCGTAAACAGAAGTGTAGGCGATCATCACACCCTCACTCTCCACGGAGTAAGAAGACCAAATTTGATACAGATTCAGATAATAATCAAGATTTTCTGTCAGCACAGGGCCATGTAAAGGGCAGATCGTTTTGATGTCCACGCCTGCTGCCTTTTTGAGCAAAGCCTGTACTTGGGTGCCAAACTTCCCGACGATACCGATATAGTAGCGGCGGGCTTCACATGCCCAGTCCTCCTCCGTATCCAGTGCGCCAAATTTTCCAAAAGCGTCAGCGGAGAACAATACTTTATCTGTGCTGTCATAGGTTACAATGACTTCAGGCCAATGCACCATGGGCGCTGTCAGAAAGGTCAAGTTATGCCTGCCAAGGCTAAGGGTATCGCCCTCTCCCACAACCATGCGGCAGTCCGCATAATCCGTTCCAAAAAACTGCTGCATCATACGGAAAGCAGCCGCGGAAGCCACAACTGTGGTCTTCGGATGTTGGCTCATAAATTCTGCAATATTGGCGGAATGGTCAGGCTCCATATGTTGAACAATCAGGTAATCAACCTCTCTGCCATTCAAAGTGCTGTCAATGTTTGCCAGCCACTCTTCTTTGAAATTGGCATCCACCGTGTCCATAACTGCAATTTTTTCATCCATGATGATATAGGAATTGTATGCCATACCATTAGGAACGACATACTGACCTTCAAACAGGTCTATATCATGGTCATTGACACCAATGTAAAAAATATCTTTCGTAATCTCCATCTGTGTAATCCTCCTTGCCATGCCTCTCGAATAGAGCATGAATCCCGCATTCATTATCATATTCTATTGGAGGAAAACTGTCAAGTTTTAGGGGACTTGAAATATTGTTCTATTTGACAAACGGAAAGTTACGAATATCTTTCCAAAATCCCCTTATAAACCCGATATGTTAAATAAATTCCAACCGAGCAATTAAACACAAGTAAAACGATTCCGGCAATAGGAAGAACTGCCCATAAAATCCCAGTCAATAAGAAACATATCGCACACTTTTTATATAATCCAGCCATTTCAGTATTATAACCCTTTATGTCCTTAACCTTATCTTTTAGTGAGGTATCTCCACTCCAAAAATTAATAGGCTCCCTACTATCTTTATTATAAATACTTATAACCAAAAAAGGAAAAGCACATAATAAGAAACATACAAGACCTACTATTCTTCCAACCATCATGCTAACCTCCTCAAATTCAGATTTAATAGACGTTTTACTCCTAGGAAAACTTTTCTTATTCAATAAATTCCTTTGAAATATAATCCACTATCTTGTCTTTATACTTTGCGACATCCGCCTTATTTCCGAAAACAAGCTCATCATATGTCCCTTCACTGCTTCTTTGTTTCCGAAAAATCAAATCCACAGGTTTTACCTTACTTGACTCCAATTCATTTCCCTTTAATAGAGATTTGGGATGCCCTGACACAGCAAAACCTAAGGTACATCTATTATCAGATGATGCAAATGCACACCCCACTTTGTTCTTCTTAAAATTATCTTCTGCAAGCAATCTTTGTTCAAATAATCGCACCATATTCGGCAAAACTGTAATTTTTTCTCTTACAGAACCTTTTACGGATTTTTCAGATTTATTGGGTTTTATAAAATCAAAGTCTGCTTCATCCAATGTACCATCAAAACATTTATCAAAAAAGTCCACTGCAGATAAGGTTGTATGTATTCCGATAAGATGCAGATAATTTCTTTTATCGGATCTGATAATATGATAGGAATTATTAAAAGCCTCCGAACACACCAAATACTCATAATTTATAAAATTCAATTGGTATAAACTTGCATTTGCTATCGCTTCGTTCTTTACTCTTTCCTTAAAACTTACAATGCACATTAAACCTCCTATGTAGAAAAAGAGGAATGACTAGGTCATTCCTCTTGCGATTTTTAGTAGTTTACTCTACACTCGAATGGGTTTTAGGTCTCCATTCCGACCACTCGGTATGGTTTCAAGTCTCATACCCGACCATATAATTATCTTCAACAATAAATAGAAATATTCTTGTACTTCTCCCAATATATCAAAAGTTACAACTTTTGTATAATTATAGTATGATAAATAACCGATTTTGTCAATAGATCCCTCAAAAATGATAAAGGAAAACCATTACAAGGTCATGACACCTCCCCCGTGTTGATATCCAAGGAAATTACATTATGGTCAAATTTAACTCCATTGATTTCCTCAAGTTTCTCTGCCTTTCTAATCTCATCTACCCACCAATCATAGGTCATGTACATGATCCGGGTTGGATATGCTGCTCCATTCTCATACATAAATACCCATCCTTTTCCCTCTTCATCCGTAAATAAATATCCAAAAGCATCATATCTAAGATACCCTTCCGAATCAGATTGGCATAAATACCACGCTGAAGATGCCTTCCAATCCATACTGCGGCTTTCTTCCAGAACCTTTTTTATGGATTCGAATTTGTCAGTTTCCGCTAGCGGCTTCAGCTTGGGAATTGTCGTGCCGCTAGCGGCTTCCTCCGAAGGCACTATACTTAACCGATTCAAAAATTTCATGTCACCATCCTCTGAGATATGAAATCGGAGTGTCCCCTCTGCCATCGGATACAAATAAATATAATTGCAAAAATCCTCCGAAGGTCGATAGATTCCTTCGACTTCCAGCTTGTTTTCCAAATCAGTCAACTCCAAATCACTAATATCATATAGCCTCAGCCAATCCAAAATAATCTCCCTATGTTCATGGGGTATCACAAATTCTTCGCTCAATTCATTTTTGGACTTGTCCTCTAAGGCTGGATTAGCTGCCATCTCCTGGTTCTGATGTGTTTGAAGGCTGTAATCCCTTTTATAATAAAAATCAATATATTGCCCCAACTCCTCATCTGTCAATTCTCTGGAGTCAGGCAAATAGAACATCCCAGTATTTTGATTATAATAATAATCAATATCTATCTGTTCATCTCCTGACACAATCAGAATTTCTCCCTTCGGGAAAATGCCATTTTCATATTCCTGCCTCACAGCTTCCATACGAATTCGCTCTTCCCTGGATAATGGTCTGGAAAATAAATCTGCTTCCGTCATTTGCTGCTGTGTCATATCTGTAAGATCCTGTATCTCCTTATTTGACAAGATCTGCATACGCTCTGAAATATATGGAATATGAGCCGCAACCGGAACAGAAACAATCATAAATAACCCACAGATCGCTGCCAGAACATACCTGACCGATCTCCTTCTTCCCCATTTTATATTTGTAAGTTCATTCTGACTTTCGCCCAATTCCACTTGATCCATTGTAAATGAAAGCTCTCCCGCTGGCTTTGGCATTTCCTGAATCAAATTTTTTAAATATTTTTCTGTCTTATTCATGTTGTTCCTCCATTTCCCGTTCTATTTTCTTGATTGCTCTGCGATATCTTTTCTTGACAGCACTGACATTCATATCCAAAATACGGGCAATTTCACGATGTTTTAACTCTCCTATCAAATGCAGGCTCACAATTTGTTGTTCCGACTCATTCAATTTCCTGATCAGCTCTAAAAATCCCTCATTTTCATTTTGATCTATGGGACTAGCAGATGTGTCAGCATGATCTACCATTTCTTCAACCTCTTCATGAACGATCTCCCTTCTTTGTTTTCGTAAGATATCTATAGCGGTATTTCTGGCTATTGTCATGATCCACGCGCCTTCACTGTCCTTGAAATGAAAGGCTTCCGCACCCTGTTGTATCTTGATAAAAGTCTCTTGCACCACATCCTCCGCAAGAAAGCAATCGTCCAATATAGCAAGCGCCACGCGGAATACCTTCGTCTTATATAGCAAATATAGTTTTTCCAAGGCTTCTTTATCGCCAGCCGCAATCCGTTTTATCAAATTCATTGTACCTGCGCACCATACCTTTCTATATATATAACGATTATAATATAAAAAAAGAGACATTTTTTCTAAAAAGGGACATTCCCATTTAATTTAAAAGCGGAGTTGAAATGTAAACATGAATCATGTATTATTAGCGCAGAAGAAAAGAAAGCGTAATTTAATATACAGATATGGTATACAGGAGAAGAACTGAAAAACTATCTGGCTCAGGATGGTCATCTGGACATTCTGTTTCTGGACATAGAATTTAGTAAGAAGGAGAAAAACGAATGCGAAAACAGGCTGACTCCAAAACTTTTTTGCTGTGGCTGTTTATTCTTTTTCTTGCAGGGATACTATCTGCCTGTGGAAAAAAAGAGAATGTTGAGATTCCCGAAAAGACCTTTGGCATGGATTATTTGCAGGAACAGGAACTTGGGTCGATTGTGCAGGTGGTTTGTGATGCGGACAGTGCATGGGCTATCACTGCTACGAAAAATGACCCCATCCATAAATGGACATTGCAGACATCAGGAATGGGAGACAGGGAGCATATTGAGTGGCAGTCGGAAGACGGAAAATATGACCTGATAAGCATTGCACAATATAGAGGGACGTTGTATGCAGAGATTAGGAATCGGGAGAATGACTCTCTTGAAATCCGTAAATACTGCACGGATGGGACATGGAGTGTTCTTATGTCTGCCAGGTTGGAAAATTGGGAAGATTATGCCATTATGGGAAGCAGCTTTTTTGTGGATGGCAGTGAAAATATATACCTTGTGAGCGGGAATAGGGTGACTCGCTTTGGCGAAGAAGGACAGGAGGATGTTGTCTGGGAATTGCAGGGAAATGTCTGCCTTTGGGAGGAAAACGGCGACGGACAGGTAGAATGCGTAACGGCGGATTCTGATGGGGTTGCTTTGTATGAATTGGCGGAAAACGGGGTGGAGAAGAAGTGGATGTCTGCAGCATCCGTCCAAGGGGCCCAAAGAACCCATGGTATCCGGACCGGCAACGGGGAAACGCTGTGTCTGGCAACGGACAAGGAAATTCTTTTTCTGGACAGGGCATCAGGCAATCTGCTGGCAAGGACTGACACATTGAAGCTGGGGGTGTCTTCCGTTCTGGCAGGGTATTATGACGAAAACGAAGAGATATTGCGGCTGTTTGGAACTGTCGGAAACGGAGATGGTTTGCGTTACAATCTGTTAAGCAGAAGAGACACATCCCGGGAGCAGAAAACGGAGCTCGTATACGGAATGGTGGGAGGCGTGAACAATGGGGAGACTTCCAGCATATGGAGAGCCATTACTACATTTAATCAGACCAATCAGGACTATTATGTGACAATCAAAAACTATGACAATAATATCGACCGGCTGCACACGGACATGGCGGCTGGGAACGGACCGGATATCATAGACATGACATATTCTGAATATTATGAATCCTATGCGAAAAACGGTTATTTGGAGGATTTGTCACCTTATCTGGAACAGTCGCAGTACAGGGATGACATCATATGGAATATTCTGGATGCCTTCCGGATAGACGATGGGTTGTATCTTTTTACGCCACAGGTTCAGCTGAGGGGAGTCGCAATACATCCGGAATATAAGATTGCATTGGAAGAGTGGAACATGGAAACCTTTCTGAAGCTGGTTGAGCAAAATGAGTGGGAGAAGATTCTGTTCGAAGGCCAGCCCGGGAATCCGGAAATACTGCTGTCTCATCTGTTGAGTGGCAGACAAGAGGAATTGATTGATTGGGAACAGAGGAAGGCCTTCTTCGAGACGGAGGAATTTGTGGGCATGCTGGAGCTATGCAGGGAATATGCGGAGGCAGATTGGTCGGATGCAGACGAATGGACTTCGGAGGAAAAGAGATATCATACCTTATGCCAGGAAGTACGGTTTGGGGGATGGTTTGCTACCTATTTATACTATGTGGACGTGTATGGCAGGGAGTATCCCGTCTATGGATACCCTACGCTTTCCGGGCAGGTCTATGAGGTCATGGCATGTTCCGACAGCTGTGCCATCTATTCTGGAAGCAGCCGAAAGGAAGGAGCTTGGAAATTTATAGAAAGCCTGTTGCAGGAATCGAATCAGAAGTATAGTGGTATTGTTGAGCCTGGGTTTCCGGTGCGCAGTTCAATCCTAAAGGATTTGGCGGAGGAGTCAAAGGGGATGAAGGTAAGAGCCGGAGAGAATACACTGACAATAACGGACACTGAAATAAAGATTCTGGAAGATATCCTCTATAACGGAAACCTGCGCAACGGCATGATTGATCCCTATATCCAATCAGTGGTACAGGAGGAAACGGCTCCTTATTTTGCAGGGGATAAGGATGCCTGGGATGTGGCACATATCATACAGATCAGGGTACAACTTATTTTGAGCGAGTAGAAAAATCCATGATACAAGTTTGAGGCTGCCGCTTCACGATTTTTCAACCGTTGAAAGCGACAGCATCAATTTTGTATATTTTATACTCAATTTCTCTTACATCTTCATAATAGTGATTTTCTGACCTGCAAAAATCATGTCAGCATTCTCAATCTTGGGATTCGCCGCTAAAATCTCTTTCACGCTGACTTTGTTCCTGGCCGCGATTTTGGAAAGATTGTCGCCGCTTACCACGGTATACCCAAGTTTCCCCCCTACAGGCAGGTTTTCTGTCACTGTCAATAAATATTCATCCCCACGGCTCAGAGAAAACATTGCCATTCCCCCGTCCGTGACCACGAAAGAACCATCGCACACCATCTGTTCCTTCTGTTCATCATAATGGTACAGATTGGCATATTTCCCAGCATATTCCTGACCCACGCTGAAATGAATGTTCAAGTGAATGTCATAGGCCGCTTTTTCCTCCATGGCGAACATTTTGCTGTAAAGCGCACCTTCCACAATTCTTTGACAGGCATCCTTGAGCGCTGTTTCCTCCCCGTCAGTGATCATAATATTTAAGTCACGCTCCACTGACTTAAGCTCTTTGCCGGATGTACTGATGGCGATTCCCTCTCCAGTGTGAAAAGCCAATGTCAAGTTTTTTCCCGCCACTTTTCTGAGCGTATCAGCAGGGATCTCCATGCTGACTCCTGTGGACACATCCAAATTCTCGTTGGCACTTCTGCCCTTTCCCGACATGCTGTTCAATCTGTCATCTATCTCACTGTCCACCGTGCCCCAATCCACCGCCGACCATGTGGCAAGCGGCCCTGCCATTGTCTTCCCCATTAATGTGGATGTGATTATAAACACTGGAATAATTGCCATCAATACTGTCTTTTTCATTTCTATCCCCCCAAATATTTTCTACACATAAATGTTTTTCTGTGTTCTTATTATGCCCTTATAAAAAAATTTCCATAAGGTAATATTTGGTGGAAAATCGTTTTTTATTAGTCAAGATTATGATCAGCGTATCTGATGTCCTGCTTTGATCTGTTTTTTATTTTCATACATGCGGACATCCGCCTGCTGATATACATCCATCAACATTTCTTTCTCCTGAAGCTTGTCATAGACCGCATAACCGCTGGCGATACTGATGCGGAAGGGCTGTCCTTCCACAGAGTTATAATCGTCCATGTTTTTTTTGAAACAGACAATCGCTTTTTCACAGCGTTCATCCACATCCTCTCCGCTTAAGATGCATGCGAACTCATCGCCGCCAATCCTATAGCAAGTACCCATCACCGAATCCACCGCGGTTTTGATGATTTCCGCGCTGCACATCAGCAACTGGTCTCCCTTTTGATGTCCCTGATTGTCGTTGATCAACTTCAAGTCATTTACATCGAACATGATAATAGCAATTCCGGGAAGCTGCTTCTTTTCTTTCTCCAGTTCCACCAGCCGCTCCTGAAAAGCCGTCCGGTTACCAATGCCCGTCAGACCGTCCCTATAGGCAAGCTGGCTGACAAATTCTGACTGCACCCCAAGCTTTACCGCATTTATCATTTTCTCCAGACTGGAGCTTCCATAGCACAATATGAAAATCAACAGACCAATGCGCACAAACATAGCATTGTCGCTGGTGCGACCCCGATAATATCTTATAATATCTATCGCCGCGGCAAAACTAAGCCCCATGAATCCAATGGTACGCAATATTTTATAGACATTCCTGATCTTGCTTTTTCCTTTTCGAAATGTGTTTTTTAAAATAGAATACAACAGTAAAAATGCCGAAACCGCCAGCATCACATGGCACAAAGTCAGTGTCTCGTGGTAGTCCTTCACCCCTGTGAAATGCAAAACAGTACAAATGAAAAATTCCGCTGCGGACAATCCACAGATTACCGGGACAACCATCTTCCTTTTAAAACCAAAAGCTGCATCCAGATAAAGCACCAGCGGAATAGGAATTATCATCAGGGAACAACAGGACAGAAGCTGAATCAGCCTGCTGTCATCCGTGTAAAACTGCAGCAGACTTGTCTCCGCCAGACACCAGAGCGCAATGCCTATGGCAAACAGACCAAGATAAAGCAGCTCATGATTTTTATGCATCTGCAGATTGGCAGGAATATCCGCCACAATCAACAGCAGCCCGACAAACAGTATAAGCAGGCAGGTAGAAAAAGCCACTGCCTTTTCTGTAAATGTGGTAACAATCTCCCCGGCTGCAGATCCCAGACAAAGATTGTCTATGCATGCCCGGCCGCCCTCATACACGGTATGAAAACACACTTCCACAATTTTTCCACTGTCACTGCTGTAAAGCGGAACATAATTCCACCTATTTCCAAAGGACTTATTATAAACAATGCTCTCCCGACGCATTGGCTCATAGCGCAGCTCTCCGTCCACATACACCTGATAATCAATGTTTTTTGCACGGAAGCAAAAGGAAATCCCTTCTTCCAGATCATCTGGCAGCCTGTGATAGACGCTCTGTTCCTGATAGGGCGTCACAGAAGAAATTTTATTCAAATGGCTGACATCCGCCGCACTGCCATCCTCCAGATACCACCCTTCACCGAAGGCAATATTGCCTTCAGAAAGCTGCTCCGCCGGAGACTTCCCCCGATTTACTACTGCCGCACTTACGACCATGGTTAAAATAAATGTAATCATAACGGCATAAGTAATGTGGTAAATCCTGTTTTTCTTTATGTCTTTTGTCTTTGACTTGCTCATCATTATTTCTCCGTTTTATCATTCATCTGATTCGGCTTTTTCTTTGTCATAAAACACCATATATTTTAAAAATGCCGCAACCTTTTAAGATTACGGCATTTCCGTGCTCTTTAATTCAAACGTTCCCTGGGGGAATCGAACCCTCAACTGACCCTTAGGAGGGGTCTGTTATATCCATTTAACTAAGGGAACATATTTAGAAATTGTCACAAGACGAACGTGATCAGGGTTCCTCCGGAAAATTAATATATCCCTGCAGCCAGATAACGCCCTTGAACCGGCGTCCCACCTGTGGCTCCCCAAACAAGTCTATTATATTAATACTAACGTCAAATGTCAATTCATTACAGCAAATTGTTAAAATATAAATTTTTTCTCCCGTAAGTTGATTCGTGACAAGGCGCATCCCCACGATCTCGCCAAGCACGGAATAATGGTCGCACTCCACCCCATAGGGCATAAAATAGGTGTCCACCAGGCTGAATATATCTTCTTTTTGGATTCTGCGGGAAATGGTGGTATACATATCCATATCTTCTAAAGTCAGGGTTTCAATGGCATCCTCGTCACCCTTTCTGGCAGCAGCCAGCAGATTGGTACGATTGACAGAATCCCTTTTGACCTTCTTCTTCTGCATCTCGTCCTTCATGATAGGCATCATCACAACACCCTTCACGGAAAGAGCCGACAATGTCAAAGAAGTCCCCCTGACAGGAAGCCTGCCCAATGACTGCGCCTTCACGTAAGGAATCATATTTCTCAGGTAAAAAATCAGAGAAATGCCCACCTTGATGTCATCACAGACTCCTGCGTAAGAATCCGTGGCGGCATGACGTTCCACGGACACGTCCTCATAAGAAGTGATACCGCTCCCCACCAAGTACGGAAAGTAATAATCAAATATAAATTTATCCTCCGAGTCCATCTGCCCACACACGGCAATTCCGATATCATTGGCAAAATTTTTGCGAAATTCTCCCAACATGGTATTTTCCTCGTTGACAGTGAAAGCGCTGGAATCCGGATTGATCATAATTTCCGTCAAAATCTCTTTGAGTTGTTTATAATCCTTCAAATTACTGAAACCGATGGCTCTCATAAATCTATGCAAAAATCTCACCTTCTTTCATTCAAAATCTATGATCAATACTAATGATTTGATATTATGTATAATCCACGATTCTTTTTGTCGCTTCTTCCACATTGACATAATATTTACTGTAATCGTTTGCGTCAACTTTTACTTCTATCGTGCTTTCTACAGGGAGTACGGGAGATGGATCAAACCAAAGGTTCTCACTTTTAAACCGATAAGTAATATCCTTATAGTCGTCCCTGTATGTACAGATAATCGTATAGGGATGTCTGCCATTCACTGCAACGCTTGTGTCATATACAATTTCTTCCACCGTGGCATAGATGCTGATTCCCTGTTCATTGATTCTCTTGCGTTGGAAAGAAACCACCATTGTGCGAATTGTAACTCCTCCGCCAATTAACGCAAAAGCAGCACCCATAATCAGCAAAAAAACAGAGGGGAAAAAGAGCATAGAGCCTACTTCCACATGCCCCGGATTTTCGGGGTCACAGTACAGGGACATTTTCTTCCCCATGTACATACTGCTGCTGTAGGAGTTAATACGTATATCCTCATATTTTTTTCCGTTATATTCATAAGATACAAAGACGGAATAATGCTCGTCGCCGTCGTCATCATAGGCGCTGTCCATTCTGGTGATTTCCCCGGGAACCTTCACAGCTGTCGCCTTAAACTGGAAAGTGGAGATCAGCCAGCAGAATCCCCAGATAAACATACAAACCCCTGCAATCAAAAATACAGTTGGTACGAATAACAATACTTTTTCATTTATATTTTTTTTCATATTTTTCTCTCTTATCTATCAACAACGTTTTGCTTTACGCATTCTTCCCTGCAGGCATGATTTTCTCTTTGCCGCCCATATATGGACGAAGTGCCTCCGGAATATTGATGCTCCCATCCTCATTCACATTGTTTTCCAGAAAAGCAATCAATCCTCTCGGAGTTGCAAGTACTGTATTATTCAAGGTATGCACATAGTACGTACCATTTTCACCTTTGGTACGAATGCCCAAACGTCTTGCCTGCGCATCACCCAAGGTAGAGCAGGAACCGACCTCAAAGTATTTCTGCTGTCTGGGGCTCCATGCCTCCACATCACAGGACTTCACCTTCAAATCAGCCAGATCGCCGCTGCAGCACTCCAATGTGCGAACCGGCACATCCAGACTGCGGAAAAATTCCACCGTATAAGACCACATCTTGTCATACCATTCCATGGAATCCTCCGGCTTGCAGAGCACCACCATCTCCTGCTTCTCAAACTGGTGTACGCGATAAACGCCACGCTCCTCCATGCCATGGGCGCCGACCTCTTTGCGGAAGCACGGGGAATAGGAAGTCATGGTGATAGGAAGGCTCTTCTCCTCCACAATCTGACCCTTAAATTTACCAATCATGGAGTGTTCGGAGGTACCGATTAAGTATAAGTCCTCGCCCTCAATCTTATACATCATTGCTTCCATCTCGGCAAAACTCATCACACCATTCACCACGCTGCTGCGAATCATAAAGGGCGGGATACAATATACAAATCCCTTGTCGATCATAAAATCTCTCGCGTAACTGATCATAGCCGAATGGATTCTGGCTGCGTCACCCATGAGATAATAAAAACCTTCTCCGCTGGTGCGTCCCGCGGCGTCCTTATCCAAGCCACAAATGCTGTCCAAAATATCTGCATGATAAGGTACTTGAAAATCAGGCACCACCGGCTCACCATATTTCTGAATCTCCACATTCTCACTGTCATCTTTTCCGATAGGCACAGAAGAATCTATAATGTTGGGAATCTTCATCATAATGCTGGTGACCTTTTCCTGAAGCTCCTTCTCCAAAACCTCCAGCTCCGCCAGACGCTTGGCGCCGGCAGCCACCAGAGCTTTTTTCTCCTCTGCTTCCTCCTTCTTGCCTTGTCCCATGAGAGCACCGATCTCTTTGGAAATCTTATTGCGATTGGCGCGCAGATCGTCCGCCTCCTGCTTTGCCTTCCTGCTCTCCACGTCCAAGGCAATCACCTCATCCACCAAGGCAATTTTTTCATCTTGGAATTTTTTCTTAATATTCTCCTTCACCAAGTCGGGATTCTCTCTCAGAAATTTAATATCTATCATGTTCTCCTCCTCCTGCCGCATCCGCGGCATATTGAAATCTTATAAATGTCGGTTTATTAATTCCCACCCATGGCAATATTCAGCGCTTCTTCCTCCTCCTTGCCAAGTGACAGGGAACACTCTCCATTTTGAATCTCCTTCGTATAGGAATAACACCCTTCCGTGCTATGTACAGAATTCAAAATGAATCCATTGTTATTTTCATCCAACATTGCCAGACAGAAACTAAGCTGTCCTCCCATCTGACTGAAAGCGTCATATTTTACCAGACCCATTTTCTGGTAAGCGAGCTCCGCCTTCTTAAAGAGTGTGCGGATATCCTTGCGGTGTGTGTCCACGGTATTTTTTAAATATTGATTATCTTCAAAAAGTGATGCAATATCCTCTTCCAGACTTTTTCCGTCTTTTCCCGTGGTAAATTTGTCCAGCCGTTTCGCCAGCTTACTCGTCTTTCTGATCTGCACAATCAGAAGAATCAGTACAATCAGCAACAGTACAATCGCCACACCCAGACCAATCACCAAGATGCCCAAATCCAGTCCGGCGAGACCCATCTGCTCCAATAAGCTTGTATTCATTTTATTTTTCTCCCATCAAATCAATCAGCCTGTCCAAGTCGTCGTGATTGTAAAATTCAATCTCAATTTTACCTGCTCCCTCACCTTTGGGAGTCACGGTGACTTTCGTGCTGAGGCGTCTCTTTAGCTTCTCTTCAATATCCTGATAAATTGCCTGCATGGTCTCATCATCCGGCTTTTTCACCTTTGCGGTCTTGTGAAGATTCTTCATCAGCTTCTCCACGTCGCGGACACTGAGCTTTTCGTCAAATATTTTCTGTGCCAGATTATATTGTTCCTCGGGATCGTCAATTGCCAGAAGGGCTCTTGCATGACCCGTGGAAATCATATCATCAATCACCATCTGCTGGACTTCGTCCGAGAGCTTCAACAATCTGATAGAATTGGTGACTGCCGCCCGGCTCTTAGACACACGCTCCGCCACCTCGTCCTGTTTTAAATTAAATTCCGTGAGCAGACGTTTGTATGCCTGCGCCTCTTCAATCGGATTCAAATCCTCACGCTGGATATTCTCAATCAGGGAAATCTCCACAATCTCCTGCTCTGTATAATTGCGGATGATCACCGGCACTTCCTGCAGACCTGCCATACGGGATGCGCGCCATCTGCGCTCGCCGGCGATGATCTCATAGTGATCCTTTCGATCCTGAACCAAGATCGGCTGCAGCAGACCAAACTGCTTGATAGAATCTGCAAGCTCCTGCAGGGAATCCTCGTCAAAATTTTTGCGGGGCTGCTCCCTGTTGGGTTCCACCATGGTAATCTTTACCATAGTTCCCTTCTCCCCTGATGGCTGATTCTCTGCTGCAGGTGATTCTTTTTTCTTGTTCTTTTCCTCTCCAATTGTATCGGGGATCAGGGAATCAAGCCCTTTTCCCAATCCTCTCTGTCCCTTTGGCGCCATACACTTTTCTCCTTATCTTCCATTTGGTAAGTTTATAGTTATGACAACAGTGTCATTTAGCCTCTGTAATTGATCACTTCATCCGCCAGATTCAAATATGCCTCCGCGCCGGCTGACTTGGCATCGTATCTTGTAATAGGCATCCCATGGCTGGGCGCTTCCGCCAATCGGATATTTCTCGGAATCATGGTATCAAAAATATGTGATTTCAAATTTGCTTTCACATTGTCTACCACCTGCATAGAGAGATTGGTGCGGGAATCGTACATGGTGAAAACCACGCCATCCATATCCAAAGCTGGATTCAAACGCTCCTTCACCAGATTCACTGTATGAATCAATTGGCTCAAACCCTCCAATGCATAATACTCACATTGAATCGGCACGATCACACTGTCAGCCGTTGTCATGGCATTGATGGTCAGCATGTTCAAAGAGGGGGGACAATCAATGATAATGTAGTCAAAACTGTCCTTTACATAGTCTACTTCATTTTTTAATATGTACTCCTTGCGCTCCACACCAATCAATTCAATCTCCGCCGCCGCAAGATTCACATTGGAAGGAACGACCGACACATTGTGAATGACATCCTTAATAATACAATCACTGATGGAACATTCTCCAAGAATCAATTCATAGATAGTATCCTCCAAATCATTCTTGTCAATTCCAAATCCGCTGGTAGTATTGCCCTGAGGGTCAGTGTCAATCACAAGGACTTTCTTCCCCTTCATAGCCAGAGCCGCCGATAAATTAATGGATGTGGTAGTCTTACCTACACCACCCTTTTGATTTGCTATTGCTATTGTTCTTCCCATATTTTGTCTTCACCTTTCATCTTTGGGATTTTCATTTCAATCAGTTTTTCACGTGTACCATTATAGCATGAATTATTTCAGATATCTACCTAAAGAATTAAAATTAAGCAATTAACTTATTGATACTTTTCACAGAGTAGCCAGCACGGGACACTTCAGGTGGATAATCATTTCTAATAGGGCACGCTCTCGCTCGATTGAAAACGTAACGGATGCTAAGCTCGTTCCTCGCTAAGCACCGACGTTTTCAGACGACCCTACTAGAAACGATTATCCACCTGAAGTTGTTTCATGGCTAGGGTGAAAAATAACAATTATATGTGCACTAAAATATATCCATCCCGCTGTATGATGGAACCCTTCGCTGGCCATTTTGGCATTTGATCACCAATTTCATTTGCCTCTTTGATCACCTCTAAATCAGTGACCATGGGAAAAGAGTGACCATGCATTTTCAAAAAATTCATCATCTGACCATTGGTTCCGTCAAAAGCGTCAAACGCCCATTGAACCATAGAGTAGTTCGCCTCACCGATATAGCTGTAGCCCCATTGCGAATAATATTTTTCCTTCAGATGCGGATCAATCCAATCCGTAAGAATGACGATCCAACGAAACTGCCAAGAACCATAGGACACATAATAATCCTCGGTCAACGCATAAGGTGTGTTGTAATGACCTGTAAAAATCACAGGTGTATTTGTCCCGTAATCCCTTTCTATCTCATAAGCAATCTCACACAACATTTCCTTTGTAGTTTCGTATTTCTTATAATCCATATAGAAATTGCGATTCATAAACTCCGCCTGATTCCATACGATTAAGATTGACAGGAAAAGCATGATAACAGAAACCCATTTACCATAATGCTTCCATTGTGTCAATCCATAACAGAACAGCCAGACACCCGCTGCTGAAAAGAATGGAAGATACTGGCAGGAACGATAATAAGTAACATGCATTTCCGCCAGAGTCAACAAGAAGGGAGCAACAAGCATTCCAACAAAAAGTACAGGATACCAGAGACTGCGTTTCTTCACTGCCAGGATCACACTTCCCAATCCGAAACAAAAAACCGCAAATTCATAAACTGTCACAGGTAAATAAACTAGAGCATTGATATGATATACAATCCAAAAACGTTTTACCAACATAATTAGATAATCCATACCGCCCTCTTGGAACAAAAGCAAAACTTCTGAGAGACTGCGCTGTTCCTGTCTTACCTGATCCAAGACTCCATGCAGTCCAAAAATCTGTGTCATGAGGAAAATCATAATGCTGCGAAGTAACACACAAAGAACCGTAATCACTGCCCCTGTCGCCAAATATCCAAGAACAGATTGAAAACTTAATCTTTTCACTTTTCCTGTCATCCCCCACAAAAACATAACCACAAGGATTCCAAGAATATATAAGATCAGAAAAGATTCATAGCAGCCAACCGCAACCCATATACAAAGGAGGCTGGACAGAAAGGACAATATTTTTTGTCTGCCGCTTTTGTTGATTCCATCCTGAAAAGCCAACAGAGAGAGAGCCGTCATGATATAACCAAACCCTACACCGTCATGATAATAATAAATAAAAACCTCGCTGATAATTGGATTGGAGACAAACACACAGGCGAAAATTGTGGAAACCAGAACTCCTACTTTATTGTTTGTCAAGCGCCGAAGAAGCACATTGAAAAGTGTGGCTGCAATCATCAGGAAAATCACACCTACAAGTTCAGGCATAAAGGGTGCAAAATCTGACACGTGAAACATTTTGTTGAGCAGGAAAATAGTCCATCTGCCCATCACGACCTCTAAGCCATCTTCCAAATAAAGACCCACTGCTGTATCATCAATTCCGATACTGGGTTGAACAATCGCGTAGCCATAACTACAAATTGCGGTCAGAGAAAGAATTATTATGTATATTTTTTGTCGGAGAAACCACTTTATATCTTCAAACAGCTTTGTCATATCCACTCTCATTCCGGTACACAAAATTTGTTTGTTGTAACGCTTTATATTATAGCATGTCCATTTTTATTCAGCAATAGTAAGAGTCCGCACGATTTTTCTTTTGCAAAGAGTCATTGTGTGTCCATTAAAAATCGGTTATAATTGTACTAACAAATTAGGATTTGATAGGAGTAATAGATATGGAATTTCCTTTTTATGATCCACCCAATACAGCTACAATTATTTGTTGTCATATAATGGAGGGTCAAGCACCTATTCTATATGTATCACATGATGACGATGACGGAATGTGGCAATTTTTATGTGGAAAGACACATGAAATAAGCGAAGGAAGAATAGTATCTCTAAAATATGCTTTTGATTTGGATAATTCTGTTAGTGTTTTAAAAGATATGCCTTGCGGCTACTATGCGGAAAGAGAGTCGCAAAATGATGATTGGATTATTAGAAAGCGATCACTTTCCGTTGATGGAGATAATTGAAATGCATAAGATATTTGGAACAAACAAGGGTGTTGAATATGTACATAGAAAGGGGGCATATTTAATTCCTATAAAAAATAATTGCATTGGAATTGTACAAACATCGAAAGGTCTTTTCTTCTTGGGTGGGGGAATTGATAACGAAGAAACAGATACATTGTGCATTATACGAGAATGTTTGGAGGAGATAGGGTATTCTGTTTTGATAAAGAAGAAAGTGTGCTCAGCAGAAACTTATACAAAACATTCTGAAATATGTTATTTTCATCCAATTCAAACGTACTATTTAGGAGAATTGGTTGAGCAGAAACAACCTCCAATTGAATCTGACCATAAACTTATATGGATGGATTATGATAATCTTAGGGGCAAGATGTTTTTGGAAATGCAAAATTGGGCTTTGGAGCAATGCTGGAATACTTTTAAAAAAGAAAAATGATTATTAATTGAAAGGAGATACGTACATGCTAGAATTTAAATATGATACTCAATTACTATTGGAGGGAGAGGATCTTGACGAAGATGTAATTAATGAATATATTACTGAGAATTTTAAGGGAGATTGCCTTCTGGCAGTAGGTGATGAAGAGTTAATCAAAATACATTTTCATACCAATGAGCCCTGGAAATTGCTTGAGTATTGTTCTACTCTTGGAGAAATATATGATATTGTTATTGAAGACATGGATCGCCAGGCTAGAGGGCTTCAAGGTTGAGTTTTAAATGTTTCACGCCTTAAATATAGAATGTTTCACGCTTTTATTCACAATATCTTGGGTCACAATGTTTCACGTGAAACATTATCTTGTGTCCAAATTCTACAAAAAAGCAAATGTTTCACGTGAAACATTTGCTTTTAATCTATTTATTACAAGTTAATTCAACAATAACTACTTCCGGTCTGTTATTAAATCGAATTGGAATAATACTATTTCCAATACCTCTGCTCACAATCATAGTCGTATTTTTTTCAAAGTATTCTCCAGCATCGTATTTTGGAAAAAAGCCTTGATTGGGTGCGATCAATCCACCGATAAAGGGTAAGCGAAACTGTCCACCGTGAGCATGACCACTTAATACCAAATCAATATTTTCAGACACATAGGCATTAAAGACTTCCGGTCTGTGAGAAAGTAATACACAATAATTCTCCGTCAGATTCATATTGTCGAGTTTGGTCTTCAGCATACTTTCCTGAATGGAAGAATTTCTGTCTGTAAAGTCGGGATCATCCAAACCAGCAAGTTGTATTATTTCGTTATTCTTTACCAATTGTTCTGTGTTATCATGAAAAATAACTACACCTATATCAAGTAGTTTATCCTCTAAATCTTGATATTGTTCACCAATCCATGCCTCATGATTCCCTGTTACATAGTAGCAGGGAGCAATTTCAACAAGCTTTTTTACAAGATTCTCTGCTATTTCAATGTCAGTTCTATTGGAATCTATCAAATCTCCAGTTATGGCAATCATGTCCGGTTTCTCATTTTTAATAAGAGAAATCAGACTACTATTGTTTTCGCCAAACTCAGCATTATGTAAATCAGATATAACGGCTATTTTGTAATGGTCAAAGGCAACTGGAAGCCTGTTGCTCACAACTGTATAATGTGTAACGCCAACAGTTACATTGCACCAAACAGTCCAAATTACAAGCACAGTTAATATTACTGATAATATAATTATTTTTAACTTTTTCTTCACTCATGTTCCTCCATAAGATCCTCAGAATCTACAAAAAATAAGATTTTTTCAACAGTAATAGTTTCATCTATATTCAACTTTCTTCTCTTTCTGCCATACTCTTGATTGCATTATAATAAATTTCCATACGTTCGTTTACACTATCTTCTGATGCCATTTCATAGTCGTCCAAATTAGGCAATCTTACAATGATGCCGAGTATTTGGCAAATAATATTAACTTGCCATATTTCAAGAGGGATTTCTTTCATCCGCCCATCCATGCAATGAATTGTTAATCCAACACTTTCAACCATTTTTTCCATATTATATATATCTCCTATAAAAATTTCAAATTTTATATATATTTTTCCTTTACATTATCAATGATATTACTCAGTTTCTTACTTACAACTGTCAATTCTTGTTTGGTTCTCATTGGATCTTGTCTAATAAATTTATCACCCAGTTCTATCTTGTGTTTTATATCAGACAAATTATCTACCACATGATTTTGCAAAAAATCAGCAATTTTTTGTTTATCCTCTTTAGTAATATCAAGTTCACTCAAATTCCAATCTTCATTTGACTCACTACCTGTTTCCTCATCTATATTCCAATCATCCAAGTCACTGAATATCTCACTGTCCAAATCATCATGTACTTCACTGTCTTTTTCACTATCTGTTTCATCTTCCATTTCATTATCTAAATCATCGGACATTTTTTCCTCTGCCCCATGATCAAAGTTATCATTCATCTTCTTATCTTCTTCATATTCCTCAGATACTTTCAACAACACATCAATGATAGAGTCCAATTTATCTCTCTGGGCAACCAGAGCTTTATTTCTATCCACATATTCACTCTTTTTTACATCAAACTGTTGTAATTCATCCCTATGAAGATCTTTCATTTTTCTAGGTGAAAAGAATTTAAAATCATCCTCTTCTTTTCCCAATAATTCCAATGCAAGAGATTGTGTCTCGTAAATATGCAAATTATTTTCATCAATTTGTCCCTGTAACTGATTTCTTTCACTTTGCAGATCTTTCAAAACAACATTCAATTTGTAATATGTAGAAGATTCCATATGCCAACTCCTTTCTAAATGAATTTCATTTTGATTACTGAATTGGTTCCTTGGCAGGCAGTCCTGCTTTCCTCGGATACTTAAGAGGTGTCTCCCGCACTTTTTCAATTACGAATAAATTTCGATAAATATTTGAATTTGGTAAAAAAAACTCTACTTGATTGACAACATTTCCTCCCAAGATAGTAATAGCTCTCTTAGCTGCCTCCATCTCCTCAGAAATTTTCTCGGACTTGTAAGAAATAAATTGACCACCCTGCTTCACAAAGGGAAGGCAGTACTCCGACAAGGTAGAAAGATTTGCCACCGCACGTGAAACACAGAGATCAAATTTCTCCCGCAGCATATCAGGCTTTGCCAAATCCTCCGCCCTGCCATGTATCGTCTCCACCTCTTTCAAACCCAAAGACTCAATCACGGCATCCAGAAAATGAATCCTTTTATTCAAGGAATCCAAAAGAGTCACTTGTAAATTCGGATAAGCAATCTTTAAAGCCAGACCAGGAAAACCCGCACCAGTTCCCACATCAATTACCTTTGAATCCTTGGTCACGTCATATGCCTTAATGAGAGAAATACTGTCTATAAAATGCTTTTTCAAAACTTCTTCATACTCTGTAATTGCGGTCAAATTCATCTTCTGATTCCAATCAACCAACATCTCATAGTAAGTCAAAAATTGTTCTATCTGGCAGTCACTGAGAACAACACCCAAAGCAGATAAATCATTTTTAAAACTCATTATATTGTAATTATTCATTATGTTATCTCTATACTTTCTTAGTTTTTATATATTCTTTTCAAAGAAGTTATGTTTATTCAATAAAATGAGCCAAATCGTATGGATAGAACGGATCATTTTTTAAGCACTCATCGTTCAGTTCATATCTTTTTACAACTGCTGCTGTTGCAAAGCTCCATTTACCCCAATAATCAAACATACCATGTCCGTTATACCAAGGATCATACTGAAAGTTATGATACCACTTTTGCAGATACTCTAATAATGGATCGCAACTTTTCTTTTCAGCAGCATAAATTAAATCCATCACAATTCCTGGTTCTATCAGTGCTTCTTTATTTGGCACAGTATTTGTATTTGTAAAAAAATGATCTATCAAACTATCATAGTACATATTCTCTTTTAATTTGTTTCTGATATTATTTTTCACCTGTAGGTCTAAATTAAATAAAAATGAAAGTGAAGCAAACCGAAGCATATCTATGTAATAGTATGAGTCACCATAAGGCAAATTTTCTATGGAGTAACCGATCAACTTTTCAAATTCTTTCTTGAGTTCTACAAGAGAATCTCCTCTGGAATATTTTGCCACTAATATATTTATTTTTGTTTTGAGTTCTTTTGCTTTCTGAGAATGGAGTATTATACATAAATCAAAATACTCCTTTTTCCTGCTGTTATCTCTCATTTTATTCATCACATTATTTTTTAATTTAGTAATTTCAATTTGGTTTCGTTAAATCTAGTAAGGCTATATATCTTTTGAAACGTTCCTGTTCCCGTGCTTTTATTTCATTATGATCAAGATGATTAAGCATATTAAATCTTTCAATAAATGTCAGCCCAGTTTTTTCAATAATATTGATATGTACATCAAATTTCCATTCATTTACAATATCTTCTAAGCTTTCAATGTCGCCTGGAAAATTTCCAATCATCATATCTCCATTGCTAAGATATATTTGGTAGCCTAACCCAATCATTATAATACCTCTTATATCTCCAAATTTCGGATGAGTTATCTTTAATATTTTTGCTTTGACTTCATAATCATCATTTCCCAATCCCCCACTGGAAAAATAGAGGTTGTCCTTTGACAAATAGAACAAATCAACATCTCCAACAACAATGAATTGGTTTATCTTACACCATTGTGGAATCCATTTCACAATCATTGCTCATCCTCCTAAAATTTATATTATAAAATAAGTTCAAAATATAGTTCCGCATGTTCATTATCGTTATACTTTTCAGTCTCCTGAAAACCACTACTTCGATATAGGTATTGAGCTGCGGAAAACTGCTTTCTGGTATCTAAACATATTTTATGATACTGCTGCTCCCTTGCATAATCTATGGCATACTCCAAAAGTAATCTTCCGTAGCCTTTACCCTGATATTCAGGCAATACAAACATACGCTTAAGTTCGATCACTTTTTTGTCAATATCAATCACGCGTACTGCAACCGTTCCTATGAGAACCTCATTATCAAATAGACACCAAAAGCAACCATTTCTCATATAATTCTGTTCTACATCAGCAATATCTGAATGTCTATCCATTGGCGAATATGGTATGCCGACAGCTGAAAAGCATTTTTCAAAAAAATCTGCCACAGATTGTTGCATATTAGATTTAAAAGCTATAATCTCCATTGATATACCTCTGCAAATTCTCATTTCTCCACTACTTAAAACGCTCCAAGTACACCAACAATACCGACACATCCGCTGGAGATACCCCTGATATTCTAGATGCTTGTCCCACAGAAATCGGTTTGAATTCCTTCAACTTCTGTCTCGCCTCCAAGCGCAAAGAGGGCACTTCATCATAATCCAGATTTTCAGGAATCTTTCTTTGCTCCATCTTTTTATATTGCTCAACCTGACGCTTCTGTCGGATAATATACCCCTCATACTTTATCTCAATCTCCACCTGCTCTATCACATCCACAGGAAGAGAAGAGGTATCTTGCGCATAAGCATTACAAAGCTCTTTTGCAAAAGCTTCCCGTTCTTTATCTATCTCGGCAATCTTCTCATAAGACAGTTCCGGACGGCAAATCAATTCCGCCAGACTGGCAGCAGTCTTTAAAGTAGTGCTTCCATTCCGTTCCAGGAAACTCTGAATCTCTTTGTTAGCTCCAACCATAGTATTCTTCAAACGCTCCACTTCTTTTTGAATCATCATCTTCTTCATAAGCGTAGCGTCATATTGTTCTTTAGAGATCAACCCGACCTGAAAACCCTTCTCCCGAAGGCGCAAATCCGCATTATCCTGACGAAGCAAAAGTCGATACTCCGCCCGTGAAGTCATCATTCGGTATGGCTCCCTATTATCCTTTGTCACCAGATCATCAATCAGAACTCCAATATAGCTCTCTCCCCTGTCCAAAATCAAGGGATCTCTTCCAAAAATCTCCATGGCGGCATTAATTCCCGCCACAAGTCCCTGACAAGCTGCCTCCTCATATCCACTGCTTCCATTAAACTGCCCGCCGCTAAAAAGACCCTTCACCGCTTTAAATTCCAAAGTAGGATAAAGCTGCTTGGCACTGATACAATCATATTCAATGGCATAAGCATTGCGCACAATCTTGCAATGCTCTAGTCCAGGAACCGTGCGATACATGGCAAGCTGCACATCTTCTGGCAAAGAAGAGGACATTCCGCCCACATACATCTCATTGGTATGAATTCCCTCTGGTTCAATAAAAACCTGATGCCTCTCCTTGTCAGCAAATTTCACTACCTTATCTTCGATAGAAGGACAATATCTGGGTCCCGTCCCTTCGATAATCCCGGCATAAATAGGAGAACGATCCAAGTTACCGCGGATAATTTCATGAGTTTTCTCGTTCGTATAGGTCAGCCAACAGGAAACCTGTTCCTTCTGTATCTTCTCCGGATCAGTGGAAAAGGAAAAAGGCACAATCCTTTCGTCCCCAAATTGTTCTTCCATCTTGGTAAAATCTATACTTCTTTTATCCATTCTGGCAGGTGTGCCGGTTTTAAAACGACGTAGCTGTATACCCATTTCGCGCAAAGAATCTGACAGATGTGTCGCTGCCTGTAGTCCGTTGGGACCGGTGTATGTAATCGCCTCGCCACACAGACATCTGGCATTCAAATAAGTACCTGTACAAAGTACTATCGCCTTGCATTCATAGACAGCCCCTGTATAAGTCTTAACTCCAGTCACACATTTAATAGATTCATTTTCTTCCCATAAAATCTCACAGACCTCCGCCTGCTTTACTGTCAAATGTTCCTGATTCTCCAAGACCTTCCTCATAGCGCGGGTGTAATCCGCCTTATCCGCCTGTGCCCTCAGAGAATGTACCGCCGGTCCCTTGGACACGTTCAACATCTTGGATTGGATAAAAGTTTTGTCAATATTCTTACCCATCTCACCGCCAAGAGCGTCAAGCTCCCTCACCAAATGACCCTTGGAAGATCCACCAATATTGGGATTGCAGGGCATCAAGGCAATACTATCCACGCTCACCGTAAAAATCACAGTCTCCAAGCCGAGTCTGGCACATGCCAAAGCTGCTTCGCACCCCGCATGACCGGCTCCCACTACGCACACATCAACCTGTTCCCGAATCCCATTCACTTTCTGACCCATAATTATTTCCCCATACAGAATTTACTAAAAATCTCATCCATCAGATCATCATTTACCTCTTCCCCGATAATTAAACCAAGAGAAGTATAAGCATTCATCAAATCAATAGAATAAAAATCTTCTGGCATATCATCCTCAATGCTTTGCAATACCAGATTCAAACTTTCATATGCATTTTCCAAAGCTTTCTTGTGTCTGATATTCGTGATCACCAATTCACTATTGCTTTTGATCATCCCGCTGAAAAACATTTTTTTCACTGCTTCTTCAAGCTCATCCATACCACTGCCATCCTTGGTAGAAGTTCTGACAAATATCATATTTTTTTTATCATTTGTATCCTGGCATTGCATCATATCATGAAACAAATCCTCTATCATTTTCTCATCCACAACCTGTTGCAAATCCGTTTTATTCAAAAGGATAATCGCTTTCTTGTCCCGAATCAAATAAAAAATTTCCGAAAGAATCTCCTTGTCACTCTCATCTAAATCTACGGAGGAATCTATCACACAGAGAATCAAATCTGCATCCTCCGCATATTTTTTTGCCTTTTCCACTCCAATTTTCTCTATAATATCTTCGGTATAACGAATACCAGCCGTATCAATCAGATTCAAAGAAATACCATGCAAATTAATGGATTCCTGCAACACATCCCTGGTAGTTCCGGCAATATCCGTGACAATCGCACGCTCCTCCCCGATCATCCGATTCAAAAGGGACGATTTTCCCACATTGGGCTTCCCAATAATCACCGTGGAAATCCCTTCTTTTATCAATTTTCCATTCTCCGAAGTGGCAATTAAAGAAGAAATCTGCTGATTCAAACTCTCTATTTTGTCATGTAATCTCTCCGGATAACCCTCCAAACTAATATGTTCGGGATCATCCAAGGCAGATTCAATGAAGGCTATCTCATAAATCAATTCTTTTCTCAGCCCGCAAATTTTATCAAACAAACTTCCCTGAAGCTGACTTACAGAGGACTTCAATGCAAATTCATTCTGGGAATGAATCACATCCATCACGGCTTCCGCCTTGGACAGATCAATCCTCCCATTTAAAAAAGCTCTCTTGGTAAATTCCCCCGGTTCCGCTAACCTGGCGCCGCTTCTGCACACAAGTTCAAGAATCTTCTGCATTACAAGCACACCGCCATGACAGTTAATCTCCACAGTATCCTCAGCAGTAAAACTCCTCGGCGCCTTCATCACAGAGACCATAACCTCGTCCAAAACATCCCAGTCTCCAGAATCTCCTACAATATAACCATAATATATTCTATGACTCTCTGCATTTTCAAGAATCCTCTTCCCCTTTGGAGTACAAAACACTCTATTTCCAACCTCGATCGCCCGCTCCCCACTAATCCTAATAATTCCAATACCCGAATCCGAAAGCCCCGTAGCAATCGCCGCAATCGTATCCATCTCCATAACAAAATCCTCACATAAATAAATCGAAAATTAAATCACCACACAAAATGCATACTGCGAAACATCAATATACAATACATACCCCTACACATAAAAAAACCAGATACATGAATTATATCACATACCTGGTTCTAATAAAATAACATTTGTAACTAGAATTTATCTCTTATAACAGTCTCTTATAATAGTTCAACTCACAATAATAATTTGATTCAGTATACATAAAAGAGATTGTTTTGCTATAATCAGCTGACGGATGGATATTGTTCCTATGAAGGTCGTCTGACAAACGTAAGCGATTTGATAAATCGCATGTGCTTAGCGAGGTAACGAGCTTAGCATCCGTTACGTTTTCAATCGAGCGAAAGCGTACCTGAATAGGAATAATATCCATCCGTCAGCGTGACTTTACGCAACACCCAACTATCTCTTTAATGTAACTACCACCCTCCTGAAAGGTTCATCCCCCTCACTATATGTTGTGACATACTTATCATTTTGAAGTGCGGAGTGAATAATCCTTCTCTCATAAGGGTTCATAGGCTCCAATGATACAGGTCTCTTAGTTCTCTTTACTTTATAGGCAATATTCTTTGCCAGATTCTCAAGAGTCTCTCTTCTTCTCTCCCTGTAATTCTCAGTGTCAACCTTTACCCTGACATAATTCTCAGAATCTTTATTAACTACCAGAGAAACAAGATATTGAAGGGAATCCAAGGTCTGACCTCTCTTGCCGATCAGAATACCCATTTCATCACCGCTCAAATCAATGTCCATTGCCCTGTCCTTGGCATTATATTTTACAACCACGGCAACTTTCATATTCATTGCCTTAAATACATCATTTAAGAAATCCTCCGCTCTCTTCTCAAACACACCATCGGATATATCAGATGATTTAGATACCACGGAGCTTTTTGTTTCCTTTTCAACATCCTTCTTTTCAGTACTTTTCTGTTCCACCTGTACAGTCTGTTCTTTTTCTACCTCTTCCTTTACAGCCGCCTTAATCACTGCGGGCTTGGAACCGATACCCAGGAATCCGTTAGAACCTTCTTCAATCACTTCATAATAAAGTCTGTCGCTGGTAACACTTAATTTTTGACAAGCTTCCGTGATTGCATCACTCAAATTTTTAGCAGATACCTCAATAAATTCCATCTCTATACCTCCATAAATAATTACTTATTGTTTCTCTTGTTATATTCACTGACCATATTTGCTTTTGCCATGATACTTCCTTCTTTTGCTTTTGTCGTCCCTGTAGATGTACTGTTGTTGGAATCAGAATTAATATTTGCCCGCTGCTGAATACTTTTTAAATTTTTGGTATTCATGTTGGCATAAGTATTTAATTTCTCCTGATTCTGTTTTATTTTCTCCATCTTCTTGGCACTCTTGTCCGCATTTTGCTCAATAATAGCATTAATATCCATCTTATCAATATGCTTATTGATCAAAACCTGTTGAATGCCTCTCACCACGCTGCCGGCTACCCAGTAAATTCCAAGACCTGCAGGAAGCGTAAAACAAATCCATGCTGACATCAGCGGCATAACCATATTCATGGTTTTCATAGTACTCTGCATCTGCGCTGTCTGATCATCCATATTCTTACTATCATCCTGCTGGGGCATCAGCTTCACATTAATCCATTGTGTCACAGCGGAAAGAATAGGAATGGCAACCGCACCGATCATCAAAATCCATGCACCATTGTGAAAAGCTTCCACAGCCAGACTTTGTGGAGAATCTCCTATGTTCAAGCCAAGAAAGTTATTATAAATGTCAATCAAACCACGAGTGCTCTCATTGCTGAGAATCAAATTCCCGTTAAAAGATAAATTGGTCAGGTCGTAATGCTGTGCTACCAAAGACATATCCGAAGAGGAAAGTCTGTTAAGCACATCCACAATACCGTTCTCCAGATTGCCACTGGTCATGCTTTTTCCATAAGTCGCCACCGTATTGGCAATCTTACTGGCAGTTTCGACTTGTTCTGCATTGGCAAATTCCGTGTAAGTAGGATTTAAAAGCCATTCTCCATTATCAACCTCAATGATCTTGGATGCAAGCACACGAAAAGTATCACCAATTCTCTTTACATAAGCAGGCATTGCATAAATTACACGATACAATGCCAACAGAATCGGCAATTGAATCAACAGATATCCGCAGCTTCCCGTAGGAGATACCCCGTATTTTGCATATACAGCCTGCATTTCCGTATTCATAGCCATCTGGGAATTCTGATCCGTCTTACCGACATACTTGTTGCGAATCGCCTGAAGCTCAGGGCTCATTTTATTATTAAGCTTTGCAAATTTCTGTTGTTTGATGGTTAAGGGCAACATCAACAAATTTACTACAATTGTAAATAAAATAATGGCAAGACCGATATTTGGAATACCTATCGCATTGATCGCCATAAATATTCCTTCCATAATCTTACCCAGAATCCACACGATCTGCCCAAAAATAGGTGTGGAGATTTGAGTTAATATAATACCGTCCATTCAACCTCCTGATTTTGCCGTGTTATGGAACAGGGTCATATCCTCCTTTTGACAAAGGATTGCATCTTAGAATTCTCCAAAAAGCCAAAATGCCCCCCTTTAGAGCACCATATTTCTCTATTGCTTCCAATCCATACTGGGAGCAAGTCGGAATATAGGGACATCTTGTCCTCTTTAGCGGAGATAAATATCTTTGATAAAATTTTATAACGGCAATCATAATTTTTTTCATAGTTTCAGATTCAGGCTATCTAAGTCAATCAAAATATAAATATACCTTGATGATTCGATGAAGTTTACCTAAATGCAGCAGTGCACTCTCCACCTCTTCATAGCCTACGGTGGCTGCACCCGGTCTCGCAATGATTACTATATCCAAACCACTATTGAATATATTTTCGTGTAATCTGTAACTTTCCCGAATAAGTCTTGTGACGCGATGTCTCACAACACTGTTTCCTACTTTTTTACTCACACTAATTCCAATTCGGTTGATCCCTAAGCCATTTTCCTTAATATACATAACTAAATATTTGTTTGCATGGGATCTGCCATTCTTATAAACAAATTGGAATTGGTGATTCTTCTTTAACGATTCTGAAAAACGCATGGAAATTCCTCTTTTTGAGATAAAAGGACAAAAATTGCAAAAAGGTCACATTTCTGTGACCTATGCAGATAATCTTTTTCTTCCTTTTGCACGTCTTGCAGCTAAAACCTTTCTGCCGCCGGGAGTACTCATTCTTGCTCTAAAACCATGAACCTTAGATCTTGATCTCTTTTTAGGCTGAAATGTCATTTTCATAAAAACACCTCCTTAAATAAAACCACTTTATATATGGTAAGCATATTTTGTCC
>CAMWLG010000004.1 GCA_947175035.1 uncultured Lachnospiraceae bacterium | reverse complement strand
TGATCCTGCATTGGCAGCATACGGTCATAAAAACGAAACGACTTTAAGTTTACAGATTCTGCGCCTTTATGTAACAGGGCATTTCCAAATTTCCTTGCAAAGCTGGCTTCTATCGGTTTTTGAAAAAATATCCACAAATGTGCGCCTCTCCCCGATCGGGAACGCTCTACCAGTGCATCTATTCCATTTATATCACATATTTTTCTCAGGCTGTCTACTTCATCTCTCCACAGATCATCAGCATTAGCAAAATCATTTCTCTCCGCACCCTTTTCATGATTATCAAAATCAAAGACGATAAATCGGCAGGTATCATCTGTCAAAAGCGGAAAAACGCCTATAACGTCTGTGGCATCCTCTGAATTTCCCCTTAAATGGTCAATGATCTGCTTTTTCTTTAACTCCTTATATGCCTGTCTGTGGCAATCCTGACATTTTATCTTGCTTCCGGTAATTCTTGGGCAACCATTTTTCCAGAAGTTATAGCACTGTGTATAATAATTGACTTCCCCAGTAGATTTCTTTATGGTACGCTTGCTATATACATCTGTACGTCCCCAAAACATGCTAAAGAACATTTTTGCATCTTTTTCTGTAATATCTCTTGGTATAATTCTTGCTCCTTGATCGGGGTCATATTCATTTACGCCGTCATCCATATCTTCAGCAGAATAGGAAATCCCTGCGTCTGTCAACAGGTTCTTCAGGTATTGATTTTCCTTTTCCAGACATTGAATTCTTTTTTCCAGTTCTGCTATGCTTCTCATCAGGAACTCCTTATTAATTTATGGTATGCCCACTCAGTCCTTGCTCCAATTTTATTGTTGATTCTTTCATAGCAGCAATTATTCTTTCACCAATTTATATCGTCTTATTTTATTTGCCCCATAAGATTCAACTTTGTGCTGCTCCTGTAGCTCTTGAAGCAATTGCCTCGCTCTACGCTCTTTTACATCCAAAAGAACGCAAATATCTCTACAAGAACATTCCGACTGTTCCGATAAGTATTGGAGTATCTTCTCCAACTGTTGCATCTTTATCGGCATTTTTTTATCGGCATTTTTTATCGGCATTTTATTACTGAAAATTTCTGCCGATAAATCATTGCCAATCTTTTTAACATTATAATTCAAATTCTTAAATATTAACCAAAATTCACTATTGCTCGACTTAAACTCTGGTTTCATTTCTTCTGTATAATGTTCCTGAAATTCATAAGAATCCAATATTTTTTTAAAACCGCTGCCCCGGCGATCCATATATTTCAAGCGATTAAATATATCGGCAATAATCGGATTCCGTCTCCTAGATGATACATTTCTCAAATCCAAATCCTGCACCCTGCGACCATCCGGCATGCCGCCTGGAGAATAAATTTCTATTCTGTCATCAAACATGTCTATATGAACTTCACTCCCCAATTCCAGATAGTCCCTATGAATAAGTGCATTCACGATTCCCTCAAGAATCGCCGTATCTGGATAATCTGGCATTTCGATTCTGCCGTTGCCTGTTTTTCTCCATGCCTTCTTCGTATTTCTGGAGACAAAACTCATACTATCTTGCAAAAGATTCACAAGACCACCGCTATATTCTTCATCATCAATAGCATCAATCAGTCCTGATGCCTTGTTCAAACCATTCCAGCGCGTACAAAAAACTCTCGAATGGCGAATTGGAGACTCATCTGCCAGCAATGCCCCAGCATTTGTAAGATTCCCCTCCTCATCAACAATTCCCCAAGACTCATAGTCACTATCTTCAAAATCTTTTCCTGTATTATGCTTACATACCGAACGCAATTTTGTAAACGCCATGTTTGCAAACTTGTAATTTGAAACCAAACTGTCATAAGAACGATTTGTTCCCTAAAGAACCAATCGCTTGAGAGTAATATTATCCGCTGGCACGCTTTCATTTCCCAATCGAATGTAAGCTGTCATATTCCCCTCACCCACATAATAATACGGTGTCTCTTTACCTGCATACACATCAAGAAGGATCAATTTCTTATCGTCTTCCATATGAAAACGCAAATTTACTTTCGGAATGGAATCAATTTTCGCTTTAATTGTCTCACTTATAAACTCAGCGTCGGATTCCGCATCTTCTAACCCGACAACTTCATTATCATTGGTGATGCCCCAAATCAGAGTGCCACCAAAGCTATTAGCAAATGCGCTGACACTTTTTAGCCAACTCTTTACCTGCTTTCTTTCCACAATACGCTTCTTATCATATTCGGTTGCTTCTCCAATTAATTTCTTTGGATCAATCCGCATCAGCTCATTTCCTCCCTAACAGCTAAACACAAAACATATCTATATATTATCCCTTTTACCAATTTATCACATTCCATTTTTCCATAAGCTCTTTTACCTTTACTTCGCCTGCATCTGGCAAGTTCTTTGTTTATACGCAGCCCGTTCCGGTCAAATTATCCAAACCGGCACAATATAATTATCCCTGTCAATCGCGCCGAGTCCTGGTTTCATGCAGATCACCGCTCCCTTGGAACGAGGCGTGGAAGACTTATCCAACAAATCAAATACCTTTATCAACTCTGTTCCCGGATTGGAAGTCTTCTTAATCTCAATCGGATTCAAAACACCATCGTGCTCCAACACGATGTCAATCTCCTTGGCATCTTTATCACGATAATAGTACAGATAAGGCTCTTTACCACAATTTAAGTAAGTCTTCCTAATCTCGGCAACTACATAATTCTCCAAGATGGCGCCATTCATTGCACCACTCTCCAAAGTCTCCGCACTGCTCCACTTGGTCAAATAACAGACTAAACCGGTATCATAGAAATACAGCTTGGGTGTTTTTACAAGGCGTTTCAACAAGTTATTGGAATAAGGGTGTAAATAGAAAATAATGCCCAATGTCTCCAAAATCCCCAGCCAATTCTTCGCCTGCATTTGATTAATGTCCGCATCTCTTGCAATGTCTGCAACATTCAACATCTGTCCGCAGCGAGCCGCTGCTGCGGTAATAAATCGAAAGAATTTCAACGAGTCAATCGCATCGGATAATTCCTTTACATCCCGTTCAATATATGTGGTCAAATAACTGCCATAAAAGATCTGACTATTACTATTGGCGCCACTTACAATTGCCGGCATGGAACCTTTATAAATCCGTTCAAAAATGGCTCTTGTATCCGCTTCTTCTCTACCTTCTCTTCTTGCGGTCAAAGCCTCCATATCAATCATAAAGGGTTCCATTGCTCCGCCACAAATTTCAGCCTGCGACAATGATGTAAGCGAAAGCACCGCCACTCTTCCAGCCAGAGACTCCTGCACGCCTCTCATGAGTTTAAAAACCTGTGAACCAGTTAACCAAAATGCACCCGGCTCACGTTTTTTGTCCACATGCATTTTGATATAAGTAAAAAGCTCCGGCGCATACTGAACCTCATCAATCAACACTGGTGGCTTATGCAACTGTAAAAACAATTCCGGATCAGTCTTGGCAATATTTCTTTCGTTCAAATCATCTAAAGTAACATATCCTCTATCTGTGCCTTCCATTAATTTCTGCAGCATCGTAGTCTTTCCGACCTGTCTCGGACCAGTCACCAAAACAACCGGATACTCTTTTGTAACTTGATTTATCACAGTCTCCAGATTTCTCGTTATATACTTCATATCCGCGGCTCTCTTTCGGCTATTATTTATTACCATATAATATTAGCCGAAACCGCAATAAAAGTCAACAGCCCGCCGCATGCACGCCCAAAGTCATTCAATGACTTGTCTGTTTCTATTATTTCCGGCAAATTATTTTTCATGAATTAACCTACAATCTTATGCTTTGAGTTGCTTTATATTTCAAAACCTATTGTCCCATGCGGCATTTATTTGATTATTACATTTATCCAAAATGGAGATTACTTTTCTTACCGCCTCTATAATATCATCTGCCAATACAAGCCCTATCTCATCAAGCATTATGGAAACTAAAGAATTCTTATCTTTTGTCGCCTCCGCTGCAATATCAATCGCTGTTTTAAATATTTCTTTTATAATTTTTTCGTATGAATCACTGTCCGATGCCAATATAGCTTGCCCTGAACCTGATTCCAGATAAATTGGTGATTTCCACGGATAATTTTCCCTACAATATTCCAGCAAATAATCCTGCAACCACTCATACCTTGTATGGCATACACCATTATTATCATACCCAAAAATTGTTTGTGGCATTTGGTTTCTAAAATTAGAAACCATCTCTTCTATGTGGTTATCATATAGGGTATAACGCATTTGGTTATAATTTGAAGTCTGCATAGTATTTGGTAAAGGATATGTACTTTTTTGCACAAATGGACAGTTTGCACAAGCCTTCATACATCCATATCTATTATAATTTAGCATAAATTTATTATCCATATTCCTAGCACCTTTCTAAATTTAAATCTATCTGATATACTATATTTCGGCTGTTTTTTACCGTTATAAAACATTACATTCTTATGTTCTAATTTGCTTTACATAGCCGGTTATTATATGCTCCTTATTATCATCCCACTCCTCCTCTGCACTAGTTATGTAATCTTTTCGAATCAGCTTACTAAGAAGATTCTTATTATAATCCGTATATGCAAACTTAAACTTATGACGCGTTCTTTTGATAAACTGATGATAAACTTGATCCAACTCTGCAAATAAATTTGGCAATTCTTCATTTTTGTATGTATCAATCTGATTTAACAAGAGAGCGTACTTATCATCCTCTTCCAGAACACTCCATGCCGCATCTGTATAAGCCCGCTCTATTCTAAAATCCAACTCTTTAATTATTTTAGCCGTTTCTATTCCAAGAGTTGCAACATTCAGTTTAGATAAAATCTTTTCCTTTTCTTTAGGCAAAAAACACTTAGATTTTAGCAAACTATTTATTTCAACGTCATTTAGTTCTATATCATCAAGTGATACAATAAACGCATCCTTATTTTTCTCTGCATAAAGAACTCTTAATTCAGATGCTACATTATCCATTTCAGCCCAAAAAGAATCATTATAAGGCAATAACCCTTCCTCTATCATTACTTCTATTTTCATCTTGTTTAATTTTGTTAATGATTCCTCATATGAATCCAACTCTATACTCGAAACATATTTTCTAAAGCTTTCTTCAGATATATCTGCAAACATCAATGCGGATAATACATCTTCCGTGATTACCGGATTATCAATATCATTTAACAGTATATCTATGTTCTCATCAAAATATTCTGCCCAGCATGCTTCGGAACCATACTGCTCATAATAAGCAACAAAATTATCCCAGGTACATTGAATCCGGCTGTTATTTAGCAGGAAACCCCATATTTTCTTTTTGGATTGTGCCGCACCCTCATCTACCTCTTTACAACAGTGTTTAATATTATCCCAAACTGCTTTTTCTTTCTCCAAAACCTTAAAACACAATTCTTCATTTTTAGGCAAAAGACGCTCTATAATATCTTCTAATGCATCTACTTCCTCATTTTCATTTGTTTCTATTTCAAGTACAATATTCCTAATATAATATGCAAAATAATCCTGCACATAGTCAATTAGTGGTTGATAACCAAGATTTAAAATAGATGTATAATTCTTATATTTCAAGGAGTTTACTTCTTCTGGTGATTTCCACTCAAACAACCGGCGTATCATCAAATCATTCAATTCATAACGACAACTGCCAAAGATTTCCTCCCGAATTGCTTCATCAACATCGTCAAGTTCTGTATCCCTAAATTCAATTTTAAGCTTCTCTATCAACTTAATCTGTTTATCAGTCGGTGATTCTTTAATGTTCTTTAATGCATCAGCGTGAGATACAAGGAAATCGGTAAGCACACCATTCCCGTTACTTTCATCCCACACCACACCATCCTGTGTCACAATATCATCTATATCAGCGTACTTTAGAAATAACACAAGATATTTGTATCTTGTCTCCAATGGAATTCCATCGTCATTTGTAATATCTTTCCACAAAAGACTATTCTCTTTACACAGGCAATGAATCAGCTTATCAATATTTTCTCCCCGCTCAATGTATGCCTTAATAAACGACATACTTTCTTCTGTATGATTTGACAATTGTTCTATAAGCATTTTTGCTGATGCCGTATCTATTTTTTTACTGAGAACAAAATCCACCAAATCAAAATTAAGAATCTCCTTCTGCTTAAATTCAAAATCTTGTAATCTACTAAATACCTGTTCTACATTTTTTATCAAATATGAATACTCCACTTCCGAACGATGATTTCTCACCCCCAGAATAAAATTCATTTCTTCCTTGTTAATGCTGTTTGGATGGAAATAATTAATATAGTTTTCATAAGTTTCATCCAAATATCCACGTCGGAGTAAAAACACTAATAAATCATTATTGCGAACTGACTCATCAAGAAAATCTATTCCAAACTCTTCAATGATTTCACGAATCGAGTATGCTCGTAACCCATTTATCCGCTTTTCGTATTCTTCTATTACACAACGGGATTCTTCCTTACACTTAGCAAGTCCGTTTTTGACACGTTCTATTCTTGTAAAATAATCGCCATTATCTTTTACTTTATCTTCAATATTATCAATTGTATTATAACTATTGCCATTACTATTTTGCCAATAAACTCTAATTCTGTTTCTTAGAAGTAAATTTATATCAAACGAATCTGACAAAACCTCTGAAATTGTACGGGTTGTATTACCATCATATATCATATAAACTGCTGCGTGAAAATCCACCAAAGAAGTAACCAACGCGAGTTTTAATTCTCGTACATTCTGCAACACCTCATTATCTATCTTCTCAATTTTGTCTAACTCATCCTGTTTTTTTGTCTCAATAAGTTTCTCTCGATTCTCAATAAATTTTTTCTTATCAGCAAATGCCCTTCTTACAATACTTTCTTCCTTTTCATCTTCCAGATTAGCAAACTCTTTAGGTTGAAGGTTCTTAAATACCATAAGTGCAAACATATTCTCATCAGTCAAATCTATTTTTTGATTTCCCTTCAAGGTATTCTTAAAAACATTGAATTCATTACATATACATGTTAAATCTCTCATATCACTGATATATGATGAAATGAGTGATATGAAACCTCCCGAAATGTCATATATTTTGCTTATATTCTTTTCGTCATCAAATTGAAGTGCTTTGCGTAGCATTTCTCCTGAATTGGTAGAACTGATATATGGAACAATTGGTATGATGAAATCAAAGAACTTTGTCCTTTCTCCTTGCTGTTCAAACATATCATCCTTTATCGCATATATAAATTTAACTTTACCCCCAATCTTTTCATAATGATTAAGAATATTGTTAAGTTGCCTCAATGCCACGAAAATATTTGTACTTTTAAACCGATCAAGATCCTCTATGATTACAAGTTCTGTCTTTGTTGTCTCAAAAAAATATATAATTTCATCCATATTCTTATTGAATATGGACTCCTCCCCATCTTTTGCATTTGTAAGTGTGGCTTTGTCAAGAATTTGCAATTCTTTGATATTACCATTTTTCTTGAACCATTCCACAAATCCAGCAAGCAAATACCAAGTCACGCCAAAAAGTCCTATATACACTATTGTAGCTTTCCACCATACCAAAGAATTCACATTTGTAATAAATGTGGCTGTTTTATCAGGAGAAATAAAGCAAATAAGCCCACATAAAACAATCAACACTAATAATCCCATCAATCGATTTTGCCATTTTGCCTCTGGCTGTAATTTTCTGTATCTGCTTTGTGGTATTTTGCCCGAATCTACAGAGTAAAATAATTGTTTTAATATATCAGCTTCAAGTAGCTCCTCGTCAATTACTCCTCCATCCCCATCTATCATTTCATCGAGATTAAAAGCAGCAAGTGATATACGAAGAGTTTTCAATTCTGTACGTTGTTTTAAATAACTCTCTATCACGCTGCTTTTTCCAGAGCCATAAGGGCCCGAAATTGCAATATTATGTATATCGGGCTTTGAAAGTGCCCAATCAAGAGCTGCCATATACTCCTGACCATTCTTAATATCATTCTTTGGAGTAAGTGCCTCATATTGACAATTTGTATTATTCACATCCCATTGGGAATCAAAATACCCGTTTGATTTTCTCGTACTCCATGACCTCATTTGAGAGCAATCCCTTTCTTTTCTATTCATTAAATATTTCTCTAAGAAAATTCTGATTTATCTGCCATTCTATTTTTCTAATTTAATAATTTCTTACAATGTCTTGCACTAACTTCTCCAGTCTATGTTGTGCCATCCTGTCACACTCTATTTCATCACAATATTTTAAGAATTTATTGCTATCTGCACGATATAATATACTCATAATATTATAACAAGTGTGATATTTATCATCACTCATATCTGTAACGGGGAAAAACTTTATATTATATAATTTATCTATATGCTTCTGCAATATTTTTTTACTCTCATTATTTTCATAGTACTTCCTTAGCTCATATGAATATTCAAAAGTTTTCCTATCAGATGTAGCTAAACTACACAAATTATTAATATAAGAAACAATTAAATCTTCTCTAACTCTATCACACACCTTATTATATATCTCTTTTATTTCTTCTGACGATATGACTAAAACATCAGCATCATAAGATAAAATGCCCTCATGTCCACTTGAAACCGTTTTAGTCATAATAACATATAATTTCTTTTCATACCATTCGAGCAATAACGAATAGTCTTTCTCTAAAATTTTGCTATAATGTACATAGGCATCTGTTGTACTATTTAATTCTCCTATTGCAACTATTGAGTCAAAATTGTTTTCCCATTGTTCTAATAGCTTTTTTGCTTCCTGCTCTGTCATATATGAAATAGGTTTAGTTCCCACATTCAAAAATACTTGGTACTCTGCCTTTATTACTTCCTCATTCAAATCGATGTCATTATTATAATATTTTAAAAGTAAATGAACCAATCCTACACTACTTCTGATTCCTGACAAATAATAATGTATAATCCGATGATCCAAATTATTATTCGCACTCTTTAAAATTCTTTTTATTGAAGATTCCTTTTTATTTTCTGTCGATGCTTTTTGTTCATCATAATATAGATTTTCAATAGATTCCGTAACAATAGCAAAACATATCAAGCGAACATCTTTTATAAATTCTTCATTATTTATTGATTTAATATGTATATGAACATCATCATAGAAATTTTGTGCTTTCTGAAGCGTCCTGAGATTTTTCACATTATGCTTCTTTAAAAAATCTTGCATAAAAAATGCGTGTATCCCTAAATTTCCCCAGTTAATTTTAGAAGGTATTTCTGTTATGTGATATGTTCTATCAATAACTTTTTCTTCATATTTTTGCAGTATCTTCTTTGTAGCGTCACTCATCCCGTTTTCATTTACCAAAATTATAACCTTAACATAACTACATTTTTTTAGTTCTTCAACCACCCCCATAACCTCTTCCATATTTATATCACTGCTCATGCGTTCTAAATCATCAATAACAATATAATGCCAAGTTCTAAACTCCCGTGAGAATTTTGAAAATAATTCTTTCTCATCTATGAAACTATAAAGAATCTCCTTTCCGGTGTTAGCTTTATCTGAAACTTGTGATAAACAATTGAAGATTTTATCGACTTTTTTTGTAATATTAGGTACATGTTTCCACCTTGTAAGTCGGCATATTATCTCATGATATATTTGTTGACTATTTTGCAAACCAAACATAGATATCTTACAACTATTTTTTTGTTCATCTAGCACTTCATCAATTGCATATGTTTTTCCTATGCCCCATGCTCCGTCAAACATAACACATCTATATGATAACTTATCTAATTCGCTTACAATTTCTTTTATTCGACCTGCTTCCATAAACATACCTCACACAGAATATTTACACATTGAGCAAACATCCTTCGCCATCGCCTATACTAATAAAAACATCTCTGTTTGCTCTTTTTCATAACCATTGCTCCAGCTATGCCTTTTACGCCAAAAAACCAAAATAACTTCTTCCTCAATAGCTAAACATACATTACTGTTCATAAGTTTGATCTATTATATTTTGATACATTTTCATGAGTTCAGCCACACATTTTTCCTCAGTGGTATCCTTTATAGAAAATCCATACGCCTGCATAACTGCTTTATCGTTTTGTAAATGTGCCTTCCTCAACTCTGGCGGCATGAGTATTTCGTCATAAAGATCAGCTAATGAGCTATCTGGATAAAGCTCTCTTGCATCTAAAATCCCCTGTGCTGTTTTCTCTATTTTTACCTTTTGTTCCTCTGTCGGACTACACCACGGAAAATTATTATAAACAATATCTTTGGAATACCTATAATCACTCTTTAAACGACCACAAACCGCCCTTACCCAAGCCATATGGACATTGGATGTCAAAACCCCAAAATGATAAAGTGTTGCGTCTGGCACAATTTTCACAAGATTACTACACATAATATTCGGCGTCATAAATCCCATAGGAATGTACCGCCTTTTCTCCGACGAAACTTCAGGAATGACCACATATGTGCTTTTCGGCATATTTTCCACATGAAAGCGGGTAGGTTTATCCGCAAGCTTTACCGTCCCTGCGCTTGTACTTTCTAATCGAAATTTTCTGACAGCCTCCACCCGTTTCATACATTTGGGCATACTTCTTATTTCATTTGGTGAACAGTCGCCAAGCCACAAGCAGTATCGTGGTTTCTGGTTGATAAATTCTTGCGAACCATACCAAGGCTTAAAATATTTTTTTGAATCGGATTCTTCCTTGATAAATTCCTTCATCTCATCTTCTGTAAACAGATAATTTCCTCCATCTATCGGTTTATTTCCTATTCCTATTTCCGGCACATTACAGATTGCTCTTGTCCTGCTTTCGATGAAGATATTATCCGTTTCCAAAAGATAAGCATTGATGTTAACTACTTCCTGTCTGGTATCTCCTGTGTATAGGACTTTTTTATTCTTTGAATTCGCTATACTAAAACCGATAATCACGCAATGCACATGAGCCTTTATCTTTGCCTCACTATCCCAGCGGAATGTACGATGTGCAAAATCAATATGGCACCCCATCTCAAACAGCGGTTTCCAAAGATTAGCAACCATTTCTCCCTGTGATACGGAGTTTGTAGACACAAGGGCTGTTCTAATATTATTATTCATCATAAATTCTGCTGCTTTTTTGTACCAACAACAAACATAATCCAGATTACCAACATTTTTCCATTTGTCTCCAAACACAGACAATACATCCTTTTTCTGTCCTGATGACATCAGCCTTGCACCTACAAATGGCGGATTACCCATAATATAATTTAACTCATGTTTTGGTGCAACACTTTCCCACTCAAGTTCCAATGCGTTACCTTCAATGATATTCGCATATGATTTTAACGGAAGGAAATCAAGGTTCATATGGACAATATCCTCTGTTTCTTTTATCATTTGGCTTTCTGCAATCCATAATGCTGTCTTTGCAACAGTTACAGCAAAATCATTGATTTCAATTCCATAAAATTGGCTGATTGATACTTGAATAGGGTTAATTGCTTCTCCAATCACTATCTGTCCGCTTTGCAATTCAAAAATAATATCATTCTCCAATCTGCGCATCGAAATATATGTTTCCGTCAAGAAATTTCCAGAGCCACACGCCGGATCAAGAAATTTCAGTCCAGCAATTTTTGCCTGAAAAGTATTTAACTTTGCTTTTTTGGTGCGTTCAACCGTAATCTTCTTAATCTCATCAAACTCTGCTCTAAGTTCGTCCATAAACAACGGATCTATAACCTTATGAATGTTCTCTATAGAAGTATAGTGCATACCTCCACTTCTTCGTGTTTCCGGATTTAAGGTACTTTCAAACACTGCCCCAAAGATAGTCGGACTAATATCTGACCAGTCAAAATCTGCACTTGCCTGATTCAAAAGTAGATTCTTAATTTCCCCCGTAAATGGTGGTATCTCTATAGTTTCATCAGCAAACAATCCACCATTGACATATGGAAACGCAGCAAGTTTCGGATTATCTTCAGCTAAATATTTATCCCTGTCCTCAATTTTTGTATCGAGTATCTTAAACAGCTCCACAAGCGCTTTTCTGAAACCATTAACTGGAATATCTTTCAAATAATCATGGAACATCATATGTGAGCCAAAAATGCCAGCATCCTCGGCGTACAAACAGAACACAAGGCGCACACATAACGCATTCAAGCTCTTAAATGACTGCTCATCTGGATTTTTATATTTCTCTATCAACTTGTCATATAGTATCCCTACAATTTCCCCTGCCTTAACAGATATTTCCATTTCATGGGAAAGTTCCTTGACTTCTTTCTTAAACATAAAATCAAACAATGGCAGCTTGTTACGCACTTCTTCAAGCGCAATAACAACAGCCGGTTCATTTGGCTTATTCATATCATGTATTTCAAATGTTTTGAAATTACAAATAACTATCCATAAAGGAGTTTCATTCGGTATCATCCACTGTGCATAGTTACGCCCTTGTTCAAATGGTGTCCTCATAGAACCGTCCGACTGCAGTGCTTTTTTATTCAGATCCTTATCGATACTTTTCTGCTCGATCAGCACTCTTGTTTCCGGTATATATACATCAATAAATTTTGTCTGTCCATCTACATAAACACGTTTTTCAAAGATAATTTTCTGTGTTACATTCTCAATTCCAAGTATATTAGTAAAAAATTCAATCCAAAAACGCTGGCTGTCGCTTTTTTCATCTCCGATACCGCGCCAATCATTATAGAACTTTGTAGCCGCCGTTCTTTGTTCCGCTTCAGTCATAATACTACCTCCAAATATACTTAAGACAAACTCAACACTATTTTGTCATTATTTACTTGCTTATTTTCTATAATATAATAACATAAATTATCCTAAAAGACAGTATAATTTGTATTTAAATATCACAAAAACAAACACTTAATAAAATGATATTTCCCCTTTTCCACAGCAAGAAAATATCCCGCCAATTTCTCGGCGGGATATAGTCATTTACTGATAAAATCAAAGATTACGGATAGTAACAACCTTTCCAAATCCAACTGCTCTACCACCCTCACGGCATTTGAATAGCATTTTTGTGGTATTTTCTATGCTTTCTATTACGAAAAAAGGCATAAAATCGTTGTTTTTATGTAACATATTTTTATTTATATGATTTCTTGGCACCACGCTGATTTTCTCCTTAACCACTTTATCTACATGGTGCTAGCATCATGTTTGAGTAATTATCAAGAACACCTATTTTTCCTTACTACCACTTAGCAATAAACAGAAAATCCTCTATAACTTTCTAATCGGAAAAAACATATAATTCTTCCCTGTCTGCGGGCAAGTAAAATCGTGAACTGCACCAACTAACGGAATGTTGTTATCCTTCATATACTGTATTGTCTTTGGAAATGTATCATCATTTTCGCATTCTACATAAATATATTCATAACCAGGAATAATCCACTTTGTCCAACCACTAGGAGCTTCTGCATCATCAACACATTCCACTCCTGCAAGATAAAGTCCCTTGTTAAAATCCTCCCACGGCTTAAAAGAACGGGAAAAATCAGACATTGCTCCCCATATTCCAACTATATTTCCATTTTCATCTTTCTTTGCCAAATGCTTTACTTCTTCAAAATGGGAATTTGCGTTATCCCACAACTCTTGTACAAAAGTCTCACCATCTGATGTGGAACCTTCCTTACCAATTACTACAAAAGATTCTTTCACACACTTATTTATTTTCACAATAATACCTCCATAGCTGGAAGCTATAAACAGCCTCTCATGTAAAAAGGCTTCCGGAGAAATCCCCGAAAGCCTTGATTGTACTGTAATTCTATTGATTACTCGATGATAGTAGCCACACGACCTGAACCAACTGTTCTACCACCCTCACGGATAGCGAATGTCAAGCCCTGCTCCATAGCGATGGGATGGATCAACTCGATCGTCATCTCTACGTTATCACCAGGCATGCACATCTCGGTACCTGCAGGCAAGTTACATACGCCAGTAACGTCGGTAGTTCTGAAGTAGAACTGAGGACGATAGTTGTTGAAGAAAGGTGTATGACGACCACCCTCGTCCTTGGTCAGAACGTAAACCTGTGCGGTAAACTTCTTGTGGCAGGTAACAGTGCCAGGCTTTGCAAGAACCTGACCACGCTCGATCTCGGTTCTCTGAACGCCACGAAGCAGTGCGCCGATGTTATCACCAGCCTGTGCCTCATCCAGCATCTTACGGAACATCTCGATACCGGTTACAACAGTCTTCTTGGTCTCTTCCTTGATACCAACAATCTCAACTTCCTCATTCAGATGCAGAGTACCACGCTCCACACGACCGGTAGCAACAGTACCACGACCGGTAATGGTGAATACGTCCTCGACAGGCATCAGGAAAGGCTTATCAGTATCACGCTGAGGATCAGGAATGTAGGTGTCTACAGTCTCCATCAACTCCATGATCTTGTCGCCCCACTCGCCGGTAGGATCTTCAAGAGCCTTCAAAGCGGAACCCTTGATGATAGGGCAATCGGTGAAGTCGTACTCCTCCAACTGCTCGGTGATCTCCATCTCAACCAGCTCAAGCAGCTCAGGATCGTCAACCATATCACACTTGTTCATAAATACAACGATGTAGGGCACGCCTACCTGACGGGACAGAAGGATATGCTCCTTGGTCTGTGCCATAACGCCATCGGTAGCTGCTACAACAAGGATAGCGCCATCCATCTGTGCTGCACCAGTGATCATGTTCTTAACGTAGTCAGCATGTCCCGGGCAGTCAACGTGTGCGTAGTGTCTCTTCTCAGTCTGGTACTCAACGTGTGCGGTAGAAATGGTAATACCACGCTCTCTCTCCTCGGGAGCCTTATCGATATTCTCAAAATCCACTTTCTCGTTACCAGCTACTCTCTCAGCCAAAACCTTGGTGATTGCTGCAGTCAGAGTAGTTTTGCCATGGTCAACGTGACCGATAGTACCAATGTTACAATGGGGCTTAGTTCTGTCAAATTTAGCTTTTGCCATTATAAAAATCCTCCTTAAAATAATAGATACAGTTAATTTTTCTCACTATCTCTGATTATATTAAATAATCAGAAGTTTGACAAGCAGTTTTTGTTAAAATAAGGTAATTATTTTGCATAAAACCTTATTTTGACTTCTCGGACAATACCTTTTCCTGAACATTTTTAGGAACCGGCTCGTATTTCTCGAAGAACATGGAGTAGTTACCACGTCCCTGAGTCTTGGAACGAAGGTCGGTGGAGTAACCGAACATCTCAGCAAGGGGAACGAATGCACGCACGATCTTACCGCCGCCCAAATCATCCATACCCTCAACGCGTCCGCGGCGAGAGTTCAAATCACCGATTACATCACCCATATATTCCTCGGGCATGGTAACCTCAACCTTCATAATAGGCTCCAGAAGCACAGGTGCTGCCTTCTGCATTGCCTCCTTGAACGCCATGGAACCTGCAATGTGGAACGCCATCTCAGAGGAGTCAACCTCATGATAGGAGCCGTCATATACATTCGCATGAACGCCCAATACAGGGAATCCTCCCAGGATACCCGCCTGAGCAGCCTCTTGAATACCTTCACCGACTGCAGGGATATACTCCTTGGGAATTGCACCGCCGACTACTGTAGACTCGAACAACAGTGTAGGCGGATCATTGATCAAAATATTCGCCTTGGGATCAAACTCGAATTTCTCACAGTTTGCCTCCAGGGGCTCAAACTTCACTTTACAATGTCCATACTGTCCACGACCACCGGACTGTTTTGCGTACTTGGAATCAACTTCCACAGCCTTGGTAAACGCCTCTTTGTATGCAACCTGAGGTGCACCCACGTTAGCCTCCACCTTAAACTCACGAAGCAGACGGTCTACGATGATCTCCAAGTGCAGCTCGCCCATACCAGCGATAATCGTCTGTCCAGTCTCCTGATTGGTGTGTGCACGGAAGGTAGGATCTTCCTCTGCCAGCTTTGCAAGTGCCTCGCCCATCTTGCCCTGACCTGCCTTGGTCTTAGGCTCAATAGCCAGCTCGATAACGGGCTCAGGGAACTCCATGGACTCCAGGATTACCGGATGCTGCTCATCACAGATGGTATCACCGGTAGTGGTGAGTTTGAAACCAACTGCTGCCGCGATATCACCGGAATAAACCTTGTCCAACTCAGCACGCTTGTTTGCATGCATCTGAAGCAGACGGCCCACACGCTCTTTCTTGCCCTTTGTCGCGTTCAAAACATAAGAACCGGAATTGATCGTACCGGAATAAACGCGGAAGTATGCAAGTTTACCCACAAAGGGGTCAGTCATGATCTTAAACGCCAGTGCAGAGAACGGCTCATCATCAGAAGAATGTCTCTCCACCTCGTTACCATCCATATCTGTACCTTTAATAGCAGGAATGTCAAGGGGAGAGGGCATGTACTCTACAATCGCGTCCAAAAGCTTTTGAACACCCTTGTTCCTGTAAGCGGTGCCACAGCACACGGGTACTGCAGTACACTCGCATGTGCCCTTGCGCAGGGCCGCTTTCAACTGCTCTACGGAAGGCTCCTCGCCCTCCAGATACATCATGGTCAGATCGTCATCTAATTCACAAATTTTTTCAACCAGCTCGGAATGATACAGCTCAGCCTCGTCCTTCATATCTCCAAGGTCATCTGTCACTGTGATGTCGTCGCCCTTCTCATCATTGTAGATGTACGCCTTCATCTCAAACAGGTCTATAATTCCCTTGAAGCTGTCCTCCTTGCCGATCGGCAGCTGGAGAACAATAGCGTTCTTGCCAAGCCTGGTCCGGATCTGTTCCACAGCGCCATAGAAATTAGCACCCAGGATATCCATTTTGTTGATGAATGCCATACGGGGTACATTGTAGGTGTCAGCCTGACGCCATACATTCTCTGACTGTGGTTCCACGCCGCCCTTTGCACAGAAAACGCCGACAGCGCCATCCAGCACGCGCAGGGAACGCTCTACCTCCACGGTAAAGTCCACGTGTCCCGGGGTATCAATAATATTGATACGATGCTCCAAAGCACCTTCCATGGGCTTGGTCTCTTTTTCCAAAGTCCAGTGGCAAGTGGTAGCTGCGGATGTGATGGTAATACCTCTCTCCTGCTCCTGAGCCATCCAGTCCATGGTAGCAGTACCCTCATGGGTATCACCAATCTTATAGTTCACACCGGTATAGTAAAGAATACGCTCTGTGGTAGTCGTCTTACCGGCATCAATATGAGCCATAATTCCAATATTTCTGGTTCTCTCTAAGGGATATTCTCTTCCAGCCAAGATTCTCCCTCCTTCCTAGAAGCGATAATGTGCAAAAGCCTTGTTTGCCTCTGCCATCTTATGCATGTCTTCTTTTCTCTTAACTGCAGCACCGGTATTGTTGGCTGCATCAAGAATCTCATTAGCAAGTCTGTCCTCCATGGTCTTCTCACTTCTCTTGCGAGAGAACATGGTCAGCCAGCGAAGGCCCAAAGCCTGACGTCTGTCGGCGCGTACTTCGATAGGCACCTGATAGGTGGCACCACCGATACGTCTTGCCTTTACCTCCAGAACAGGCATGATATTGTTCATGGCCTCCTCAAATACATCGAGAGCCGGCTTGCCGGACTTCTCCTCAACTTTGGCAAATGCGCCATATACAATCTTCTGTGCAACCCCGCGCTTACCATCCATCATAATGTTGTTGATAAGCTTGGTCACTACTTTGTTGTTGTATAAAGGATCTGCCAATACATCTCTTTTTTGAATATGTCCTTTACGTGGCACGGTTCTTCCCTCCTTATTAAACACCGAGCGTCATGCTTCGCAAGCCGCTCTTATGCTATACAATAATTCATCGGTACTCACATGTGTTTCCCCAAGTGTTCGCGCTGTGTATCTGATGAAGTTTGCCGCAGGTAAAATTTTTTACCGTAGGTAAACTTTTGGTACAGAATTCCAACACTTCTCTTAGTTCCGTTTTAGTGTAGTACAAAGTTGGCGCCATGCGTCAACTTACATACGACGAGACCTTATTTCTTAGCATCTTTAGGTCTCTTTGCGCCGTACTTGGAACGAGCCTGCTTTCTGTTTGCTACACCCGCTGTATCCAAAGTACCACGAATGATATGATATCTGGTACCGGGAAGATCCTTTACTCTGCCGCCACGGATCAAAACCACGCTATGCTCCTGAAGGTTATGACCTTCACCAGGGATATAGCTGGTTACCTCGATACCGTTGGAAAGACGTACTCTGGCGATCTTTCTCAGTGCGGAGTTAGGCTTCTTAGGGGTTGCAGTCTTCACAGCGGTACATACGCCACGCTTCTGAGGAGCGGATACGTCTGTCGCTTTCTTGTGAAGAGAGTTGTATCCCTTCTGCAGCGCAGGTGCGGTAGACTTCTTAACAGATGTCTGACGTCCCTTTCTTACTAACTGGTTAAATGTTGGCATTCTGTCTCACCTCTTTCTTATTATAAATTATTCTTGGTAAATTATGCATACAGGCAAAACAACACGCCTGCAGGCATAGCGCACCCATTACGGGCACACTAAAACAGTATACTTGTTCGCAAGCGTGTTGTCAACATATTTTTTCACTATTTGATACCTTTTATGAATGTGAGGGCTGAACTGTAACATTCACTCCGTCCGCCCGTTTAACGCCTCCAGGTATCTCCCCAAAGCATCCTGCCATGTGGGAAGCTTATGGAATCCGTTCTCGATCAGCTTCTCCTTGCTCATACGGCTGTTGAAAGGACGCGTTGCCTTGGCGCCATACTCCGCCGTGGTCACAGGCTTCACTGTCATCTTGTCTCCAAGCCCTGCCTTTTCAAAAATAGCGCAGGCGAATTCATACCATGAACAGATCCCCTCGTTGGTAGCATGGTAGACGCCATACTTTTCCGTCTCCACCATATCCACAAGAAGCTTTGCCAGATCAAAGGTATAGGTGGGGGAACCAAACTGGTCATTCACAACCGTGAGTGTATCGTGGGTCTCTGCCAGCTTCAGCATCGTCTTGACAAAGTTCTTACCATTAATGCCAAACACCCACGCAATGCGCACAATAAAATACTTGTCCAAAGTATTCTGGACCGCCAGCTCTCCCTCGTATTTGGTCTGACCGTACACGCTCTGAGGATCCCTCTCGTCATCAGGCTCCCATGGGCGCTCCCCCTGTCCTCCAAACACATAGTCCGTGCTGATATAAATCATCTTGATACCCAGATCTCTACAGACATTCGCAATATTCTGCGTGCCCTCCGCGTTCACCCTGCGGCACAGCTCCTCATTGTCTTCCGCCGCATCCACCGCCGTGTAAGCTGCGCAATGAATGACTGCATCCGGCGCAGCCGCTTTGATCACTTTGTCCACACTGCCTGCATCCGTGATATCCATCTCCTGAATATCCACGCCTATCGCCTCGTGTCCTCTGCCCTTAAGCTCGTTTACCACGTCAAAACCAAGCTGTCCCTTAACCCCTGTCACTAAAACCTTCATTTTCACTCCCATCTGTGCAACCCTGCACACCATTGAAAGCTGTGGCATATTGCTACGCCACAGCTTTTTGATTTAACAAAAACTATTCGTTACTGTCTGCAGTCACAAGCTCTTCCATCTCAGGTGCCTGCACTTCCTCATCCAGACCCTCGTCGAAGCTGATCTCCGCATCCTCATCCACGGTTTCCTCGTCATAATCAATCGTCAGGAGATTATCCGTGCTCAGCTTGGTGTTGCGGTATCTCTTCATACCCGTTCCCACAGGAATCAGTTTACCGATGATAACGTTCTCCTTCAAGCCAATCAGGTTATCTACCTTACCCTTAATCGCCGCCTCGGTCAATACCTTGGTGGTCTCCTGGAAGGACGCTGCGGACAGGAAGGAGTCCGTTGCAAGGGCAGCCTTGGTAATACCAAGGATGATTCTCTTGCCCTCAGCAGGTTCCTTGCCCTCAGCAATCAATCTCTCATTCATTTCCTCATAATCCAACACATCCACCAATGTGCCAGGCAGGAAATCCGTATCGCCGTTATTCTCAATACGAACCTTCTTCAGCATCTGGCGAACCAAGACTTCGATGTGTTTATCGGAGATATCCACACCCTGCAAGCGGTACACACGCTGTACCTCCCGGAGCATGTAGTCCTGTACCGCACGAATTCCCTTGATTTTCAACAGATCATGGGGATTCACGGAACCTTCTGTCAGCTCGTCGCCGGCCTCCAGCATCTGTCCATCCACAATCTTGATACGTGAGCCATAAGGAATCAAATATGCCTTGGACTCGCCTGTCTCATCGTTGGTGATGACCACCTCGCGCTTTTTCTTGGTATCCTTGATCTCAGCCTTGCCGCCGAACTCCGCGATAATCGCAAGTCCCTTGGGCTTACGGGCCTCGAAAAGCTCCTCCACACGGGGAAGACCCTGTGTGATATCGTCACCTGCCACACCACCGGCATGGAAGGTTCTCATAGTAAGCTGAGTACCGGGCTCACCGATGGACTGCGCCGCAATAATACCCACGGCCTCACCCACTTGCACAGCCTCGCCTGTAGCCATATTCGCGCCATAACATTTCGCACAGATACCCACATGGGAGCGGCAGGTCAATATGGTACGGATTTTCACTTCCTTGATGGGCTCCCCTGCCTCGTCCACGCCCACAGTCAGTATCTTTGCCGCACGGCTGGGCGTGATCATATGGTTTCTCTTTACAATAATATTACCCTGATTGTCCTTGATCTCCTCACAAGTGTAACGCCCGGTGATACGGTCTTTCAATCCCTCGATGGTCTCCTTGCCGTCCATGAACGCCTTCACGACCATACCGGGGATATCATCCCTGCCCTCGCTGCAATCCACCTCACGAATCGAAAGCTCCTGAGACACGTCAACCATTCGACGGGTCAGATAACCGGAGTCGGCAGTACGAAGCGCGGTATCAGACAAACCTTTACGCGCACCATGGGCTGACATGAAATACTCCAACACGTCCAAGCCCTCACGGAAGTTGGATTTGATCGGCAGCTCAATGGTTCTTCCCATTGTATCAGCCATCAAACCACGCATACCCGCCAGCTGCTTGATCTGCTGGTTGGAACCACGGGCTCCGGAGTCCGCCATCATGAAGATATTATTATATTTATCCAATCCTGCCAACAATACCTCTGTCAGCTCTTTATCCGTCTCGTTCCAAGTCTCCACCACAGCCCGGTATCTCTCCTCCTCGGTGATCAGACCGCGTCGGAAATTCGCGGAAATCTTGTCAACTGTCGCCTGGGCAGCCGCCAGCATCTCCGGCTTCTTGGCAGGCACTGTCATATCGGAAATGGATACTGTCATAGCAGCTCTCGTGGAATATTTATAACCGATCGTCTTCACATCATCCAACACTTCGGCGGTTCTGGATGCACCATGGGTGTTGATAACCTTCTCAAGAATCTGCTTCAGTCCCTTCTTGCCCACATGGAAGTCAACCTCCAGCTTCAACAGATCCTCCGGTGTGTTTCTCTCCACAAATCCCAAATCCTGAGGAAGAATCTCATTGAAAAGAAATCTTCCCAAAGTGGACTCTACATTGCCCGTAACTACATTGCCCTCGGCATCCGTCTTAGTCACGCGCACAAGGATTTTGGAATGCAGTGTGATGACCTGGTTCTCATATGCCAGGATTGCCTCGTTGACACTCTTGAAGAACTTCCCTTCGCCCTTCGCACCCTCTCTCTCCTGGGTCAGATAATAGATACCCAACACCATATCCTGGGAAGGAACCGCCACGGGGCCTCCATCGGAAGGCTTCAAAAGATTGTTGGGGGACAGCAGGAGGAATCTACACTCCGCCTGAGCCTCAACAGACAGGGGAAGATGCACCGCCATCTGGTCTCCGTCGAAATCCGCATTAAACGCGGTACAAACCAAAGGATGCAGCTTGATTGCCTTACCCTCTACCAAGATGGGCTCAAATGCCTGAATGCCCAGTCTGTGTAATGTCGGTGCGCGGTTCAGCATCACGGGATGCTCCTTGATGACCTCCTCCAGCACATCCCATACGCTGGTATCCAATCTCTCCACCAACTTCTTTGCATTCTTTATATTCTGACTGATTCCCTTTGCAACCAATTCTTTCATCACGAAGGGCTTAAACAACTCAATCGCCATCTCCTTAGGCAGACCACACTGATAGATCTTCAACTCAGGTCCAACCACGATAACGGAACGTCCCGAGTAGTCCACACGCTTACCCAACAGATTCTGACGGAAACGTCCGGATTTACCCTTCAACATATCAGACAGGGATTTGAGCGCTCTGTTGCCAGGTCCGGTAACCGGACGTCCGCGCCTGCCATTGTCGATCAGCGCATCAACAGCTTCCTGCAGCATACGCTTCTCGTTGCGCACGATAATATCAGGCGCCCCCAGCTCCAACAATCTCTTCAAACGATTGTTTCTATTGATGATTCTTCTATACAGATCGTTCAAATCGGAGGTGGCAAAACGACCGCCATCCAACTGAACCATAGGCCGCAAATCAGGCGGGATCACGGGCACCACGTCCATAATCATCCACTCGGGAAGATTGCCTGAACCGCGGAAAGCCTCCACCACTTCAAGTCTCTTGATGATGCGGGCACGCTTCTGACCGGAGGATTCCTTAAGCCCTGCTTTCAACTCTACAGCCTCGGCTTCCAAGTCAACTGCCTGCAGCAATTCCTTGATTGCCTCCGCACCCATTCCCACACGGAACTTATTGCCCCATGTTTCCCTGGCATCCTGATATTCCTTCTCGGAGAGCACCTGCTTATATTCCAGATTAGACTCTCCCGCATCCAACACAATATAGGATGCAAAATACAACACCTTCTCCAGCACCCTGGGCGACAAATCCAGAATCAATCCCATACGGCTGGGGATTCCCTTAAAGTACCAGATATGAGACACCGGAGCTGCAAGCTCGATATGTCCCATGCGCTCTCTGCGGACGCTGGCCTTGGTCACTTCCACGCCGCATCTGTCACAGACCACGCCCTTATATCTAATTTTCTTATATTTACCACAATGACACTCCCAATCCTTGCTGGGGCCGAAAATCTTCTCACAGAACAAGCCGTCTCTCTCGGGCTTCAAGGTTCTGTAGTTGATCGTCTCCGGCTTTAACACCTCGCCGTGGGACCACTCACGAATCTTGTCGGGTGACGCTAATCCGATCTCAATAGCATCAAATGTCATGGGCTGGTAATTTTCCGTTCTTGTTTCTGGCATGTTGGCACTCCCTTTCTATTTTACAATTCATCGTCGCCGTCAAAGTCATCATCTAAATAATCATCATCCGCATAGTCAGCCTCGTCCTCGGAGCTTATCAATTCACCGCTCTCCGAATCGAATTCCTGTGCCTGATAACCCAACTCGCCCAAGGAATTGTTATCATAGTCATCATACTTGCGATCACCCTCCATCTCATAACGGTAATCCGTATCACCATAATCAATGGTCTCCATGATCTCAACCTCTGTCTGATCCTCACGCAAGACACGCACATCCAGACCCAGTGCCTGCAGTTCCTTAAGCAGCACCTTAAAGGACTCGGGGATTCCAGGCTCAGGGATATTATCACCCTTGATGATTGCCTCGTAAGTCTTTACACGACCCACCACATCATCGGATTTCACAGTCAGGATTTCCTGCAATGTGTAGGACGCCCCGTATGCCTCCAAAGCCCAAACTTCCATCTCACCAAAACGCTGTCCGCCAAACTGCGCCTTACCACCTAAGGGCTGCTGTGTTACCAGCGAATACGGTCCAGTGGAACGCGCGTGAATCTTGTCATCCACCAGATGGTGCAGCTTCAAATAATGCATGTGGCCAATGGTAACAGGCCCGTCGAAATATTCTCCGGTTCTGCCGTCACGCAGACGCACCTTACCATCGCGGGAGATGGGAACCCCCTTCCAAAGTCCTCTGTGTTCTCTATTCTCGGAAAGATATTGCAGCACCTCGGGAAGCAATTCTGCTTTATGCTTGCTCTCAAAAGTCTCCCCGTTCCACTCCTTGCCATCCGCGGTGAGGGTAGTCCCTTCCGCCTTCCATTCCTTTGCCTCTGCCTCGTCAAAAGGAAGGTTTACAAAATCATTCGCCAAATCCAGCGTGTCCATGATATCATGCTCATTTGCACCGTCGAACACGGGGGTAGCCACATTGAATCCCAGAGCTTTGGCAGCCAGAGACAAATGAATCTCCAATACCTGTCCAATGTTCATACGGGAAGGCACACCCAAAGGATTCAGCACGATATCCAGAGGACGTCCATTGGGCAGGTAAGGCATATCCTCCACGGGAAGCACACGCGAAACCACACCCTTGTTACCGTGACGGCCAGCCATCTTGTCACCCACGGAAATCTTTCTCTTCTGTGCAATATAAATACGAACTGCCTGATTTACCCCCGGAGACAACTCGTCACTATTCTCCCTGGTAAATACCTTGGCATCCACAACAATTCCATATTCTCCATGAGGAACCTTCAAAGAGGTATCGCGCACCTCTCTCGCCTTTTCGCCAAAAATGGCGCGGAGCAGTCTCTCCTCAGCGGTCAGCTCGGTCTCTCCCTTGGGAGTCACCTTGCCCACCAGAATATCTCCGGCACGAACTTCCGCTCCGATACGGATGATGCCTCTGTCATCCAAATCCTTCAAAGCGTCATCACCCACACCGGGCACATCACGTGTGATCTCCTCAGGCCCCAGCTTGGTATCGCGGGCCTCCGCCTCGTATTCCTCAATATGCACGGAGGTATACACATCCTCCTGCACCAATCTCTCACTCAAAAGCACGGCATCCTCGTAGTTATAGCCTTCCCATGTCATGAAACCGATCAACGGGTTCTTACCCAATGCCAGCTCACCCATGGAGGTAGAAGGTCCATCCGCAATCACCTGTCCCTCTGCCACATGATCGCCCTTGAACACAATGGGCTTCTGATTGTAGCAGTTTGACTGGTTAGAACGGGAGAATTTCGTCAAATGGAACTCCGCCTTCTCACCGTCATCATAGGCGATACGTATCATACTGGAAGACACATAAGTAACCGTGCCCGCCTTCTTAGCCACCACGCAGACACCGGAGTCCACGGCAGTCTTAACCTCCATACCGGTACCCACCACAGGAGCCTCCGTGGTCAAAAGCGGCACTGCCTGACGCTGCATGTTAGAACCCATCAACGCACGGTTTGCGTCATCATTCTCCAAGAAAGGAATCAATGCGGTAGCTACGGAGAACACCATCTTAGGAGACACGTCCATGTAGTCAAACATGGCCTTTGGATAAGCCTGCGTCTCCTCGCGGTAACGGCCGGAAACCATGTTGCGGACAAAATGTCCGTTCTCGTCCAACGCTTCATTTGCCTGAGCCACGTGGAAATTATCCTCCTCGTCGGCGGTCATATATACCACCTCCTCCGTTACACGGGGATTGGCGGTATCGGACTTGTCAATCTTGCGATAAGGGGCCTCCACAAATCCATATTCATTGATCCTTGCATAGCTGGCAAGAGAGTTGATCAAACCAATGTTGGGTCCTTCAGGCGTCTCAATGGGGCACATTCTTCCATAGTGGGAATAATGCACGTCACGCACCTCGAATCCTGCACGGTCTCTGGAGAGACCACCAGGGCCCAACGCTGACAGACGTCTCTTATGGGTCAACTCGCCCAGCGGATTGTTCTGATCCATAAACTGTGACAACTGGGAAGAACCAAAGAATTCCTTCACTGCCGCTGTGACAGGTTTAATATTGATCAGGCTCTGGGGAGAGATATCCTCCGCATCATGGGTGGTCATACGCTCGCGAACCACACGTTCCATTCTGGACAGACCGATGCGGTACTGATTCTGCAAAAGCTCACCCACCGCGCGGATACGTCTGTTGCCCAGATGGTCAATATCATCATCATTTCCCAGACCATACTCCAAATGCATATTATAATTGATGGAAGCAATGATATCTTCCTTGGTGATATGCTTGGGCACCAACTCATGTACATTCTTCTTGATTGCCTCGCCAAGCTTCTCGGGATCCTCAGAGAACTCCTCCAAAATCTGCGCCAAAACAGGATAATAAACGCGCTCGCGAATACCGAAGTCTCTGGGATTACAATCAATGAAATTAGTGATATCCACCATCATATTGGAGAGAACCTTGACATTCTTCTCCTCCGTCTGAATGTAGACAAAGGGCACGGCGGCATCCTGAATAGCATCCGCAAGCTCTACCGTCACCTTGTCCCCCGCGCTTGCCAATACCTCTCCCGTGGAGGGATCGATGACGTCAGCCGCCAGGATCTGATGCCGGATTCTATTCCTAAATGCCAGCTTCTTATTAAATTTATATCTGCCAACCTTGGCCAAATCATATCTTCTGGGGTCAAAAAACATAGCGTTGATCAGGCTCTCCGCGCTCTCAACACTCAAAGGCTCGCCGGGACGAATCTTTTTATACAGCTCAAGCAGACCCTCCTGATAATTCTCAGCAGTGTCCTTGCCAAAGCTTGCCTCAATCTTGGGCTCGTCTCCAAACACCTCACGAATCTCGTCGTTGGTACCAATGCCCAGCGCACGGATCAATACGGTGATAGGCACTTTACGGGTTCTATCCACACGCACATAAAAAACATCATTGGAATCCGTCTCATACTCCAACCATGCGCCACGGTTGGGAATCACCGTACAGGAGAACAGTTTCTTACCAATCTTATCATGGCCTACGCCATAATAGATTCCAGGAGAACGCACCAGCTGGCTTACGATGACACGCTCCGCGCCATTGATCACAAAAGTTCCCGTCTCCGTCATCAACGGCAGATCACCCATGAAAATCTCATGCTCGCTGATCTCCTCCTTCTCCTTGTTGTAAAGGCGCACCTTTACCTTCAAGGGAGCCGCGTAAGTAGCATCTCTCTCCTTGCACTCCTCAATAGAATACTTCACATCATCCCTGCACAGCTCAAAGTCCACAAACTCAAGGCTCAAGGAACCGCTGTAATCAGCGATTGGGGAGATATCGTCGAAGACTTCTTTTAAGCCTTCATCCAAAAACCACTGATAAGAGTCCTTCTGAACCTCAATCAGATTGGGCATCTCCAGAACCTCTTTCTGTCTTGAGTAACTCATACGCATAACCTTACTGCCGGCCATGGGACGTATTCTGTTCTTTTCCATTGACATTTCACCCCGTTTTTCTTGATTTACATATACGCAAAATAAGCGCACTATACACAATAGTGCATCATCCATATTAGCACAAATTGGAAAAGCGGTCAAGAAATATTTTATGAATTTTCAAAATTTTTGTAACAGTTCAGCCATGAAATAATTTGTAAGCTGTGCGTGGGTGCTTGCACACAAAGCACTGATTATAAATTATTTCATGAGCGGAGCGCCCTCATATGAAATAAAAGGTGAGCCGCAAAGCGGCGACGGATGCGAAGCAGACGCTTTTATGAATGTGAGGGCTGAACTGTTACAAACTTTTCCACTATGCATCGGAGTGTACCTAAAAACAGCCCCCGTCAATATACGGGAGCCGTTTTAACATTTGATCTCTGTTCTCTTGTGCCGCTTTGAAAATCACCTTACTTAAGGGTAGCCTTAGCGCCAACTTCCTCAAGTTTCTTCTTGATCTCCTCAGCCTCATCCTTGGAAGCGCCCTCTTTGATTACCTTGGGAGCACCCTCAACAGCGTCCTTAGCTTCCTTCAAGCCAAGACCAGTAATCTCACGAACAACCTTGATTACCTTAACCTTCTCAGCGCCAACCTCGGTCAGCTCTACATCAAACTCGGTCTTCTCCTCTGCTGCACCGCCATCTGCTGCGCCTGCCGCCTGAACTACAACGCCTGCTGCTGCAGATACGCCGAACTCCTCCTCGCAAGCCTTTACCAAATCATTCAACTCTAATACAGACAACTCTTTGATAGCATCAATCAATTCCTGTGCTGTTAACTTAGCCATTTCTTTTTCCTCCATTTTCAAAATTTTCTGTTAATTAAGATTCCAATTACTTAGTGCATGTCATCCGGCCCGGACAACACACATCCGCCGCCTATTACTCAGCGGTGGTCTCTGCTGCGGGAGCTTCCTCAGCGGGAGCCTCTGCTGCAGGTGCCTCCTCTGCGGGAGCTTCTGCCGCGGGTGCAGCACATGCGGATGCGCCACCTTTCTCCGCCAACTGATTCATCACACGGGCAAAATTGGTGATCGGACTCTGCAAGCTGCCAAGCAACTTGGAGATAAGCACCTCTCTGGAAGGGATGCTTGCGATTCTAGCCATTCCCTTTGCATCGTAAACGGTGCCTTCTACTACTCCACCCTTGATCTCCAGCTTATCCGCCTTCTTGGCGAACTCGGAAAGCACTCTTGCAGGAGCCGTTGCATCCTCAGTGGAGATAGCTACTGCACTGGGGCCTTCCAGATAAGGAGCCAAAGCTTCAAAATCAGTGCCCTTAAAAGCACGGGTCATGTAAGTGTTCTTGTACACCTTGTAGGTGACTCCCGCCTCACGCAGACTCTTACGAAGCTGTGTGTCCTGCTCAACAGTAAGTCCACGGTAATCAACCAAAACCACTGACTGGGCATCCTTGATATTAGCAGAAATCTCTTCTACGATAGGCTGCTTTAATTCAACCTTTGCCATTTTTTTACCTCCTTTTAGATTTTCTGAACTTGCGTTCAAAGCCGAAGGTTTGAAAAAAGCGTCTTCCCAAGACAGGAAGACGCAGTTTGCTTTGCAATCAACTCTTTCCTCGGCAGGCGTCCTATGCTTACCCCTCTTCCCTGCATCAAACCTACCAATCACAAATCAATTGATTTGCTATGATAGTCTTGTCCGCAAGTTTTGGGACCTGCTGTCTTCGGCATATATTCCGATATCCACAAATGTGGATCTTGGAACAGTGTTAAGAATAACATGTTATACAATATCTGTCAAGACATTTGGCTGAACTGTTACCTAAAACTTCGCCACATTGACCTTCACGCCGGGACCCATGGTGCTGGTCAGAGTGATGCTTCTCAGGTACTGACCCTTAAGTGCGCTGGGTCTTGCCTTGACAATGGCATCCATCAATGCGTTAAAGTTCTCTTTCAGGGCCTCCTCGGTGAAAGAAGCCTTGCCGACGGGTACATGCACGATATTTGTCTTGTCCAGTCTGTACTCGATCTTACCTGCTTTGATATCAGCCACGGCTTTGGTCACATCCATGGTGACGGTTCCTGCCTTGGGGTTGGGCATCAGACCCTTAGGTCCCAAAACCTTACCCAGACGACCAACCACGCCCATCATATCGGGAGTAGCTACCACTACGTCAAAATCAAGCCATCCATCATTCTGAATCTTGGGGATCAGCTCCTCGCCACCCACATAATCAGCGCCCGCAGCCTCAGCCTCGTTCAACTTATCACCCTTTGCAAAAACCAAAACCTTAACGGTCTTACCTGTTCCGTTGGGCAGTACCACCGCACCACGGATCTGCTGCTCAGCATGACGTCCGTCACATCCTGTTCTGATGTGTACTTCGATCGTCTCGTCAAACTTAGCGGTTGCTGTTTTCTTTACCAGTGCAATAGCTTCCTCGGGCTCATACAGAGTCGCACGATCTACAAGCTTTGCAGCCTCGTTATATTTCTTACCATGTTTCATTTACTTTACCTCCTAGGTTCCGACGGCAAATTTTAAGATTGCTATCTCAAAAGAATTGCCTCCCAATTTTTATGCAACATTAGTCCTCTACAACAATACCCATACTTCTCGCTGTTCCGGCGATCATGCTCATAGCAGCCTCAAGGCTTGCCGCGTTCAAATCCGGCATCTTCATCTCGGCAATCTCCTGAACCTTCGCCTTGGAAATGGTAGCAACTTTGGTCTTGTTGGGAACACCTGAACCAGACTTGATGTTGCAGGCCTTCTTCAACAATACTGCTGCAGGAGGAGTCTTAGTAACGAAACTAAAGCTTCTGTCTGCATATACAGTGATGACAACAGGAATGATCACATCACCCTTGTCTGCTGTCTTTGCGTTGAACTGCTTCGTAAATTCAACAATGTTCACACCATGCTGACCCAATGCAGGACCAACAGGGGGAGCCGGTGTAGCTTTGCCGGCAGGAATCTGTAACTTAATATATCCTTCTACTTTCTTTGCCATTGTGGCACCTCCTATAATGTGGTAGTTTGGCGCAGGAATCACTTCCCGCTCCCACGCGGAATGTCTGCAAATCATTTTGCCAAACACATTCCTCTTGTTACAATATATTTACCGATTGCCAGAACTTGACCCGTCAACCGGGAAATACCAAACAACGGTCAGTACGCTTCGCGAACTGCCCTTATGTTAATCAAAGCTTGCGCACCTCCGCAAAGCTGATCTCCACGGGAGTCTCTCGTCCGAACAGCTCCACATTGATGGTTGCGGTCTGTTTGCCAAAATCCAACTTCTGCACAATACCAACCGTGTCCTTCCAGACACCGGCAACCACTGCAATGCTGTCTCCCTCCACAAAATCAATTGTGACATTCTCCGTCTTAATGCCCAGAGGCTTCATCTCCGCCTCTGTCAAAGGAACCGGCTTGCTTCCCGGCCCCACAAACCCCGTGACGCCGCGGGTGTTGCGCACAACATACCAAGTATCGTCATTCATCTCCATATTCAGAAGCACATACCCAGGGAACATCTTCTTGGGAACAGTTCTCTTGGCGCCATTCTTCATCTCCACCACATCCTGCATAGGCACTCTGACCTCCAGAATCTGCTCCGCAAGATGGGGATTGTTCTCAATGGTCTTCTCAATATTGGCTTTGACCTTATTTTCGTATCCGGAATAGGTATGAACTACATACCACATTGCCTCTGCCATACACTCACCCTCGCTCCTATAAAGATGTCAGGAAATTCGCACCATACTGGAACACGGAATCCAGTATTGCAATCAGAATCCCCATGATAAGTGAAATCACAACCACTGCCACAGATTGCTTTAAGGTTGACTGTCTGTCAGGCCATATAATCTTCTTGAACTCAGACTTCACCCCTTGGAAAAATCCAGGGCCCGTCTGCTTTTCTGCGGAATCTCCCATTTTTAGCCTCCACTTGTTTTATTTTGTTTCTGAGAAACATTACTTTGTTTCCGAAGAGACGTTATTTTGTCTCTTTGTGCATCGTATGCGTCTTGCAGAATCTACAATATTTCTTGGTCTCCATTCTGTCAGGATGGGTTTTCTTATCCTTGGTTGTATTGTAGTTGCGCTGCTTGCACTCAGTACATGCCAATGTAATCTTTGTACGCATTTGTCTACCTCCATGTTTTTTAAGCATAAAAAAAAGACCTAAATCTCATCTCGCTTGAATACTATATCACATGACAAATGTCCCGTCAACTATTTTCACATCTTTTTCCGCCAAATTTTTGAAAATTTTTAAAAAAATCCTTGTTTCTTCCTATAACATGTGGTAAACTAGGTCTATACAACGATAAGAGTGGGGGAGTTTCAGAAAATGGATTTTCACAAACTTTTTACCCCAACAGATAAAACACGCTACACGCTAATTCAAGGAAGAAAGGAGGCGTGGCTATGAGTTTTGCTTTAAATGCCGTCTACAACAATTATCTGACCACTTATACGCCGAAGCGCATGACACGCTATGACACTCACAAGAAGTCAGAGCTGCGCGGTTTGTACAATTCCATTGTCAAAATGAATAAAGATGCTCCTTGGTATCTTCCGGTCACCAGCAAAGCTACTCAAAACTATGCGGTGAACATTAAGGAAAATGCCCGTGAGCTTCACAATACCATTGCGCAGTTGGGCGGCACGGATTCAGATGGTCTGTGGGATAAAAGGAGCGCCTATTCCTCCAACGAGGATGTTGCCACTGTTACCTATGTCGGGCATAATGCTCCTGAAAACACCACAATGGAATTCAATATCGAGGTACAATCCCTGGCTTCCCGTCAGGAGAATATGGGACTGTTTATGGAGGATGAGCAATTTGCCCTCCCCCCCGACACCTATTCCTTTGACGTGGCCATCAACGATATGAACTATGAATTCCAGTTCACTGTGAATGAGGACGATACCAACAAAGAGGTGCAGTCAAGATTAGTGCGCCTGATCAACAACGCGAACATTGGCATAAAGGCTGATTTGATGGATTCGGAAGGCAAGACATCACTGCGGATGACCTCCGAGACCACGGGACTTTCCAATGGTAAATCCTATGTATTTAAAGTCTCTGATAATCACACCAGCAAAACAAGCGGTATTGTTGATTACTTTGGATTGGATTATACTACGAGAGAAGCCGCCAATGCACATTTTACCATCAACGGAGACGCCCGCACCTCTGCCTCCAACCGGTTCACGGTAGGCAAAGCGTTTGAGGTACAGTTGAACGGCGTCAATAGTGATGGGGAAAGCGTTCAGATTGGTCTGAAGGCGGATATCGACTCCCTAACCGACAATGTCACCCATTTGATCAGCGGTTACAATGAATTTATGAAGGCTGCCTCCTCCTATCTCGAGTCCCAGTCCAAGAGCAGCAACTTGGTGAAAGAGATGAAGGGCATCGCTTCCCTGTACCGCAACCCTATGGAATCCATGGGAGTCAATCTGGCGGAGGATGGTACCCTTGAGTTCGACAAGAACCTGATCACACAAGCCGCAATGCAGTCGGAGGATATTCCGGAGACCTTCTCTTATCTGAAGGATTTCTCCAACTCACTGCTGCGCAAGAGCCGTCAGGTTTCCTTAAACCCCATGGATTATGTGGAAAAAACCATGGTGGCATACAAGAGACCCGGACAACGCAATTTTGTGAGTCCTTATAATTCCAGTTCGTACAGCGGCATGATGTTTAACAGCTATTGTTAATGGTTCTGAATAGTTACATTACAAATTTTCCCTGCGGTTAGATATTGAACAAATACCTAACCGCAGGGATTTTTTATGCATTGATATTTAATTCTTCCTTCACCATCTGAAGCGCCGCCTCAATCACCTTATCCATATCATAATACTTATATTGACCCAGCCTGCCGCCGAAGAGAACTCCCCGCTCTTTCGCCGCCAGTTCCTGATACTCCGTAAGCAGCCGGTTATTCTTCTCGTCATTGATCGGATAATAGGGTTCATCCCCCTGTTTCCAATCTGCCGGATACTCCCTGGTGATCACAGTGCCCTTGCCGGTGCCAAATTCAAAATGCTTATGTTCAATAATCCGCGTATATGGCACCTCCCGCTCCGTGTAATTCACCACCGCATTTCCCTGATAGTTATCACAATCGGGCAGTGTCTCCTCCTCGAAGCGCAGGGAACGCCATTCCAACGCCCCCAACTCATAATGGAAATAGGCATCTATCATTCCCGTGTAGAGCACCTTCTCAAAAGAATCCGCCCTGTCCGTGCTCTCCAACTCGCCGGAACAATTCATGGCGCCGCGCCCCGGCACCTTGGCTCCCGTCTGTCTCACAAACTCCTCATAAGAGATTCCCAGCTTTACCGGCGTTCCTTCCAAGAGCTTCTCTATCATCGCAGTGTATCCCCCCACAGGAATCCCCTGATAGCGATCTGTAAAATAATTATTGTCATAGGTAAATCTCACTGGCAGACGCTTGATGATAAACGCCGGAAGCTCTTTGCAGTCTCTGCCCCACTGCTTCTCCGTATACCCCTTCACCAGTTTCTCATACACGTCACGCCCAACCAGCTTCAACGCCTGCTCCTCCAAGTTCCCCGGCTCCTCCACCTGGCATTCGGCCCGCTGCCTCTCGATGATCTCCTGTGCCTCCCTGGGTGTGCGTATATTCCACATCCGGCTGAATGTGTTCATATTAAAGGGCAGATTATAGGTCTCATCCCCATAAACCGCAATCGGCGAATTAATATAATTGTTGAACTCGGCAAACTGATTCACATATTCCCAAACTTCCTTATTAGAAGTATGGAAAATATGGGCACCGTACTTGTGCACCTGGATACCGTTCTGCTCCCTCGTATAGATATTGCCGCCGATATTTTCACGCTTGTCAATACAAAGACACCGTTTCCCTGCCTTCTTCATCTCATGGGCAAACACGGAGCCAAACAACCCCGTGCCTACTATTAAATAATCATATTTCATTTTTCATATCTCCACACTCTTTTTCTATTTCCGCCAGAGCTTTCAGCAGGAAATCATTTTCTTCCTTATTCTTTATCGCAATGCGAATATACTGCCTTCCATCAAAGCCTCTCTTGGTTGACAAATCCTTGATCAGAATATTGTACCTATCCAGCAATAGATTTGCCAATCGTCTTGATGAGATTTTCTCCACCTTACACATCAAATAATTGGCTTGGGAAGGATACACCTTTAAGAATTTGAATTTCCCCAAACACTCCACGAAACGCACTCTCTCTTCTGCCAGACGGTCACAAGCCCTGACATAGTCCTGCGCATGCAAAGGAAAAACTTCCAAAAAATACTCTGCAAAAGAATTGATATTCCATATCGCCAAGTTAGAACGTATCTTCTCCAATAACTCTATATTACTTGTGGCCAAGACACCAAGCCTCACCCCTGGGATTCCATAAGATTTACTGATGCTCTTGATCACAATCAAATTGTTATACTGATCCAATATCCGCTGGTTCAGCAATGTGTAGCGCACATCCGGATCCGCGAAATCCACAAAGGACTCGTCCACCACACACATCTTTTCCCTTCGCTGGCACTCCGTGATAATATCCAATAGATCCTCCTTGGAAAGAAAGCTTCCGCTTGGATTATCCGGATTCACCAGAACCAGCATATCTATCTTGTCCAAAACATCGAGAATCTGCTGTTTATCCAAAGCCAAATTATCCCGTTCACTCACAATGGGGACCTTCTCACTGTTTTCAAAACAACGCAGGTATTCATTGAATGCAGGCACGGGAACGCCGATCGTCCCACTGTAAACCCGCCCTAATACATTGATCAGTTCTGCTGCCCCGTTCCCTACCAAGAGACAATTTTCATCAATCTCATAAATTCTTGCCGCATTGATCCGCTGTACCCTCATCCCCGAGGGATACTGCGTCAAGAGAGCCTCAAACATATATTTCAACTGCTCCTGTAAATGCCCTGTTGGAAAATACGGATTGATCAGATAGCAATAATCATACATCTTGGGAAAACGCCAATATCCCCCAAACTGCGATTCATAACTGCCAAGCTTCTGCTCCTCGCTCTGGAACATCGTGCCCGCGATATTATAATCTTTAGTGTCATCTATCTCATACCACTTGCTGTCTCCTATGTCAAACGCAACCAAATCCAATTTATTGATGTGGGCAATAATTCTCAAGACAGACTCATAATACTGATTAGAGCCATATACATGAATATAAGTCTCCAGAAAAGGAATATACCTTTCTGCAGCAAATTTCTTACTGAACTTATAGATATTCACTGTCTTATAATATTGCTCCACATTAGCGTAATCAAAATCCTTCTTCTCCACAAACTCCACAATATTCCCGCTGGCATCCAACGTACATACCGTCCCGTCCATCCAATATTCATACTTCGCCACTGCTGCCAGGTTCGGCTGCTCATTTTGCACCAACTGCTGTATCACCGTTGGCTCATAGATCAAATCCGACTCCAAAAGCACTGTATCATCCCTGCGCAGGTAATCCCTTGCCAGATACAGTGAATAAATATTGTTGGTTGTGTCATATATCGTATTATAAACAAACTCAAATTCTATATCCGCCACATTGTGCCGGGCGTACTCCACCAATTCTTCCCCGTGATACCCCACTACGAGAATCACCTTATGGATTCCAGCTGACTTGAGAGCGTCACAAGCATGTTCCAACAAAGTCTTTCCTGCAATCCGAATCATGCACTTTGTCTGATTTTGTGTATATTTCTGCAGCCGCTTTCCCATACCTGCTGCTAAAATCAATGCCTGCATATGTTTCATCCCCTCTGCCAAAATAAATTTAATCTGCACCGTATGCACTATCTCAACAACGCCAAAATAATCTCGTTTTTCCCGTTTGCCTGAGCCAGCATTGCCTGCCCTACCTGCTCCAGAATATTCTGATTAGCGTATGCCACCATCTGCTTCGCCATATCGGTGTCTCTGATCGCAGCCTCTGATGACTGCATATTCTCCTCGGCATTCCTGTTATTGTTGAGCGCATGCTCCAATCTGTTCTGAGTGCTTCCAAAATTACTGCGAAGCTCAGCGACTTTACCCAACGCGGATTTCAATCTGTCAATCGCCTTATCTATATATTTAGGCCTTGTAATGCAGACGGAATGGATGCCAAGAACCGCCGTGCTGAACTCGCTTCTCGGCAAGTCTATCTTATCATCCACGGCATCACTCAACTTCACGTACCGCTCCACATCTTCCTTCCGCCCATGCTCCTCAAAGAACACGGCCTCCTTTGCCCCGCCGGACACCTCGCGGATCTCATGCGCATCTATCTCCTTATGGGAGACACGCAGCCGACCGTCAGTCACGTTTACGTTAGCCGCCAGGGGAGCCCCTGCCGCCTCCAGCTTTTCATTGATCTGCTTGACAAACTCCTGTGCCGTATAGAACTTCTCCGTAGCCTCTCCGGTGTCAGGGTCTGCCGGCACGTCAATCTCGATCCGGTATTTCGTACCGTCCACGTCAAAGATCAAGTCATTCTCGCCTGCCTTGACAGTCACACCATCCCTGACATCCTTGGTTCCCGTAATATATGCCGGGATCATTTTACCATCTGTCTGATAAAAGATGTCAAATGCGGCATTACCGCTGACTCCGTCAATAATGACCTGTCCCTCCGCCGGAGCCGCCACATCGTCTGCGAGTCTAAAGTTCAAAGCCTTGTCATCATTTCCGCCTGTTACACCGCTGTTAATGCCTCCAACGCCAACGATAATCAGATTCTCCTTCAGCCCTGCATTCTTAAGCGCCTCGTTCAGTTTCTCCTGGACATGCTTTTTCAAGCTGTCTCCTTGGTACTCACCCGCATCAAGATCCATCACGAGCTTATGAACCTTTCCTCCATAGGTAAAGTCTAATGACAGTATATCATTCACGTTATCACCTATAGAAACTTTCTCCGTCAACACGTTTCTACGTCCCACGACATATGCCGAAGGCTCCACCTGCTGTGACCCATCCTTGAATTTTTCCTGTTGCTCGGCTGTTTTCTCTTCGCAAGAACACATTACCTTGTAATAGAAATCACCATCTAAATTGCTAAACTGGTACCTATTCCCCACACTGGCCGCCTGCAGCCTGACACCGCTCGCGTCCACAGTCACTTCTATCGCACTGTTGTTGATCTTATTCTTTAATGCCTCCGCCAATTCAGCATAAGTATACTTCCCATCATCCAAAACGACATTGATATTCTTAGTAGTACCATTGTCCGAAAAGGTGAATAGCAAGTCATTATTCCACTTATCAATCGTCACGTCTCCTGACAGATTGACGCCATCCACATTACTATATATCTTTGAATGATATCCCTCTATGGAAGTCGGATCAGTATAATTGGGGGTGGCGATCGGCGGCAGTAATCCACCACTGGTGCTGGACGAAATGGAGATTGTCCTGTTCAGTTGATTTCCACTCCCATCCACAACCCGCAGCGTTATATCATCCCCGTTCCAATCTGCCTTCACACCGGGCGTAATCATCGTCGCCTGGCCATAGATAGCTCCCATGGCGCTCTTGCTGCTACTGTCATACTCAGCCGTAATCTTTGCGTTTGTTCCCGTCGTAGTGGTGGTGAGGCGAAGTCTGTTCCCCGACAGATCCGCTTTGGCCTCCACGGAATGATCGGCGAACCATTTATTGATCTCGGTTACCAGTTTGTTCTTATCATAAGACCCTGGGGTCAATTCTATATTTTGCGTTTGACCATTTACGAATATCTGGAAGATATTTTTATCCGCAGTCACCGTAAACGAGTTCTGAATATCCACAGGCACCACAATACTCGCCGCAGAGGCTCCCGTCAATTCTCCGAAGATGACACTCCCTGAACTGCCCCCGTTTCGCGAGTCATAGCTTACGCTTACATCGCTTCCCGTCCTATCCGTTGTCAGCTTTAGCTTTCCATTGTCAAGGGAAGCCGAGACCCCGGTTCCGCTAAGCTTTGTGTTGAGATGCGTAATGAACGAGGAAGCGGTATAGGTTCCCGCATCAAGGGTAACGGAGACATCCTTTCTCTGAGTCTTGCCATCAGCATCCTTGTACTCATAGGTGCACTTAAACTCGTTATTGCTGCCATCGATTTTAATATCGGAAGCAAGCATACGGGCGCTGGAGTACTCTGCCGGTTTCTTCTCCGTGGCTAAATATTTCAACAAGCTGCTGTCGTTGGTGGAACATTGAATGCTCGCCTTTTTACCATCGTATCCGTCCGGCAATCTGGAAGTCAGGGTAAGCTGATTGTCTTTCAATGACACGATAGCCCCTCCCCAGCTCTTACCGAATGCCTCATCAATTTTATTTTGCAGCGCATCCTTAAGCTGCTCTTGGTTATAAGTTCCCGCATCGAGCACCACTTCCTTTGCGGTACCGTTCAAGTTCAGCCTCAGCGTGTTGTTGCTGGAGTTAATCTCCATCGGACCGTCCTTCAACTTTGGTTCAATGTCCAAAACTGCAGGATTGCTGTAGGAGAATCCCACAATACCCTCCACCTTGTCAGAATTGCCCCACTCCTCTCCTTTCCAGTCACTGACAACCTCGGATCCTCTCCTCGTGCCGGAGAAATTACGGTCGCTGATGGTTCCCGTATCCGACTGTTTTGGAAACGTAATATTCTGGTAAGAAGTTGACGCCTTCAACTGAGCCTCTATCGCCTGCTGGATCTCTTCCTTCGTTGGATTACTGCTGGGAAACGTCACTGTCACGGGATTTCCGCCTATGGAAATCGTCATAGTGTTAGACGTTACCTTATCCGTACTGAACGTGATGGAGCCTGTACCGCTCTTAGTGGTCGGAAGAAAACTCATTGTCATCCCGCGAAAGAGAGTGTCATAACTGCTGCTGGAGGGTGACACCTTAATGGACTTAAGACCTTTCCCAGTTTTCTCCTTAAACACAATCCTGCCATCATCCAAGGAAACCTCTATGCTATCCTTCGTCTTGGCATTACTCTTCAGTTGATTATCGATCTCTGCAATGATCTCATCCGCACTGTTGTATGCTTTGGCAGCTAACGTAATCTCCACCGTTGTGGGAGAAGCGGCATCCGTCTCCTCTATGGTGATAGAGAACTTATTGTTATCTGATTTCAAAGTCAACTGTGCAGTGGAAGACACCGACGCCAAATTCCTGCCCCCTGTATACTGCGCGTCTACATCCGGTCTGGTTTCATTGATCCGGATAGCCTTATCGCCATAGTAGTTATACTCTCTCGTCACAAACAAAGTATTGTAAGCGCTGCTGTTCTCATCTATATTGACTGCGCTGTCCGGTCCCTTCAAGTTGGAATCAATACGCAGTCCTTCAAAGGTAACGGAGCGATCCAAATATACCGATTCAGATTTGCGTAAGCTTACTACCAGACCATTGGCATCCGTCTCACCAATGCCTTTCTGCTTCAGCAAGGTATTCAAGTGATCCCTCATCTCCGACATTGTATATTCCTTGTGGTCAAGCTTCAGGGTCACACTGTTTTCCATGCCGTTCGGCCGCAAAGTCAACGTGTCATTAGAATCGTCTATGATCAGCTTGGCATGCTCCATGTCGCGGGAATCCGTGGTCAGCACCGCACCGCCCTCAAACCAGGCCGCCGTCTGCTTCACGCTGCCGTAATGAACATTGTCGTAAAATACGGAAGTGTAATCTCCGCCGTCAATCTTGAACATATTGCCTTTGAATCCCGTCACGATACCCGTCTGACATTCCAATTTGACACCTGTTCCAAAGGCAACCGCACGTACACTATCGTCACCTAGCTGAGTCTGAAGCTGTTGATTAATGATATCCAGCAATTCCTGCCTGGTATAGCCCTGGTCGCGTCCGGGAATCTTTATTGTTGGCTGCTCGACGCGTCCGCCCTTAAAGTACTCCACCGTAAATTGCATTTCATCATTCATACCGGTGGCGATATCCAATCTTGCATCCTCGCTAGGAAACACCGTCGTACCGATCAGGGCGCCAAAGCTTCCCCCCTGATACATGTCATAGATCAAATAGGACATATTGCCCGTGATGGAGTCGATGCTCTCTCCATTCTCCAAGCTGACATTGATGAATCCGCCCTCATTATAATCCATCACAAACCGGGTGCCGTCGCCGTTATCCTTGGACAGCACCTCCTCAAACTCATCCAAAATCTCTATGGTCGTGTATTCCCCAGGGGGAATGGAAAACGTCACCTGCTTGGGCGCTTCGTCCTCCTTCACACGATATGTAAATGTAATCTCATTCTTCCCCGCCGTCACCACATGCCTCTGGCCGGATTCCCAGATAGCGCCGCCCTCGCATTCGTAATAAGTCGGCTCGTGGTCAGAGAAGATATTCAGTTCATTAAAAGTCGTGGTGTCGCTGATCCTGTCAAGCTCCACTTTCAGCTTCTCAAACTCCGCATCCATCGCCGCACGGTCATCCTGGCTGTTGGTGTCATTGCGGGATTTGACAGCCAACTCTGTCATCCGGTGCATGATCTCGTCCGCCTCGTTGAGTGCGCCATCCCCCGTCTGCACCCAGGAAATGCCATCCTGTCCGTTTCTGGTTCCCTGGGCAAGTCCCCGGATACGTTTACGCATTTTCTCCGATATCGCCAATCCCGCTGCGTCATCTGCCGCACGATTAATACGATAACCGGAAGAAAGTTTCTCTGCCATCTTTGCTTTATTTTTATTGTTTATCTGAAATTGTCTGTTTGCATACCATGCTTCCATGTTGTTTTGTACTGAAATCATTTTCGAGTCCTCCGTGACAATTCGTTGTAATCTCATTATTTTGTAATCACATTTATATGCAATTAAAAAATTGGTATAATCAGCCATTTTGTATATCGTAATAATTTTTTATCTCTTTAGGGTAAAATTTAACAAATTCCTATAAATTTATTAGACTTTCTCAACCAAAAATGCTATTATGACCTCAGATAGAACCAATATGGAGATACGGGGGATTGACATGAAAATATTAATATATCGCTATGGCAGTATCTGTGAACCGGATATCATCAACGCATTTCGTCAGTTGGGTCTCACCGTGATAGAGGAAAACACCGAGATGAGCAATAAGCGCCTGTCCTCCGCGGAACGGGTGCAGCTGGTGGAGAACATCCTGAAAACGGAACATCCCCTCTTCGTGTTCAGCATCAACTTCTATCCCGTGATTGCAGAAATTTGCCATATATACAAAACATTGTATCTGTGCTGGACGGTGGACTCCCCCGTGCCGGAGCTCTTCTCGTCTTCCATCCGCCATGAAACCAACCGCGTGTTTCTGTTTGACCGGGCACAGCACGATACCTTCTCTCCCTACAACCCGGCAAATATTTATCACCTTCCTCTTGCGTCCTGCACCGACCGCTTTGATCATGTCATCTCCTCTATCACAAGCCGCGACAGGGCGAACTATAGCAAGGAGATCGCCTTCATAGGCTCCCTTTATAACGAGAAAAATCCCCTGCACGATTTGACACATTTGTCCGATTATGCAAAAGGATATATCAACGGTCTGACGGAAGCTGCCCTGAAACTATTCGGCTGCAACATCACAGAGGCAGCCATGACAGATGAACTCATCAGGGAACTCAAAGCCGTCTTCCCAAGCTTCTACACGCTCAAGGACTCCGTGACAGATTCCGACCGCTACGTGGCTGCCCACAGCTATGTTGGAATGCAGATTGCCGAAACCGAGCGCATCCGCACTCTCAACACCTTGGCACAGTTCTTTCCCGTGGATCTGTTTACCCGAAGCGACACTTCTGCTCTGCACAATGTCAATGTGCATGGTGGTGTTGCAACCCTCACGGAAATGCCAAAAATCTTCCATCTGTGCAAGATTAACCTGAACATGACCGTCAAACCCATCCAGACAGGTCTGCCCCTGCGTATCTTTGACATCTTGGGCTGCGGCGGTTTCCTCATGACCAATTATCAGGAGGAACTTCCCGAATACTTTGACATCGGTGTGGATCTGGAAGCATACTCCAGTATGGAGGAGCTTGTAGATAAATGCGCCTATTACCTGAAACATGAAGACGAGCGCCGTCAGATTGCCCTGAATGGCTATCACAAAGTATGCGAAAACCATACTTACACTCATCGGCTAAAGGAGATGATCGGGGCTATCTTATGAGATATTATCTCATGGGAGGCTCTTACATTGCTCCGGACAACATGGCTGTCAGCATGGCCTGAACCTGTTCCAGCACACCCCAGTCCTTTGCTTTCAGCAGAATATCTCCCACCACCTTGTCAAAAAGCCCTCTCTCTATCAAAACCTCTTTGTATCTCACAATCATTCTGCACCTGTTCAAATAAAAATCTCCCGCACTGGAAGACACTCCGCCATTCAATAGAAATGCTTCCATCAATGGCTGCTCCACAAAACCAATACGGTATCTCTCGGCAAAACGCAACGCCAGCTCCCAATCCTCCAGACACTCCATGTTCTCATTAAAACCGCCCAGTTCCATAAAACATGATTTCTTAAAGAGCATCGTGGGAGTCCCCACTGTATTGTTCACAAGCAAAGTGGAAAAGATATCGCCCTCCAGGTTCCCCCATGTCCCCGCATAAGGCACCCGTACCGCCTCCCCGTCAAGGCGGTGCAATACATACGCGCTATAGATCAGACTGCACTCCGGGTGCGCTTCCCAATATTCCATCTGCATAGAGAGCTTATCCCGATACCAGCAATCATCGCTGTCCTGAAAAGCCACCAACTCACCATTGGCACACTCCACTCCTTTGTTCCGCGCCGCCGACGCCCCCCGATTCGTCCCTTGTCTGACATAACGAATCCTAGGATCTGCCATCGCCGCAACAATGTCTTCCGTCCGGTCAGTGGAGCCGTCATCCACTATAATCAGCTCCAAATTGGAATAAGTCTGCTGTAAGACACTCTGTACTGCGCGCTCTATATACTGCTCTCTGTTATATGTGGGAATCACAACACTGATCAAGGAATCCTGCTGCATTTTCTTATCCTCCGTCTTTCTACATTGTACTCTATAAATGACAATATTGCAACAAAAGCACCCTCCCTTGAGTTAAGAACAAATTCACGGGAACCGATATACTTAAAGATAGGAAACTTGCAACATATAGAGGATTATCATGATGAAACGAATTGTCCTTTTCAAAGGAAAATTAGACACGCTCAACTTGTTCAGTGCACAGCTTAGGAAAGGATTTGAGCAATTGGGCGGTTACGAAATATACGAAGTTGATTTACGGGATATGATAAAAGGATTGGGGGGGCTTTATACTTTTCTGCAGGACGGTTCCATAACCGCAATGATTGCATTTAACAGCACCTTCTATGGTATGACGCTTCCTTCCGGGGTCAATATGTGCGAACAACTGCGGATCCCCTGTATCAATATCTTGGTAGATCATCCCTATTGGTATCCTGATATTTTGCGGAAGACACCTTCTGTGGGAGTGGTTCTCTGCGTGGATCGCGGGCATATGGACTATGTGAACCGCTTTTATCCGGAGATAGAGGTGACTGGATTTTTACCCCATGGAGGAACCCCCATGGAGGGTATGCCAAAACCCATCAGGGAACGGACGATAGAAGTTCTTTATGCCGGCTCCCTGCTTGCAGAATATGCAGAGAAGCAAAAACCCGACTTTACACAATGGGATTTTCCGGCGGAAGCAATCTGTGAAACCGCAATACAAAAGCTTTTGCAAAATCCCCATTTAATTATTGAACAAGTCTTGGAAAATACTTTGAGAGACCACCAAGTCCAAATGTCAGACGCAGAACTTCAGGCATTCATCAGCTCTTGTGTCTATATCGAGCGGGTAGTCAGTTCTTATTTTCGGGAAAAGGCGGTGGCTGCCGTCGCCCAGGCAGGAATCCCCCTGGAACTGTATGGGGACGGATGGGGCGAATGCAGTTTCATCAAACTGCCGAACGTTCATTATGGGGGACGGATTTCCCCTGAAGAAGTGCTGCGCAAAATGGAGAATACCAAAATCGTGCTGAATACCATGCCTTGGTTTCGGGACGGCAGCCACGAAAGGGTGTTTAACGGGATGCTGCGGGGTGCCGTGGTGTGTTCCGAAACTTCAAACTATTTGAAAGAGGAACTGCCCCCTGACGTATGGGTACCCTATGACCCCTCCACCATAGACAGTCTGCCTGAGAGAATACAAGCGCTGCTGCAAGACACGGATGCTATGCAGGAGATTGCCGACAGGGGATATGCACTGGCCAAAGAAAAACACACCTGGCAGGCGAGAGCCATGGAACTGCATCAGGATTTATTAGGGGGATAATTATGTTAAAAATAGGTGTATTTGGGACTTCCAAGTGGAGTCATTTAATGAAACGACTGATAGAAAACGAATATTCCAATCTGGTGGTAGAACAGGGCGGGGACGCCATTGTGGTGGATACCTTTGTGACTCTGGGGGGTGCAGCACAGGAGGGTGAGATTACCGTGGCAGAATTTGGAAAACGCTACCGGGACGGAAGACTCTCCGCCATTGTAATTCCCAAGGAATACTATATACAGCAGAACGACTTGGTGTTTGCCCTGATTCGAGAGGGTGTGGAACTGGATGATATCTATGACGGAATGCGGCTGTATGAAGAGATTGCCCAAACGCCGGAAGTGCTTCCGGAACTGTTGACCCCCATCATGTTGGATCCTTATCTGTCCTATCTGGAGTTTCATGTGGCGGATCATTGTAATCTAAACTGCAAATACTGCACCCATTATTCCCCTCTGGTGCAGGAACCCGTTTTTACCGACTATGAGCAGTTTTCCAAAGATCTGGCACAGCTTAGAAAATACATTGTGGATATCGGAGTCATCCGTATTTTGGGCGGCGAGCCTTTGTTAAACCCGCAGTTGGACGAATACATAAAATATGTGCGGAGTCTCTACCCCGCAAGCATTATCACGGTGGTGACCAACGGGCTCTTGATTCCAAGCCTTAAGGAAGAACTGGTAAAAGTTATGAAAGAATGTAGAGCCTTTTTCCATATTTCCTATTATCCGCCTATGGAAGCGAAAATAGGGGAAATACAGAAGCATCTTTATGAGCTGGGGATTCCCTATACGATCACAGCTCAAATTACAGAATTTAATCAAACCCAGACCCTCGCGCCCCGCGCGGACGGAGAGTTTTTCTATCAATGCTTTCAGGCAACCTGTACCTGTCTGCATCAGGGAAAAGTGGCTCCCTGCTACGCTCCCTTCACCACCAAATATTTTAATCAGGCATTTCAACAGGAACTGCCGGTGGACGAAGGAATTGACCTCTATGCGGAAGACCTGAGCGCTCCCATGATAAAGGCCGGACTCCTGCTGCCCATGGAGCGCTGCCGATATTGTATTGACGGAGATGCAAAACCTTGGGAAATTGTGGGAAGGCACAGTAATCTGGAGGATTGGGTGTAAAGCTTATGAAACTATTATTATATGAATGGTCATCATACCTTCAATATGATTTAAAGGAAATCTGCCAAGAAAAAAATATCCAATGGGAATCCTTCGATTGGAAATTTAGCAATAAGAATGAAGATGAAGCGTTTGAGCGATGGTTTCAACAGAACGTGGATGCAAACCGGTTCGACGCACTGCTCAGCATAAATTATTGGCCGATGCTGTCCAAAGCAGCAAAAGCGAAGAACATGAAGTATATTGCCTGGTGTTATGATAATCCATTGAATGTAGTGCGCCCGGAGGAGACATTGGGCAATGCGAATAATTATGTATTCTTTTTTGACAGAATCCAAGCAGAACACTATATTCAGAAAGGCTTTGACACGGTTTATTACCTTCCGCTGGGTGTCAATGCTTCCAGACTGCGCGGTTTGCAGATTTCTGAGAAAGACCGCAAGAAGTATGCTTCCGATGTTGCGCTAGTGGGCAGTTTGTACGAATCCCGCATGCAGGATCTGCGCGCCTTGATGGATGACCATACCAGAGGATATCTGGATGCGGCGATGACCGCACAGCAGAATCTGTATGGCTGTTATCTCTTTGATGAATTAGTGACGGAACAATTGGTAGAGGATATCAATCAATATATTGGCAAAATGCATCCGGACAGTACCTTCCGCCTGTTAAGAGAGGCTTTGACCTTTGCCATGGCCAGCGAAGTCACCAGAAAGGACAGATTGGTGTTGCTGACCCTGTTCGGAAGGCGTTTTGATACCAGGCTGTATTCTTTTCAATCCAGCGAGATCTTACAGGAAGTCAAATGCTTTCCGCCGATTGATTATGTGACGGAAATGCCGAAGGTCTTTGCCTGCACCGGAATCAATCTTAATCCGTCCCTGCGCTGTATCCAGAGCGGTATCCCCTTAAGGGCGCTGGATGTCATGGGGGCCGGCGGTTTTTTGCTGTCCAATTACCAGCCCGAATTGGCGGAACAGTTTGCAGACGGACAGGAACTGGCAATCTATGAAAGCGTGGAAGACGCTCTGGAAAAGGCAGCGTTTTACTTGGAACATGAGGAGCTTCGCCTGCAGATTGCCCAAACCGGACGGGAAAAAGTACTGAAAGAATACTCTTTACAGGACAGATTGGAGCAGATTCTTGAAACGGCCGCCCTTGGTTGAGCAATTACATGATGACCATTCATACAATAATAGTTTTATATTTCATCTAAAAAAAGGGAACAAATATGCCGATATAAATTGCAATTATTGACAGTGAATGGAATACGAACAAATTATGATTATTTAGTTTAGGGAGAAATAGGATGAACCTTCAGGAAAAGAATGCGCAATTGTTGGAAGAATTGATAGAAGGGGTTGACAGAGGGGATTTTCAATATGATGACAAAATCCCTGTAAAATATACATATGAGCATCTGACAGCGCTTTTTTGTTATGCGAACCAGTTGGACGGCGGAAAAGAGCTTTACCAACAGTTATATACATACGCCCGCCAAGCGGGGATCTTAGCTGTGAAGGAAAAATTTTCACGAGGTGAAACGGTCAAGATTACTTTTTTGGCGATTTCTGCGGCGGAATGGCCAGCGGACGAGTTATATCGCATTCTGGAGCAGGATAATCGTTTTGATGTATCTGTGACGAATGTTCCCCTGACGGATCGCAATATCGATGACAGAACTATGACCTATGAGCAGAACAAACGGTTTTTTGAGGGCAGGGGATACCGGATTCTGGATACTTATTCTGTGAGTGAGGATAAAGTATATACGTGGGAGGAACTGGGGGAAATACCGGACATTGTGGTCCATCTGACCTATTGGCAGGAATCTCTTCCGGAAAGTTATAGAATCAGTAACTTTCCTTTCAGGTATGTAAATTTATATATCCCGTATTCATTTAATGTGGAAAATAGTGCCAGTGGTCAATTTCTTTACAATACTTCCTGCAACAATGCCTTTTTCAACATAGTCGGTCGTGCTTATATGAATACGAAGCTGGATGTGGAACGATATCAGGAGTATCAGTTGCTCCAAGGGCAGAATATTGTATATTCCGGCTATGCTAAAATGGACTATTTTTATCAGGAACATACTTTTGAGGAGGCTGATATCCGACGGATTTGGAAGATTCCTGCTCAGGCTGACGCGCGCAAGATCAAGAAGGTTATCATTGCACCTCATCATTCTTTTTTGGGTTATGCAGGGCTGATATTTTCTACCTTTGCCAAAAATGCACATTTCTGGATATATCTGGCACAAAAGTATCAGGATCAGATTGCATTTGTCTTTAAACCGCACCCCAATCTGCGCCTCAGATCGGTGGAAGCGGGAGTGTTTAAAAATAGTGCCGAGTACGATGCCTATATTGAAAAGTGGAATGCGCTGCCAAACGCAAAAGTAATCACTGAGGATAGTTATTTGGAATTGTTTGCGACATCAGACGCTATGATTATGGACTCCCTGTCCTTTATCGCTGAATATATGTATGCGGACAAACCACTACTCTATCTTACAAGGCCGGAACAAATATTTTCAGAGCTGGGGAAGAAATGTTTGTCCGCTTATTGCAAGGCGGAGGGCAGCGATTATATGGCAATAGAAAAATTCATAATTGATACAGTGATAAATGGAAATGACGAATTAAAGGAACATCGGAAAAAAGCTTTTTCCGATGCTCTGGATTATGTCAGTGATAATGGTTGCTCTGCCAGCGAGTATATTTATAAAGACCTATATAAAATTTTTATATAATCCTCCGTTTTATTGCGCATAATGTCAAAGCCTTGATTTAGCTCATTTAACTCAAAGCTATGCGTTACAAGCTTTTCCGGATGAATCCTATGGTCTTTTAGCCTGTTCAATACATAATTCCAATCATCCCCCGCGGCATCTGTATCCTGCTGCCCCAAATAAGAGGAATTCCACGTTCCGGTGATTGTAAGCTGATTTCGTAATATCTTCCAATATACGTTTTTATCCATTATCAGATCCGTATAGGGATTGCCTACAAAACAAATCTGCCCTCCGGCTGCGGTGAATTCGACAGCTTCAGTGATTGTCTCATTTTTGCCAACACACTCAAAAAAAGCATCCACTCCTCTATGTCCTGTTTTACCGGCAATAAATTCATTTACATTATCTATTCTACAGTCACAACAATTTTCTTCCGGCACCCCCAGTAATACTGCCATCTTCTTTTGAATTTCCTTTGAACCGATTGCATATATGTTTTTAAATCCTCTTTCTAATAACAGCATAACCAGAAGCAAACCAACTGTTCCCAGTCCGCAGACTGCAACACTTGATTCGTTGCTGATTGACAGTCTTCTCATGGCATGAGCTGCTACCGCCATCGGTTCAAGCATCGCTGCAGCATCATAACTTACCTCATCCGTAAGCTCTATCAGATTCCATTTTGGCACAGATACATATTCTGCAAATCCACCGTTTCTCCTTGACCCTAAATAGCTGTAATGTTCACACATCTCATATTTTTTATTAAGACATGCTCTGCATTTTCTGCATGGTATCAAAGGAAACACACCAACTCTTTTGCCTATCCATGGTTGATCTGCCTGATTACAGACATCAACCACCTGTCCCGAGAATTCATGCCCCGGTATCAATGGCATGACATGTGCTCCATTCTTATAAATACGGGGAATATCAGAGCCGCAGATACCTGCCGATTTTACCGCTACTAAAACCTCATTTTCACCGGGAACCGGCAGTGTAACCTCCTCATATCTTATATCGTTTATCCCATGCAACACCCATGCTTTCATAATATACAATCCTTCCGCATTTCAAATAATTATGCACTACCTTGCAATCATAACAGGCTTGCCAACTGCGGTAAACATAAGTACAAGCGGTGATGGAGAACCATAATATGCATCGCTTTCCTCTGCAATATCCTTCATGTTCGCATAATTTATGTCACAGATTTCACACCATTCCTGCTTGGTGTATTTCTCAAGAAGCTTTGTAATTTGTTGTGTAACACCACCATCTGCATTTTTCCATGTATCTAAATCGGGCGGATACAAACCAACCATTAGATTATGCCTTGTTCTGTTTTCTTCAAAAATTTCAAGCTTCTCCCTGATTGTATCTACGGCAATCATCCCTTTTTGGGCGAGTTCATTTAAACCGATACAATACACAATTGTTTTTTTATTATTTAAATCTTTATTTTTCTCTTTTGTTTTGGCTGGCAATTCTGTAATTTCATCATACAGTTTTGCAACCTTAAGCTTTCCGTCCCAAACCTCACGGGCTTCCTCTCCTGCAAACTCCACCAGCTTTTCCATATACATTTTTTTGGTGTTTTCCGATTGAAGCAGTATATAATCCGCATACATAACTGCTGGTGCCGTTACGTAATGTTTCATATTGTAGACATCGTTGGTATCCTCCTCACCAAATTCATTCACATAAAATGCCGGCACATAAATTAAGGAAGCGGTGTAGTTCCTCAAATTACTTGAATAAAACTGCGGCGGAATGGTAAGACACGGATTTACATTGTCATACGGATCCTGAATATAGATGATATCCGGCTGCAATAGACTTACATCAATATCCTTCCATCCTCTCACTTCTATTTCCCTTGGGAAAAATTCATTATCCTCCGGCTGCTCTATATTACTAAAATCAGCATTTCCTGCACAATCCTTAAAGACAACCGGCACGAGAACGCCATAAACTTCATTGTTTTCATCGTCCATACAGGATTGACATAGATTTTTAAATCCATTCCATTGCTTTGAACCGGTAGTGATAAATAATATCACCTTCTTTTGAAGAAGTCTTTCATCAATTGCCCTTCTCATCACATCATATGCATTTTGGGAAGCCACCACACTGTCTCCAATCTTCTGATGATCCAAAGCATTATCCATATCCGTGAGCAACCTGTAAGTTTCATAAACAGCTTCACAATAGGCTTCCACACAGGCAACGATCTCTCTCACATTTTGGTTGTTCTCCCCCTTGATATCTTCAATCAGGGTTCCCAAATCAACTGCAAGCTGCTGACATTCCGGCAATATATCAAGGCTTTCTCCCCACGTATTTTCAGCCGCATTTTCTTTCAGACCGTTCATCAGCCCATCCAATACCCCGATATATTCCTTTACGATTTCCTTAAAGCCCTTATCCACAGGCTGCTTATTGGCAAGCATCTCCGGACTGAATGTATATTCAGGAAGCTTAAAATCCGCTATTGCCTGCAGAGCATTTCGCTGTCCTTCAAAAGCGGGATAACCATGTCCGCCCCATACTTTGCGGATTGTCAGGAAATTACGATATCGCTTACCTGTAATCGTGCAATAATCAGCAGGCACCGGAATCGTCGTGTTTTCAAAAGGCAGTCGCACTGTCTTGGCATAATATTCCTTTGCCACTCCCTTCCTCCCCTTTAATATCCATGGAAATATCTGCCCGATAGAATCCGCCTCATATTCCGGAACCCTCGCCATTTGCTGTTCCGCAAGGCGATATAGCCGGACACCTAAATCTCTTGCAGACCCACTCCCCGACAATCTCGTATGATATTTTATCTCCAGCTTCTTTAAAATCTCTTTTAAGTTATCGTCTATCCCCTTTTGAACGATCAAATCCGCAACGGCGAGAATATACAATATCTCGTCACAGCGCTCTTTTTCTTTTTCTTCATCCCTATATAAATAATCCGAAACAAATATGTCTATAGCCGCCATATAGGGGAAATTATGATATTTATTCAAATGCTCTTCTTCATAACAGATCTGATTCCTGCTGACCACCCTGGATAAAAACATCCAGTGATCGTCCTTAGACGCATAATCATGTATGACATATTCTTTTGGCAGCTCCTTCTCCGCCACCTCCCTGAACCGAATATAATCCTTCCTGAGCATACCGATATCCATGTCATCATCCCACGGGACAAATCCTCCATGACGCACGGCTCCTAACAGAGTTCCCCACTCTGCATAATATTTGATATCATATTTTCTGCAGATGCGATCTATTTCCCCCAGTACCATCAGCTCTGCCGCCCATACCTGCTTAATAGCTGTAGGAACATAAAAGCCGCATCTTACCTCGTCCCTGAAAAAGTCGGTTGAAAAAATCATATTATAGTTCTCCCCGGCCAAGTTAAGCCATCCCTTTTTCTATCATTGCTTGAAATCTGTTTAAATCCGCCATTGTAGTTATTTTAAAATTGTCTTCACTTCCGGGAACCATTACAATATCCATTCCCGCCATAATAGCAGGCTCTGTGGAGCCATTGATCTTCATAATGGCCGAGTCCGCATCCCCCTTGGCATTGTCAATCAAACTTTCATTTGCTTTCAGATATTTATCCAACGCAAAAACCTCGGGAGCCTGTCCTGCAAATATTTGGTTTCGATCAAGAAGTCCACTCACTCTTGCACCGTCATCGCTTAAATATACCGTATCCTTCATGGGAAGCACGGGCAGCACGCCATCGTGTCCCTCTGCTGCCGCTATATATTTCTCTATATCGGCTGCTGTGATCATGGGTCTCGCCGCATCATGTATCATCACATATTCCGTATCAGGGAGCGAGGATTTGATATCCCTTATTCCGTTCAATACAGACATCTGCCTATTTGCTCCCGGCATTGAGAATCCTTTGAATTTCCTATAGGTGTCAGATGCGCCAAGCCACTGGTGTATCTTTTCCTGCCATTCGGATGCTGCAACAATCCATATGGCATCAATCCTGTCACTCTCCGATAATGTCCTGATGCAGTAGGCAATCACAGGGATACCGCCAACCTCGATATATTGTTTGGGTATGTCGCTGCACATGCGGCTGCCTATGCCGCCGGATAAAATAAGCGCCGTCACCATGGCTAAAACCTCATCCTCCAATCAAAACTTTAGTTCCCGTATATTATGCAAAGTTTCCCCATAGGGTGTATTTTTCCCGAATAAAAGCGTTGTTCCCAACACAAATCCCCTCACACCTTTCGGTGCAAACTCCAGAATCTTGTCAGCACTGCAGGCTCCGTCCCAATAGATTTCAAAGTCCATGTCCTCCTTGATCGAAAGCAGCTTTGTAATCTTTTTCCCTACATAGGGTAAGTACATCTGTCCGGCATTTCCCGGGTTAACAGACATGACAAGAACTTTCTTCACAATACGCAGCATCTCCATCACCATCTCCACGGAAGTCCCAGGATTGATGGCAATCCCCGGCACCAGACCCGCATTGATGATTTTCTGCAGCGTCGTAGAAGGATGATATTCCGCCTCCGGGTGGATGTATATGGTATCCCCTTTCCGCAAGGGTTTGATAAACAGCTCAATTGTATTGTTGGGGTGCTCCACCATCAAATGTACATCCAAGGGCTTTGTCGCTGCACCGGCTATGTAACGCATGTCGTTTAAGGACATGGCATAATTGGGCACGAATCGGCCGTCCATTATGTCTATGTGAAAAGAGTCGATGCCACCCTCTTCCAGATTTTTTACTTCCTGCTCCAGATTACCATAATTGGCGCACATCATGGACGCTGTTAATTCAAAATCCATCTGTATACCTCCTGCATAACAATAAAGAGAACACACAACCATATTATAACTTGTGTGTGTCCTCTCTGTCTACCATAAAATCCATTTCCGATAACAAACGATTTTCGTTGGTGATTTTTGTGCATCAGTTTTCTTATCACACCTTCTCAATCACACAGCTATGCTCTTTCGTCTTCGCATCATAATTGATTCCGACAATCACCACCTCGCCGCCGTAATCCTTTAATACCGCTGGATAATTTCTTTCCTTGACCTGCTGTATTGCTCCCTCGGATGACTGGTTCCATTTCAACTCAATGACTAACGCCGGGAGCACGGATTTCCGTTTCGGCAGATACACCACATCCGCAATCCCTTTCCCTGACGGAAGCTCTTCTACTTTCAAATACTGGTCAATCGCCGCAATATATGCAAACTTAATCACATACCGCAATGCCTGTTCATCATTGTAAAACATAGGCGCATACTGTGTGTCGCGGATCTCCTCTATTGCTTTAGCTACCGCCTCTGCATTGCCTGCAATCGTATCCTCCAAGAGCTTTCTGGAACGGCTGATCAGTTCCATCCACTTTCTGCTCACTCCCGTCCCCTCAAGGATCTTCTCAAACTCCATCCGTACCTCTTCATTAGGGATTTGCGCCGTCCCATCTTCCTCACGCCAGGTAAGATACCCCAGATGGATCAGCAGCGTCAGCACGTCATTCTTACTCTTAAAAGTCTCAAAATCATTTTCAAACCTGTCGGTTCTGACCTCAACCTCTTCACCGGCTATCAGTCTCGCAATAGTCTCCTGCAGCCCTTCAAAATCCATGTTGATATAGGTCATCAGCGATTCCGAAGCTGATGTCTTCTGCCAGTATGACCTACACTTCTGATCCTGCATGGCACACATCACAGAATAGGGATTATAAATGGCTCCGTATCCGGGAAAATCATATCCGTCATACCACTGTCTGATTTTCTCAAAATCCATCCCGTATTTTTCACACAGTAGTTGAACATCTCTTTCTGTAAAGCCTGTGAATTCCACAAATCTTCCGGGATCCAGGATGGTATATTCCCTAAAATCCGAGATTGCCGACTGTGAGCCGTCCTTCTTGATCGGCAGAATCCCCGTCATATAAGCCGCCGCCACTACCCTTGGCGTGAAGTTGTTATTTTTAAACCATCCCCTGAGGAGGTGCAGGTACTTCTTCTGTACCTCTGTATCATTCTTCGCCTCACGGATCAGCGCATCCCATTCATCAATGATAAACACAAACTCTGTATCTGTCTTTTCCACACAACTGATCATAGCATCTGTAAGGCTTTTCCCGTCCAGTTCCGGATAACTCTCCGTCAGTTCCCTGTAAACCGCGTCAACAATCATATTGGGCACATGGGAGAGCGGCATGTTCATCCTTGCCGCTTCGGAAATAAATCCGGTAATATCAAGATTGACCACGTGATACCGGTTTAAGTGAGTCAGATACCCCTCCGTTTTTGCAATCTCCTTATCATCAAAAAGTGCCCGTGAATCACAGGAACAGTCATAATACGCACACAGCATCTTTGCCGCATAAGACTTACCAAAACGCCTCGGCCTGCTGATGCAGATCAGCTTTCCCATTGTCCCCGCAGTGTTATTGACCAATGCGATCAAGCCTGTTTTATCCACATATTCCGACTGCAGGATTTCTCGAAATCCTTCATTGCCCGGATTCAAATATATTCCCATTGAAATTACCCTCCACAAATATCTTATGCTTATTATAACAGTTTACCGGGCAAATACAAATCTTTTTTCCAATAGGAAACTGAAATGGGAAGCTGAAACAGCTTCATGCAAACCTATATCCCCAACGCCTCTATAATTCTCTTACAATTATTGTCATCTCCGTATTGAAGCAGCTTTTCCCTTAACATCTTCCTCTTTTCCCTCGTAGAGTCTACATCTGCCCCAATCTCTCTGACAAAGGAGCAAAAGTCCTCAAAGGAAAACAATTCTTTACCGGGCAGCCATTCTTTAATATCAGGAAATACAAACCCTCTGCTTTCCGCATATTCTTCCACATCATCAAGTGTAAATCCGATGGGCCGGTCCAGCACCAGATAGTCCACTGCAGCCGAGGAATAATCACTGATCATGGCGTCCGCATGCCCCAGCAGTTGATTGATCTGTATATCCAGATCCACGAGCTGCTCATTGTCCAGAGCCACTATATTTTCCATATCAATCCTGCCGATCTTTTCCCTGTCCTGCACTGGATGCAGCTTTAAGACAAGCACCATATCCAGACTCCGTAAAAGCTCATCCAACTGTGATAACTCCTCGTATGTACGGACTATGGGCAGCCCTGTCTGCCCCTCCAGATCATACTCGCTCAGATTCTCAAGCCCTGTTTTCGCTCTGCGAAACGTTGGCAGCCAGAAAATATACTTCCGCGCTTTTGCAACTCCCAGTTTCTCCTGCCAGTCCGTGATAGGGTGGAAAAGCCAATCATGCTTTGCATATCCTGTCACAAGTATCTGGTCGGCCCTAAGTCCATAGATATCCTGGTGGATCTTTGAATAGATTTCGCTGATCACCGTCATATATTCATATCTTTTCTCGCAGCGCACAAAATTTGTCCTCGTTTTGAAACCACAGCCATGCCACAGTTGAACGCGCGTCTGATCCGGGCGGCAGTTTCTCGCAACTCCGTATGCGTCTGTGAAAAAAATGTACTTTGCAAGACAGAGTGCCCTGTAATAACGGTCGCGTTCTTCCCTGTTTTCTGAACCAGCCCAGTCAAAGGACATAAATTCAACATTTTTATAGTTCCTCCACTTATCAAACTCCTGCGGATGCTTTACCAGCCAGACCAGCTTGTACCGCTCGTTATACCCTTGCGCAAGCATATATTCAAACAAAGCCCGTGCGTTGTCCGCAAAATCCATTCCCTTCACATAGACAGAGGCCTGGGGACCACAGCGGAATACAATTATATTTTCCAACGCATGATTCTGATAATGCTCCCGATATTCAAGCTCATATTCCGTATCACGGTTTGGAAAATAGTAAATAGTATCTACATTTTCCACAATATAGCTGTTTTGGCATAAAGCCTCATAATACTCTCTATAATAGCCGTCAGTAATCAGAAGGATATTCTCTTTCCAATCGATCCGTGAAAGAGCGGACGAGTCCATTACCGGCAGTCTTCTGCCGCAAAACAGCAATTCCCCCTGTTTGCGCTTATCGTCATCTATGATTCCCCAAAGCTTATCCTGCAATGGGAATCGGGCACACAAATCTCTGAGATAGGCTTCGGATTTCCCATAACATACAATGCCCTTGCCCGCAATCCTATCTATATTTTCCTGCACTAAACGTTCCAGTTTCATATAAGCCTCCTATGCACATTCATCCCTTTAGCAGTCCGGCTGCCTCGGCATATTCCCAGAATACTGCCTGAGGCTCCAACCAGACGATTTTTTCCGCATCCACCTTATAGTCATTTATCAATTGCTCACATATTTCCTGGGCAGGCTGCCTGTCCGCCACAGCCACCAATACATAGTCGTAATCCGCAGTACGGATGTACTCCGGGGCATTTATATCCTGCGGATATCCGGTTAGATTCTTATAATTCCGATCCACCCAGCCGGAGAGCAGCAGTCTTCCTGTGGGATCGGATGCAATTCGACGGTAGTAAACCTTGCCCAGTTTTCCGGCTCCGTACAATATTATTTTTGATCCCGCAGGGAATCTCTCTGTCCACCTGGGGTTGATCCACATCAGGTCAGATATGGAGAACCCTAGGCGGTTATTCATGCCTTCATGTATCATTTTTATCATATATATTTCGCATTGTACTCGTAGCTTTTCCGAAAAATTCGGATGCTGATACATGGATTGGAAAGCCCGGTATGCCTTTCCCAGCTTATCCAAATGATATGTATCCTCCTGATGGCTCATGGAGTCGTCGTAAAATACATAGTGGTAAAAGGCTTTCTTCAAGATATAGACGGACTTTGCCTCCAGCATACAGGCAAGGGTACATAGGCGATCCTCGAGATAGTCCACCTCATCTGGTACGGCAGACTGTGCTTTTTGCAGCATGGAGGTCAAAAAGAGCTTGATACAGAGGGAAGGATTGATTCCGGTTATCTTGCTACTCTCATAGAAGAAAGTCTGATCTCGCAAAGTATCCAACTCCTTACCTATGTATAGCCCCTCGGGAAAACCGTTACAGAACACTACAGAAATACCTCTTTCATGAATAATATCGCTGCAAACCATATCTGCTCCATACTGCTTTGCCACATCGCACAGCGTTTTATACATTTCAGGTTCAATCCAGTCGTCACTGTCCACATACGCAGTATACGTTCCTCTGGCAACCTCCAGCCCGCTTTTTCTTGCCGCCACTAAGCCCGCATTGGCCTTATGGATTACCTGGATTCTGGTATCCCTGGCAGCGTATTGATCCAAAATCTCGCCGGAGCCATCCGTGGAGCCGTCATCAACACAGATGATCTCCATATCCGAAATTTGCTGCTTTAAGATACTGTCAAGGCAGCGGGGAAGGTAGGCTTTGGTATTGTAAACAGGTACAATGACAGAAAGTATCATAGAAGTCTCCTTTATCTGGCGCCCAGTTCTTTCAGCTGATCGCGAATCTCAGTGGAGTGTGCAATGTTTGCAACTATTATCGCACCCTCGTTGGCAGGCACATATTCTTCAGGGGAGTAGACCTTTTTCCCATGAAATCCCTCTCTTTGTTTTTCTTTACTATTGTCAACTCCATCGGAAAGGCGATAACCAACGGGAAACCTTGTCCGCTGATGCGTCGGATCACTGCGTTGTCGCCGCGACAGGAATCTTCAATTCTGTAACACATATTGTAAATAATCATTCAGAGCTTCCGAATAATCTTCCTGCAAAATATCCCCTTCCTTTTGGGGTTCATTCTTTACCAGTACCCGATATGTACCGGAAGTATTTTTTTGATGATATTGTTTTTGCTTTTCCGGCATAAGCAATTCCCTGCATTCATAATTTCCTTCAGCATCAACAATCATCATCTCTCCTGTCATTCGGGAGAAAAAATATATTTTATGATTAACGATACATGCATTTACTTGTGCATGTAACTTTTCCGCATAAAAGCTTTCTATTAAATTATTTCGTTCCTCAATTCTCATAACAACTTTCGAGGATAACGGAATACAGTAAATATAACCCCCGAAATAAACAATATCAGCATAACTGAATTCACATGGTACATATGCAGCCGGAAAGTTCCGATATGCTTCCCACTGATTGGTATCCACCTTCCATTTCACGATAGGTCCTCTTCCACGAGGTGACAGCCAAAACCATTCACCAACCTGACAAATTGAGGAATAAGAACATGTTTTATCCCCTACTTCAAAAAAATGATATTGTTTTGTCTCAACATCAAATTCCAAGACATAATTTCCCATACAGCCGGGCGCATATATTTTACTTCCAACCATAATCGTTTTTCGGAAAAAAACTCCCCGTTGACTTTCCTCTAATTGGCTTATCCACTCATCATAATAACTTATTTTTCCAGTAAGACAATTATATTCAATGATTGCGGGATAAGATACCGGCATTAAGTAGATACAGTCTTTATAGGCATGACCTGATAAAAATTTTACTGCTTCGTTATACAAATGCTTCACCGTCTTTGGATGAAGATCTATTTCAATCCCTCTGATATTGCCCGTTGCAATATCCACCTCATACAGTTTTCCCGCTGCATATGGCGTCATGTACAATTTATCTTCGACAGGAATCAAATCGCCAAACAATCTGGTTTGATACTCAACCTCATCATGGAATTTGCATGCCAAATGCGAGTTTTGCTGTTGGATATCATAATAATACAATTCATTACACTGAATCTCTGAGAACCAGATTTTATTCTGATAAAACATAAAATTTTCTGCAGTTAAATAATATTTATCCGCCTGTGGTTCATATCTCATCTAATAATTTCTCCCTATCTGCTCAAGTCTCTTCCCCATTTTAATTAGCAGTAATGCTTCACAGCCAATTATGAAGATATTCATATTCTCTGATTCCCATATTCAACAACTGATTGGCTACCTGAATTGCAATTCCTGAATCATCAATCATAATAATCACAAAAATATTTTTCAGCCCGACCAATGCCTGTGGCGGAATACACTTGATGTCTAACCCCCCCACAACATCTCCCCATTTATTAGGATCGTTGTCGCAGACATATTTGACTTCGCAGCGCTCGAGCACTTTGGAAAGATTTCTTGCCAAACAATTACCGTTTCCCCACAAAACAATCTTTCGTTCCCCCTCTGAGCACTCAAATTTCAACTCGGCATTGGCTGATGCAGTCAGAAAATGCTGGTCAAAATCAGCGAATTCTCTTCCGTTCTGTTCAAGCAGATTTTCTCTTATGTTTTTATCCTTTAAGAAAACTGCAACCATACGTTCTTCAACAATATTGCAAAAAGCGGGTGCACAGTCAAACCAGCCAACCAGCTTATCATAATCGACCGGATCTTGAACATGAGATTTGCACCGTCCTTCTTTCCACATATATGGAACGGATACAATTACAAGATTCCTGGATAATCGCATTAATTTCCGACAAAAAATTTCTACATCCTGAATATGTTCAAGAACTTGAAAACAACATACTATGTCAAATACCCTCTCCGGTTCATATTCCAAAAAATCTTGTCTAATTGCTTCAATGTCCTCTCCACATACAGGATATCTCATATCCAAGCTTACTTTATAAGGTATATTGCTACAATGTGAAAGCACGTCAATGCCGCCTGACCCCACGTCCAAAATAGCCTCTGTATTTGAAGAGCAGACCGCAATCAAACTTCTTATGTATTTATAATACAGCATGTCTTTTCGCTTTTTGGTATATGCCTCGTATTGCCTCTCTACATCGTCATAATTGTTCATTTTGTCGTCCTCCTTATTCAAATTCATTCTTTGTCCGCATATTGCAACAACCTAATCTATTCCCAAATAATTACTTCCCTTTTGCATTTTCTCCGAAATATTTTGTGAAGTAATTCTACTCTTTTAATACACTTCAGCGCTTTCTTATAGTTTCCCCCGTCATTCAGCAACCAATTACTCGTTTTTCGGGAAAAATGACATCCACCGCTTCTCAAGGATATCTTTTTTACAAAATTCATTATTTTAAAATCGTACTCCATAAAAACAGAGCCAAAATTAGGTAGAGAATTATCTTGATTCTCCTTGCAAAGTTCTATTCTCTCTTTTTTCAATTTCTCGCTTTCGGATACGGATACCTTTGGAAAATCGAATACAACAGCTACCACTATCATATTGGAATTCTTAAAAATCGAATTTCTATAGCCAAATCCACACTCTTCTTTTATAAATGTTTTAATACTACCATCTACAAGGGCATCTACAGACACAATATAATCCGAAATACATTTATTATATTTTCTTCCTCTGCCTGCGTTCATCGTAACAGCCCCCCCAACAAGACCCGGCACAGAAAACAGATATTCTATTCCTCCATTTTCATCCTTATTAATGCTATTTATTAAATTTTGTAATCTCACCGAGGCGCCAACTCTGTATTTCCCGTCCTCTAATCGCTGTATAGATGTATCAAATTTACCCAAATCAATTACTATCTCATACTCATGCTCAGCAATTAATATGTTCGACCCACCTCCTATAAATTTTATGTTTTCCTCCGAATTGCAGGCACTTACTAATTCATTAAGATTTTCGGGGATAACATATCGGATAGCATTTCCGCCCATTCTAAAAGTTGTATGCTCTTTTAGACTTTCGTTCTGTTTAATTTGCATCACTCTGTCTCCAATAATCACCTTTGTATTGAATCTATCACATTATCCAATTCCGCAAAAAAAGTATTTGACTTTTGCAACTCCCTTGTCATCGCCCTTTCTGCCATATCAGGAGTGTAATCTTTTATCAATTTTCTCCCTCTCGTATATAAGTCTATTGCCAAAGCCCTATTATTACCATTATAATCACTCCGATATACAAACTTATCCCTCATGTCGTTTTCCAATAAAAGATTCTCAATCTTTCCCCTACCTTTTTCTTCCCATTCTACTGATATGAACGGAACACAATGCAAAATAGAAAATACGGTTCCATGAAAAAAATCTGTAATGACCAAATCCGATGCCGCAATTAAACTACTCCATTCAAAAGGCGAGACTTCCACCAGATTGTTTTCCCGCATATTTCCATTAGCATCGTACAAGTGCAGTGCCGTATTATCATATTTCAACATTCTATACAATCTGTTTCCTATATCTATATTTTTCATCATAATAGATATCATTGGCTGACTATCGCTTATACCATATTTTTCTCGTATCTTTCTCTTATCTGCATCCGATACCTTAAATAACTGCGGCATTAAAAAACAAGGATCACAATTACGTTGAATCGCAATTCTGCTGTCTATTTTCAAAAGTTCATTTCTCGTCACTGCATCTCTGGTTCCTATGTACATAAACCGTTTCAGAGCATTCCGAATATATTCCTGCTGATCCCAAGACATCTCTTCATAAGAATTTCTTCCGGAAACAGCATATGCCATATATACCGTCTCTCCCAAATCAAAATTTAACCAGTACGCATTTGGAAATCCCCTAAAAGAATCCGTTTTCCAAATCTGATCGCTTCCGGCAATGATAATATCGTATTTTCCTTGAAGAAATTGTCTCAACTCATCAAGATTATCAGAAATAAGCTTGTCCTTCGATAATGTTAGCCTTTTTCTTTCCTGTATAAACGCCTCATATTGTTTAGAAAGCTTATCACCTGCCGTCACACCAAATCTTGTAAGTCTGTTCAAATAATAATCATGGGCACTCTTGGCATCATAATCAATGATTTCAACCTCAGCAATATGTTCATACCTACTTTCCAGACATTTCTGCAGCGCATATGCCTGTAAAAAAGCTCCATAATTTATACTGGCAAAATAAGTTAAAATACCTATACGAATCATCCAATCCCCCCTATGGCACTATATCATCAAAAGATAACAAAGGACATTTTACTTTCTTAGCCAACTGCTCTGCAATTTCCTCATAAAATGTAATTGGTGTAATGATAATTACATCTGCCTCCGGCAATTCATCCTGTATCGAATAAAACGTAAAATCTTTATTTTTCCTATCACTGTTCTGTTCGATTACATATGTAATATCAATATTATGGCTTCTTAATTCGCTGCAAAGACTTCTTCCAAGACTTCCCATTCCATAGACAGCTACTTTTTCAAAATCATTATCCTGAAAAAATGTATAAATTCCTGAATTATTGTCCTTTAACCTTAGCCATCTTTCATATAGATTCAAAATTTTATTATCCTTTTTTATTGTTTCATTCAATTCTTCCATTTTCTGTTTATTTTTGTTTTTAAGCTTGTCCATCAAATACTCCATAGGCGTATGCGAACAAATATATAGATACTGGTTATAAGCATATCTATCATAATAATCAGACATTGGAGAACCAATTATATTAAACCTTGCAAATAATTCACTTTGTAATTTTAAATAAAGTTTTTCAAAAGCATCCGCATTCGTCAGTGCCTCTAACATATATACACATGTAGATAAACATCTTTTTCGAAAACTTTTTTCCACCTGCTCATATAGATTCAGTTCCATAAGTTTATTCTGAATATCCGAATATACATCCGCAAACTGCATTGGTGCTTCATTTCTGCTTCCTTGTAAACTGTTTGCATTGCCTGTTCTGTAACAAATCAGCTTTTCATGTACTATTCCAATTTTTTGGGCTAACACTAAAGCCATCAAAACAAAATATGAATCATTAGCTCTCTTATAATTTTGAAATTGCAACTGTTGATTTAGAATAAATTCCCTACGAAATAATTTGTTCCATGGCACCGGAATCGTAAAATTCATAATATTTTCAATTTTAATTTTATTTTCGAAACTGTTCTTAATTGCAGGTGGCAGCAATTCTCCTCTCAGCAAAGCAGGATATGGATCTACATTATTTATATCTTCACTGAACATTTCCCCACCGAACACTACAATATCTGCATTCTCTTCTTCGGCACATTCATAAGCTCTTTGCAGCATATCAGGTCTGAAATAATCATCTGCATCCAAAAAGGACAGATATTTCCCTCGTGCCACTGACATTCCCAAATTTCTTGCCACACCTGCAAATTTATTCTCTTGTTGCAGAATAGTAATGCGTACATCCTTTTTCTGATATTGCTGCAATATCTTTAAAGATTGGTCCGTAGATCCATCATCCACACATATGATTTCCATATCTTTAAAACTTTGCTCTAACAGACTGTCTAAAGCTATTCCTACATACTTCTCGGCATTAAAAACCGGCATAATCACAGAAATTTTACACATAGGATTTGTCCTCACATCTTATACTTTTTATTTCTCATATCCTGTTCTCCATGGCTCTTCAAAATCTTTTACACAATGCCATAAAATCATTCTTCACATTCTTAATAATGTCCTTTTGATAAGAATTATAAGAGCCTATCATTCGATTATCGACTGCTAAAATGTATTTAAATCCACGTTTTTTTAAAAGTCTTACAATTTCTTTCTGCAACTTATCATCTGTGGATACCAGCATCAGACACTCCAAATCTTTTACTGCATCTATTTCAACTACAGGATGTCCATATAACATCGAAGGATTTCCAGTCATATTAGTAACAGTAAATCCCGTAACCCGCTCCTCCTGATTGCAGACCATCAAACATTCATATGTTGATTTTGCACCTTCTCCCGCTCCAAATATGTATATACCATAGTTATTAGTTTTTTCTAAGATAATATCTATATTTGCTTTTCTCTCCTGTAACCAATTGAAAACCGTATTGGGGTTTAAAAAAATTGCTTCATACAGAGATTCGCCTGTACGCGCAAGAAAATAACTATTTAATTTGCTTAATGCTTCATCGTTACCACCACGATTAATGTTGGTATACAAGGCTACCTCCTGACTCCCCCCTATTTCCGAAATAAGGAGGCGTTTATACTCTTTTATTAAAACAGTAGGTATCCCAGCTATTATTTCATTTATTTTTAACCATAAATCATCTTGAAATAAGCAATATTTCTCTATACTGTATTCATCACACAAAGTATCTAACTCAAAACAATTGGGCGGATACAACACTCCACCACACCCCACCGCTAACAAATCCATCATTTCCATGTCTACATAAAATGAATATTTCTTTTCCCAATCCCCGTAAGGTGACAAATCTTCCATGTCATCCTTACAAATCAGATTTGTCCGCGTACAAGATACTGCATGAGGATGGGAGATATACGAATTATATAAACATTCTATTAACTCCGGATTATAGTAAGTATCATCATCAACGGTGATGATGATTTCGCCCTCAAATTCCTGCATTGCATAAAAATACTTTTTGTGTGATTTTAAATCTCCTGATACCCAACGAATTTCCAAACCATATTGACACAATTCAATTAAATCTGTTGGCAGATCCATATTCTGATTTGGAAATTCTTCTTTGGATAACCAAATTATTATTTTATCCGGCTTCAAAGTCTGTATTAAAAGAGTCTTTATTACACGATCGACACAGCTAATTCTTTTAGGATATGAAGTAAGTGATACAATAATTTTATTATGTCTTTCTATATTCATTGCTTCTCCTATTAAACACAATATATATTGGGGGTGTTGATAGCTGTAATTCATTTAAATTAACTCATGCACTATTTTTTCTCCTTCAATTCCCTGCTTCACCAAATAGTTTCTCACCTCTATTCGTGTTTGTTCATTTGCGATCGCAATTATTAGCTTGTCAAAATCCAATTCGTTCACTTTCTCCGGATCAGTAATTTTCGGATATCTGTCAGTATAGTGGAAATAATTTCGGTCTACCCATGCAACGAGAGAATAATAATCACTTTTTATGATTTCACGCATATATTCTCTTCCCACTTTTCCTGCCCCATATAATATAATTTTTCTTGCCTTTCCTACTGATTTATAGGGTATTTTGTGACATCCGGCTTCTCTTGACAGTAAAAGTTTTTCGTATATATATTCTTCAGGTTCCAGCATTAGAATATCCTGCACTTCATGATAATTTGCATAAAAAAATTCTTTTTCTCTTTCAGGAATATTCAACCATATAAATACTTCTTGCTTAATACACTCGTATATTTGAATAAAATTCTTCAGATTCTTCTGTTTTCTCAACATAGAAATACAGATAGATAGTCCTTTATTTATAAAACTTCTTTCTACAGAATCGTAAATTCCTGCCTTTATAAGTTCATTTTTTATTGCTTTAAGCGCATCGAAAAAATCAAATGATGGTTCTTCTCCCATACCTTGTAAACTTTTCGCATTGTTAACCCGATAATATATCAGCCGTTCATCAATAAAGTCTATTTTATCAGCATAAATCAGCGCTATATTTACAAAGTATTCATCATTAGATTTCCTTGTACTTTGAAACTTCAAATGATATCTTTGAACAAATTCTCTCTTGAATATCTTATTCCATGGCACTGGACTTGTTACTTGAAAAATGTGTTCGGGAATCATTTTATACGAAAGTGTACCTGCCATATTCAAATATTTTTTGCTTACAATTCCAACATCCTCCATTATTTCTCCAGTTTTATCATTATAATGATAGGCATCGCATATTATAATATCAGAATTCGATATTTTTGCTTTTTCATATAACCTTTGCAACATATTATCTTCAAAAAAATCATCTGCATCTAAAAAGCACAAGTATTCTCCTTTCGCAATCTTCATTCCGGTATTTCTTGCAACTCCCGCATATTGATTGCTTTGCTGCAAAACAATAACCCTGTCATCTCTGGATTGATACTGCAATAAAATATTATATGAATTATCCGTGGAACCATCATCTACGCAAATAACCTCTATTTCTCTCAAAGACTGGTTAAGTATACTGTCCATAGAAATTTGTAAATATTTTTCTGCATTATAGACCGGCATAATTACTGAAATTTTTTTCATTTTTTCCGTGTAAATCTCCTTTTTATAGCAATGGACTTTGCCATACAATTTTAGTATCCGGAATGCCAAAATCCTCATATAATTCTTTTTTTATTAACTTTGCTGTTCTTTCTGACTCTATGGCTATTACAATATAATCACACTTACACCAATCTATCTTTTCCGGCGCACATAAGGAATATCCGTTATATTCTTTTACTTTTTTGTCTGCCCATGCTGTTAAAATACAATACTGACTTTTCTCAATTTGTCTATAATAGACTTTTCCTACCCTGCCTCCACCATATAAGATAATACTGCTGCCCTTTAATATCATTTCAAATGGAAATAAATATTGCTTATCAGCTGCATTTTTCACCTCTCCATCACACTTATCCATCCAGTACTGTAACGGTGAATGGGACATAATGTATAAATACAGATCATATGCGTATGTGTTATAGTAATCATTCCGCAAGGTTCCCTCAATATGCAGATTTTTAAAAATGTATGTTTTTAACGCCACAAATAGTTTTTCAAAGCTCTCTGCATTTTTCATATTTTCTAAGTTATAAATACAATTTGCCAAACATAAATTTCGAAAGCTTCTTTCTACTTTTTTATAAATATTTAATTCCTGTAATTTATCCTGAATACTTAAAAACACTTCTGCAAACTGCTCCGGCGATTCACTTCCGGTTCCTTGAAGACTATTGCCATTTCCTGTTCTGTAATAAATTAATTCCTCTCTTACAACTCCTATTCTATCAGCGTTAGCAATTGCCAATTCCACAAAATAAGCATCATTGACTCTTTTACAGGTTTGAAATTTTAACTGATGTTTTTTGATAAACGAATAGAGATAAAGCTTATTCCACGGTGCAGGCGTTGTGATCGACATTAAATTATCGATTTTCTCATGATTATCAAATCCAATCCCCTCCGGAATGAATTCTTCTCTCAAAAGCGCAGGGTAGGAAATCGCATTTTCCATATCACCATCAAAACATTTCCCTCCAAAAATAACAACATCTGCATTTTGCTTTTCTGCATTTTCAAACGCTTTTTCCAGCATCTCCGGTTTAAAATAATCATCAGAGTCTAAAAATGATAAGTATTTCCCCGTTGCCACAGACATTCCATAATTTCGCGCAACCCCTGCATAAGATTGTTTTTGCTTTAACACAACGATTCTTTCATCACGCTTTTGATAAGACTGCAGTATCTCAATAGACCGATCAGTTGAGCCATCATCAACGCATATAATCTCTATATCCTTTAGAGTTTGATTTATCACGCTATCTAAAGCAACAGACAGATAGCTTTCAGAATTATATACCGGCATAATAACAGAAACTTTAACCATCATACTTCCCCAATCCACTGTATTTCCTCATATCACTGGATTCTGCCAAACTATTTTATGATATGGAATCTCATAATCTCTATGTAACTCTTCTCTTATCGCCATTGCTATTTCCTCTGCTGCAATTGCAATTTCTACATATTCATACTCTTTCTGCCTTAGCGCTTCTAATCCAACACCCCTCTTCCTGTAATTCTGCTCTTTGGTAAGATCTGTCTATCCACACCGCAACATCACAATATCTTGTTTTTTAACTTGATGAAAGTATATCCTCCCCACATTTCCGGCTCCATATAACACAATCTTTGCACCACATGGCACTTTGGCAAACGGAAAAATATATTTTCCGCTTTCATCAATGCCTCCCGGTATTCCCATCCAAATCATATACCTCATATATTCATCTAATTGAGCACACAGTTCTTTTGAATATTCTTTTTCTTTAAACTTTTCCTGTTTTACCGGCATGCTTCCGCGGTCGCTTTCCTCAAACCGACCGCACAGTGCTATCTGGCCATTCTGCCCGATGGCCGTTCTGTATAACTTTTCAATCATATCAGATTCCAGTCAATCATCAGCATTGATAATCAACAGATATGCCCCTTTGGGAAACTCACATCCGACCTTTCTTGCTTTCGGCGCACCTTCATTTCTCTTATGTATTACATGAACGCGGCTGTCTTTTTCCGCATTATAAACAGTAATTATCACACTGATCAGTGCATTCTCCATCTTCTTACACATACTCACATTCGCAGAATGAACCCATCTGCGAAACCCTCCAAAAGTCTGCATACATCCTGCTTATCAGGAAACGCGACCCAGAATCTGACCATAAAAGTTGGGAAATGTTTCAGTTTCTTTCGGATTAACAAAAAAGATTTGTATTTACCAAGTAAACTGATATAATAAGCATAAGGTATTTATGGAGGGTAATTTTAATGGGAACATACTTGGATCCGGACGGATTTGATGAGTTTACCGGTTTTACGGAAAGCGAAATAAGATGGCTGTGTGATTGAAAAGGTTTGAAATTATTAGGAGAGTCTGATCATGGCGAGAACAGTAGGAATTGGAAATCAGGATTTTGAAACGGTTCGGCGGGAGAATTATTTTTATATTGACAAGTCACATTTTATACGGGAGTGGTGGGAAAGCGGAGACAGCGTGACCCTGATCACCCGTCCCAGACGGTTCGGCAAGACTCTGAACATGAGTATGTTGGAGAAGTTTTTCTCCGTACAATACGCGGGGCGCGGTGATTTGTTCGAGGGACTTTCTGTTTGGCAGGAGGAAAAATACCGTCAGATACAGGGAACGTACCCTGTGATTTCGCTGAGCTTTGCCAACATCAAGGAGACCTCGTGGCGGAATGCCCAGAAGAGGATATGTCAGACCATCACGGAATTGTACAATCAGTATGATTTCCTGATAGACAGTGGGATATTAAACGAAAAGGAAAAGGAATTTTACCAGAAGGTTTCGATTGATATGGAGGAATATATTGCGGCAGATTCTCTGAGAACGCTTTCAAATTATCTGATGCGCTACTATGGCAAAAAAGCAATCATTCTTCTGGATGAGTACGACACGCCCATGCAGGAAGCATATTTGGATGAATACTGGGAGGAACTGACAGCGTTTACCAGGAGTCTTTTTAATGCCACCTTTAAGACAAACCCCTATCTGGAACGTGCTATTATGACAGGGATTACCCGAGTCAGTAAGGAGTCTATTTTCTCGGATCTGAACAACCTGGAGGTGGTGACGACCACCTCGGAAAAATATGCGGATTGCTTTGGCTTCACAGAAAGCGAAGTGTTCACTGCCTTGGAAGCATTTGGCCTGACAGGAGAGAAACAGAAAGTTAAGGATTGGTACAATGGATTTACCTTTGGCAGTAGAAGGGATATTTATAATCCATGGTCCATCATTAACTTTTTGGATAAGAAAAAAGCAGGAACCTATTGGGCTAACACCAGCTCCAACCGGTTAGTAGGGAATCTGATCAAGGAAGGGAACGCTAATGTCAAGAAAACCTTTGAAATATTATTATGTGGCGGAGTGCTGGACATGGAGATTGATGAGCAGATCATATACAGCCAGCTGTCCATAAAGAAGAACGCTATCTGGAGTCTCCTGCTCGCCAGCGGATATCTGAAAGTGGTAGATACCACCTTTGTGGAAAGCTTGGGACGGACATATTATAAACTGATGTTGACCAACAGGGAAGTCCATGTTATGTTCGAGAGCATGATTATGGACTGGTTCTCTGGAAATGATGATTACAATGACTTCATCAAGGCTCTGCTGCTGGGGGATGTAAAAGCCATGAACACCTATATGAACAGGGTGACGACGGAGATGTTCAGTTATTTTGATACGGGCAAAAGTGCTTGGAGCGAACCGGAGCGCTTCTACCATGGATTTGTTCTGGGGCTGATGGTGGAGCTGACTGATAAATATATAGTCACTTCCAACCGTGAGAGTGGTTTTGGCCGTTATGACATCATGCTGGAGCCTCGGAAGATATGTGATGCTATTATTATAGAGTTCAAGGTGCAAGATGAAGAAGAGGCGGATTTGGCTGACACAGTTTCTGCGGCGTTGCGCCAGATTGAGGAGAAGGATTACCAGGCATCCCTGATTGCCAAGGGGATCCCACAAGAGCGAATCCGTAAGTATGGATTTGCGTTTTGTGGTAAAAAAGTGCTGATTGGTACGACGGCACAGGCATAAAAGGAGCAGGCGGCAGAACCGTGTGCAGCCGCCTGCAGATATCCTGCTTATCAGGAAACGTGACCCAGAATCTGACCATAAAAGTCGGGGAGCAGTCCGAGCTGCTTTCTCTTAGATTCCATTGTCGGGTGTACATAACGATTCAAGGTGATCTTCACATCGGAATGTCCTAGGATTTCACTCAGGGCTTTCACATCCATACCGTTTTCAATGCAGTTTGTGGCAAAGGTATGGCGAAGAATATGAAAATTTCTGTCACCAACATCCACCGCTTTCAACAGTTTCTTGAATCTGTACTGCATGGTTCTCGGTTCCAGTGGCTTATTCCCGCCAAATACATAAGGGAGGCCTTGATCCAGCCGGGAAAGCAGTTCCATGATTTCGACCATCAGAGGGATCGTTCTTTTGGAACCTTCACTTTTAGGGGCAGTCTCCAGCAGAATGGTTTTGCTCATACCGTCCTGTGCGGCAATCCGTTGTACCGTCCTGCTCACTGTCAGGGACATATTTTTGAGATCAAAGTCTGTCCATTTAAGCGCACATAACTCTCCGAGCCGCAAACCTGTGTACAGGCATAGCAGCAGCGCAATTTTGAACGGATTCGGTTCGCCATAGATACTGGAGAGCAGTCTGGCCTGCTCTGCCTTGGACAATGTCCTGATAGGCTTGTACTTTTGCTTTATTCCAGGCTTTTCCAATGTGGGGACACCGACCGAATATCTCCTGTTTGCAAAGACCAATATCTGATTTGCAATGCCGCAGATACTCTTTTGCAGGCTTTCTGAAAGCGCCGCTTCCGATAAGTGGTCAAAAATCTTTGCCTGTATCTCTGAGGCGGCAGTATTGGAAAGTTGGCAGAAACCGATAATTCCGGCAAGATGGATTCTGTATACTGTTTCATATTTCACATAGGTCGAATACTTCCGCTTGTCTGCGATCTCTGCAAGCCACTCCTGAGCAGCCTGTGAGAACAAAACTGTAGTGCTATTCCCTGTCTCGGTCCGCGTCTGGCGTTCCCCGGCAGCCGTGGTTACAAGACTTAGCTTGGCTTTGGATAGCTTTTCCTTTGCCTCCTCATATGCGCTGCCATATACCGAACGATAGATATAGCTTCCTCTGTTCTCATCAAACGTCTTATAGCGCCCTTCCCACCGTCCATCGGTTCTCTTCCTGATATTCTCTCCATGTCTTGCCATATTTTGCTCCTTTCATTTGATGATACATACCCCTGAGATTTTGACCCCAAAACTGACTGAAAAATAACGGTTTTCTTCAATTTGTGTTTTTCATTTTACACAAAACGTAACTAATCGTGAATTCATTACTACTTTGAACTGGTGAAAGTTGTGGGAAAAAACGGAAATATTTAAATTATTGCAAGTCCGACTTAAATAGTGTAAAATATAAACCGATATATTTAATAATGGTACAGAGCAAATCTGTAGATTGCTTTTCGCAGATGGGTTCATTCTGCGAAAACTCGTTGCTACTGAAATATTGGGTTACAACAGGAGACTCATGATTGTGGAATATATTCAACTTGACTTTGAGACGTTTGCAGAAGTAAATTCGAACATTGGGATAGGTATTAGTACAGAATACAACGCAATATTCAGAGCGGATTTAAATACCGGAAACTGTGAATATCTGGGATTTATTCCAAATGAAAAAATGAGTCAAAACAGGCTCTATACAAAAGCGGTTGTCTGTTCCGATAAAATTTATTTAGTCCCTTCATCCGCCAATGAGATTGCGGTGATAGATACATCATCCTACGAGGTCGAAAAGCTTTCCATAGCCTCCCCTGTATTGTCTGACAATACATATTATAAAAATGGAGCAAAATTTAATGAGGCCATCGTCTATAAAAACAGTGTATATATGATAGGCTGTACATATCCGGGAATATTAAAAATATCACAAGTCAATGGCGAATATGATATTAAATATTTTGACAGCTGGGCACAAGGACAATCCTTTATTTTCAGAAGAAGTCCGGCAAAATATGGCAATATGCTATATATTCCGGATACCTGCGACAACAAGGTACTTGAATTTAATATGGATAATGGAGATGGGAAATTTTGGCATATTGGAGATAATAATCATGGATGCTGGAGTGGGTGTATTGTAGGTGATCACCTTTGGCTGGCACCGAAAAATCCGGGGCCGGTCATCAGATGGAATCTACTATCTCACGAAGTTCAGGAGTATGATGCTTTTCCAAAGGGGTTCTGCGGTAGAGACTTTGCTTTTTCAAAAATTTTTTGCAGGGGCAAAAATCTATATTTAATACCCGTCAGAGCAAACATGGGAATAATTGTGGATACCGAATCGGGAGTGCTGTCACAATGGGAAACTTTAAATGTAAAGGATGATGAAACACTTGGTTTTATGTTTGAGGATACGCATAAAGCTTATTTAAGACTGAGGTCTAATGCACGGAAAAGCTACTTTTATCTGGATTACACTTCTATGAAAATCAGACCATTTGAATTTTTGCTGACACAGGGAAAAGAAATGTTCTTCAGCGACCAAATACAGCAGTCAAATGCAATGAAAGAAAATAGTTTATTTCAATTAAAAGATTTTCTAGAACATATAGCTATGCGAGAGCAAAGGAGACAAAACAAATGAAACTCGAGCAATTATCACCTGAGAATATATCGAAGATTTTAGGGAAAAAATTATGCCTCTTCCAAGCGGGCAAAAGATATACTGAGGAATTGGAGCAAAAATATGGGGTATTGGAAAACGTTGAAATGATTATCAAAAAATCTTTCAAAGTAAATAACCTGATAATACGGGATAAAACAATACCGATTTATGAGTATTCATATCTTGATACCATTTGTACAGATGAGTATGAATTTATTATTACGGATGGTTACTACAGAGAAATCTATGAACGGGTTGGGCAGTTCAAATCGATAAATACATCTGATCGTGTAATTTATTTTTTTCCTAATAAAAATACGGAATTTTATTTGTACTATAAAGATAAATACAAGAATCAACCGTTGGATAACATCATTGTTTTCAGAAGCGGACCATCTAAGGATGCCTACATAGAGGGAACGGATTTTTATGACAATGCAAGAGCTTTGTTTGAACACATGGTAAAAAACAAATATAACGAAAAATATGAGCTTGTATGGTTTGTAAAAGACCCACAAAAGCATACGGATTATGAAGGCATAAAAAATGTTACTTTTATGTCATTCGATTGGGCGGAAACGGATAATGTAGAACAAAGGGACGCATATTATCGGGCATTATGTCTTGCTAAATATATATTTTTTACGGATGCGTATGGGTTTTGCAGAGAAGCAAGAACAGATCAGCTCCGAATACAGCTATGGCACGGATGCGGCTATAAGTATTCAAAGGGACGTAATTATCATGAAAAACGGTATGAATATTACACTGTAGTAAGTGATATATACGGAAACTTATTTCAAAAAATAAATAGTTTGAGAAAAGACCAAATACTTGTTACGGGTTATCCAAAAGCTGATTGGTTATTAGAAAAATCAGAAATTGATTATTTGGAACTGTTAAATATTCCTCCGGCTTCAAAATACATATTTTGGCTGCCTACTTACAGAATGGTATCTAATGAAGGATTATCCTTTCTGAACGAATATTCAAACTTTTCTGAGACCGGGCTTCCGGTTGTGGATACTTATGAAAAAATGGATGAGCTGAATAGTTATTTAAAAGCTCGAAATATCCAACTTGTAATAAAACTGCATCCATTTCAAAATAAGGAAGATATTGATTGTGGAAATCCCAGCAATATTTTTTTACTGGATAATGCGGAGCTTTGCAAACACGATATTATGATAAACCGTTTACTGGCTTATGCTGATGCGCTTATCTCTGACTACTCTTCTGTCACCACGGATTATTTGCTGTTGGACAGACCTATTGCTTTTACATTAGACGATATTGATGAATACAAAGAGAGCAGAGGTTTTATGTTTGATAATATCTGTGATTGGCTGCCAGGCAAAGAGATCTGGAATATGACTGATTATATTTCTTTTGCCGGTATGATCGCTGACGGGTTGGACTTTGACAAGCACAAGCGTCAGAACTTAAGGAATAAGTTATTAAAATATCACGATGGAAATAACAGCCAAAGGGTTTTGGATATGCTTAACATTTAGAACTGGAGGTGGCAGAGATGTACTCAGCGATTCTGTTGGCAGGGGGCAAAGGAACCAGAATGCAGAAATCTGTTCCCAAGCAATATTTGTTACTGGCTGGCAAACCGGTAATAATTCATTCTCTTGAGCGGCTGGATGAATTAGATGAGATATCAGAAATCGTTGTGGTCTGCGAGCGTGAATATACCGCAACTATTACACAACTGCTCACCCAATACAATATTGCAAAGGAAGTTGTTTTTGCCTTGGCCGGACAGACAAGACAGGAATCCGTGTACAATGGGTTGAAAAAGGCGAAAAACTCAATGGTTATCATTCATGAGGCGGCAAGACCCTTTGCGACTATAAATGATTTCAAGAGACTTATTGCTGCAAACTCGGAAAACGCTTTGCTCGGATACTCTATTCCGTACACTGTAGTGGAAGGCGACAAAAAGCTTGACGGAATATTAGATCGTTCAAAACTGATCAATGTGCAGCTGCCTCAGAAATTCTCCAAATCTGAATTATTACAAGCCCATGAAAAAGCTTTTAGAGAAGGATGCAAATTTACAGAGGATGCAAGCTTATTGTTTTATTATGAGAAAAGTAATATTGAAATCGTTGAAGGCAGCAACTACAATATAAAGCTTACCGAAGCTTTGGACATGCTGATCGGGGAAATCATATATAAGGAGTACATCGCAAGGAGAAGATAAATGAGAACATGTGTTATCACAGGAGCTTCTTCAGGGATAGGGCGCGCAAGCGCCATAATGCTTAGTCAAACGAGAGAGTATGACAATTATGCACTGATTGGAAGAAACATAAAAGGTTTAGAAGAAACCGCCCAAAATATGGCATCGGATATTAATGTGTACATTATAAATGCAGATTTAAGTACTCCAGAAAACTTACCTCACATTGTTGATGAGATAGCTGAAAAGTACGGTACCATTGACTGTCTGCTCAATATCGCGGGATATACAGAACCGGCATCAATATTTTCGACTACGTATGAAAATATTCAAGCCACATATACGATAAATTGCTTTTCTCCTTTTATTTTAATGAGAGAATGCGCTAAGTATATGAAGAAAAAAGGCGGAAAAATATTAAATATTGCGTCTACAGCAGGCATGTCACCAAGACCCGGTTGGGTTAGTTACGCATCTTCAAAAGCTGCAATGATATCCATTTCCCAAACGCTGACAGAAGAATTAGCTGAATACGGCATCAAGGTTTATTGCATATCTCCAGGGCGGTGTGCAACAAATCTAAGAAAAAAGCTTGCTCCTGACGAAGATCCCAGTACGATTATGCAGCCGGAGGATGTGGCAAGAATCATTTGCAATCTCATAGGAGAAGGTGGTAATTGTATAGATGGACAAAATATTGTTGTGCGGCAAAAAATAAAGTAAACCAAGATCCCAGGTCACAAAGGAGACTTGTATGAAACTGGAACGTTTAGTGCAGGAAAATATAGAGAGGATTACGGGTAAGGGCATTGTCTGTTATGGACGATCCGAATCCTATCTCAGGGAACTGTGTGCCCGATTCCCATTACAGGATAAGCTTCGGGGGATTATAGATGACAATAAGCGCAGCCAGGGGGATTTGTTATTCTGTGGCAGACAGCTGCCGGTAATGGACTCGTCCGCTCTTTCACGGATTGACTGGAGTGAGAACATCCTTCTGATCACCGACGGCTATTATAGAGAGCATTATGAGGCTTTATGCCGGAACAACTGTGTCACGGAAAAAGTAGATACTATTTATTTTTTTCCAAATCAAAATACAGAATGCGAGCTTGAATATCGGGAGCATTATCAGAATTATGCACTGGAAGATATAATCGTATTCCGCAGTGGTCCCCAAACCTCAGTCTATGTGAAGGGGATGGATTTCGCGGACAACGCACGGGCTTTGTTTGAATACATGCTTGCGCAGGGGTATAACCAGCGGTACAAGCTGGTCTGGCTGGTAAAGAACCCACAGGAGTTTGATAAGTGGAGGAACTATAAAAACGTCGAGTTTTTATCCTTTGACTGGGCCGTCTCAGAAAACAGGGAAGAGCGAGACCGGTATTTTAGGGTGCTCTGCCTTGCTAAGTACCTTTTTTTCACAGACGCATACGGATTTGCGAGGAATTGTCGCCCGGACCAGACGCGCGTTCAACTGTGGCATGGCTGCGGTTTCAAGACGAGGGTGAATTTCGTACGCTGCGAGAAAAGATATGAATATACGACAGTGGTCAGTGAGGTCTATTCAAAGATCCACCAGGATGTCTACGGACTCCGTGCCGACCAGATGCTTGTGACGGGATATGCAAAACAGGACTGGCTCTTCTCTCCCACTGGAGATTGGCAGGAGAAACTGGGAGTCGCAAAAGCGCAGAAATACATTTTCTGGCTGCCTACATTCCGTATGGCGAGACCAGGGCTTGAGGATTTGAACGAGTATGATCTGAAGGGGCAGACAGGGCTCCCCATAGTCCGTACATATGAAGAACTATCACAGCTGGATGGACTTTTACAGAGCCTTGACATGGTGCTGGTCTTAAAGCTGCACCCGTTCCAGGACAGGGAAAAAATTGGCAGGGTTGATATGGAAAATATTGTGGTGTTGGACAATGAACAGCTTGCGGATCTGGATATACAGATCAATCAGCTGCTGGGACATGCTGACGCCATGATCAGTGATTATTCCTCGGCTGCAGTGGACTATCTGGTGCTGGACCGGCCAATCGCCTTCACGCTGGATGATGCAGAGGAATATGAGGAAAGCAGAGGGTTTGTATTTCCTGATATTAAAGAATGGCTGCCTGGTAAAGAGTTGTTTTCCTTTGAGGACTTTTGCTCCTTTGTCAGGGAGATTGGGGCAGATATAGACTCTGCAAAGGAAAAGAGGAAGATGTTAAGGGGAAAGCTGCTTCAATACGGAGATGACAATAACTGTAGGAGGATTGTGGAGGCATTGAGGATATAGAGCTATCATGCTCCATTTTCTCGTGCCTTTACCAAATATTGAAAAGTCTTTAACTCGTCCTCCGGGACAATGTTCGGAACCTTTAGCAGCGCATCGTACATTTCTTTTTGTTCCTTAGTCACCTCTCCCACAAGTTGTTTCTGTAACACGCTTTCCACCACATAACCTGACTCTTGAAACATACGGACAATCTCATTATATGTAAAAAATCGTAAATGGGTTCTGTCCAATATCCCGGAATCTTCATATCGGAAATTTCCCTTTAACAAATCCAAAACAACCGTATAATGGAGCACGTTGGGGATGCTTGCAATGACAGCTCCTGAGGATTTGAGGTATTTATGCATCCTGACCAATACCTTTTGCGGATCATGCAGATGTTCTAACACATCCCCAAAGATAATATAGTCAAAAAATCCTTCCGGATATTCCAAAGATATGGTTTCAATATTTCCCTGTCTGATCGTGGGAATATATTTCTGTGCCACGCTGACGACCTGTTCATTCAGCTCTATGCCATACACTTTCGCATTGGGATACTTATTCTGCAGATACCCCAGAGTCGCACCCAGACCACAACCCACTTCCAAAATATGCAAAGGGCTTGTCTGGTCGTCTTCTATATATGCAGTTATCTCCCGCCGCTCTTCTCTGTAATAGTCGTAATCGATCCCCCACTTTTCCTTAAATTTCCTGTTATTTACCCACATCAGATTCTCATACTTCACCCTGTCCTTGGCGAAACCGCGGCTTCCAAAATGATAGATGAAAGAATTGCGGCACAGCAAAAGTTGATAGCCCGCCCCAATCAACCGAAGAGATAAATCGTTGTCCTCATAATTCCCGGGAGAAAATCTTTCATCCAACAAGCCGACGGCATCCAATGCCGTTCTTTTTATCATAAAGGCAAAACCGGTTAAACAGTATTTTTTCTCATAAGGATTCTCCATAGGTATATTATGACTTACGGCATACTTGAAATATTCCTCTGTCGTATCAAAGATTTCCACAATTGACTGACCATTGGAAGCGTAGTTTGTAACGCTGCCTGACCCTCCCACGGAAGCATTCTCATACAATCCCATCCTCAGCCAAAAAATAGAATTGGGCGTGACAATAGTGTCATTGTTCAACAGGAATATGTCATTGTATGGTTGTGCCATCTTGATCCCCTGATTACATCCTGCGGGAAATCCCACATTCTCTGTGTTGCAGAACAACAGGATATCTTCCTGCTCTTTCAGATATTCCGCAATACCATCCGTGGAGGCATTGTCAATGACAATCACTTCATAAGAATTCGGCGCCCCCCCGTATTTTCTGATGCTGTCAAGGCAGATTCCCATTTCCTTCTTTGCATTATAGGATAAAATGATGATGGACAACTGCGGAACAAAAACCCCTGAATCTTCCAAGCGCTGTTTTTCCTTGGATATGATATCCCTGTCCTCTTCCTGATTACAATAATATTCCGCATTTTCAAAACACAAAAAAGCCTGCTGTGGATTTACATCCAGATAATAGCATCCGAGCATATAATAGAGTTCATAATTGAACGGATTGACTCCAAGTCCCGCCGCAATGGCGTCAAACATTCCCACTCTGTCCGCCTCTGCCTCATACACACTGGCATCCAGAATCGCAAACGTATCGTCAATGCAGTCCCTTTGCAAACACTTTTCCTCTTCCAGCAGCATCCTCGCCGATACATAATCGCCATTTTCAATCTGTTCCCTGATGTTGTCCCACATAAACACTCCTTCTAAAGCGCTCCCGCCTCTTCCTTTAGTTCTTGTGCCTTCCTTCTAAGCAATTCATATTGTTTCTTAAAACATGGATACTCATGACCGGCGGTTCCTCGTCTGTGAACTCTCCAATCACCATATATAATATCCAGAATCTTTTCATACTCCTTTGGTACAGCAATTGACATAGTTTCAAAAGGCAGCCTGACCACCTCGTCCAGCAGATGCTTATCCAATTTATGTCCCCGATTCACATACGCCCACCATTGCACCAAATAATCACCCTCGCTCTCTTCATAGGACATCACCAGTTGATTCGCTAATCTCCATAGAGTGTTCCTCAGATTCTTGGTGCGGTCTATTCTCACATTGCAATACGTCTCCACATTCCGGAGCGCCTTCTCAATCTCCTCCTCAGGAGCTTCTGCTTTGATCAAATCATTCGCCGCCCAGATGACAGCATAAAGAGAGCGTACCACCTCCGCCTCATTCTCATCTCTGGGCAGATAGTCCAATGGAAAAATATCAAGAACTGCCACGAAAGGACATTCGTGATATAACGCTAAATGTTCCTTGGAGATATCAACCGCTCTACCGCTGGACAATCCGCTAAAAAACTCCGTATGATCCTCTCTGCTGAATGGAGTTGACAGCCACCATTCCTCCGGCATTTCCTGAGGCAGCACTTTCAGTAATTTCTCATAATCGGGACGCTTCATCATCAAATCTATATCATCATCCCAAGGAATAAAACCCTGATGTCTGACGGCCCCCAACAGAGTTCCCCAGCTGGCGTAATACGTGAGTCCGTACTTCTGACAGGTCATATCTATCACACTCAGCATTTCCATCAGACAAGCCCAATATCGCTTCATGAGTGTATCCACATAGAATCCTTCCCGCTCCTCACTTCTGTAATATTCTTCCGGAAAATCCAAAAACATCCTTTCCCCTCCTCTTTGATTACAGCTCCTTACTTTCCAACCCGCGCTTCCATCTTTGCTATCAAATCTCTCATCTCTTTCAACTGCCTGTTATAATATGGATACTCATGATCCGCGCCTCCCCTGATAGGAGTCCGCCAGTCCTCTCCATATACTATCCTCAGAACATCCAAATAGTTCTTAGGCACCGGCACAAGCACAGATTCAAAGGGCAAATATTCTACATCATCGAACCAATGCTTGTCGAACACAAAATTAGGGTCTTTATTATAATCGAAGTAATTTGTTATATAATCCCCATCTGCATCCCCATAAGATGCGCAGACCTGATTCCCCAAACGCCATAGCTGCCCCACCAAGTCCTTCGAATTGCTAAATTTGACATTACAAAAATCTTCAAGCGTCCGCAGCGCATCGTTTAGTGTCCTGCGATCTTGCTTGGTAGGTTCCTCTATTTTAGCTAACTGCACCGCCTTATATATCAAGTCATACAAATTCCTCTCCATGTTTGCTTCCTTCAAATCCCTCGGAATATAATCCAAGGGGAAAATATCCACTCCCACGATAAAGGGACATCCATGGTACCGCTGTAAACGTTCCTCATCGATGCTGACACAGTCGGAATTCAACACACAGCACCAGAAATATTCTTGTTTCCTTCCGCATATGATATTGGTGACACAATACTCCTTCGGCAATTCATCCCGCAGGACATTCACCAACTTGTCATAATCTTCCCGCAGCATACAAATATCAATATCGTCATCCCAAGGAACAAATCCCCCATGCCGCACCGCTCCCAAGAGCGTACCATAACCTGCGAACCAAGGCAGTTGATACTTTTCACACACATCCGCCACAACCGCCAACACTTCAAGTCCCGCCGCCCACACTGTTTTCATGGTGGAATCCACCACGAACCCTTCTCTCTCCTCTGTTTCTAAGAACCCTTGGGGAAAACTAAGCATATTTATTCTCCTCTACCCGCTTTTTGCTAAAAAAATATAGGGTAGACTCGCGCCTACCCTATATCTTTGTGCGATATTAACCAAGCAATGACAATACACCCTGATTAGCCTGGTTAGCCTGAGCCAACATGGACTGTCCTGCCTGAGCAAGGATGTTGTTGTTAGCATAGGAAACCATCTCAAGAGCCATATCGGTATCACGGATAGCGGACTCTGCGGACTGGGTATTCTCAGCAATGTTGTCAAGGTTGTTGATCGTGTGCTCAAGTCTGTTCTGAACAGCACCAAGCTCAGATCTCTGCTCATTCAGATTCTTGATAGCATCCTTAACGGACTTGTTAAACTTACCAGCGTTAGTAGCTGTTTTGGTGTCACCGGAAAGGGTCAAGCCTGAGCAGTTCATCTTCTTAATCTTAACCGAAATGTGCTGACCAGACTCTGCACCTACCTGCAAATCAACACCAGAAGCGCAATCACCGTTCAACAGGTTCTTCTCGTTGAAGGTCGTGGTGGAAGCAACACGGTCGATCTCGCTCATCAGCTGCTGTACCTCGCTGTTGATGTAGCCGCGATCCTCACTCATCAGAGTGCCGTTCTCGCCCTTAACTGCCAACTCGTTCAGACGCTGCAGCATGTCATGTACTTCGTTCAAAGCACCTTCTGCTGTCTGCACCATGGAGATACCATCCTGTGCGTTAGCGGAAGCCTGGGTCAGGCCGCGAACCTGACGTCTCATCTTCTCGGAAATAGCCAGACCGGAAGCATCATCTGCTGCACGGTTTACCTTGTAACCGGAAGACAGCTTCTCGGTGGACTTAGCCTGTGTAGATGTGGTCAAGCCAAGCATTCTGTTAGAGTTCATTGCTGTAAGGTTGTGTTTTACGATCATAATTCATTCCTCCTTGAATTTGTTTTGTGCTTCATCCTGAAGCACTTTATTTGTTTTGTTCTAATTTATTTATCGGAGTCTTTTTTTGAAACTTTAGTGACTTTACAAAAAAAATATGATAAAATTTTCATACAAAACGAGATGGGAGCATATGGCAATGAAAATAATGATTCTGGCTTGGAAGAGCTTTGGCAATGAAGATATCACAGAGGCGTTTCAGGAGCTTGGACATGAGGTGATCTCCCACCCCTTCGCCGACAACGGTCAAAAAACCGATGAGGAACTGCGGCAGGAGCTGAACCAAGCCATCCAAACCCATACCCCCGACTTCCTGTTTTCCTTTAATTATTTCCCTGCAGCGGCCTTCGTGTGTAAGGAGATCGCCCTGCCCTATGTGGCTTGGATCTATGACAGCCCTTATGTGAGGCTTTATCACTATACCATCAACTATCCCACCAATCATGTGTTTACTTTTGACAAAGAGCAATACCTGGAATTCCACAATGCAGGGATACAGACCGTACATTACCTTCCCATGGCAGCCAATACCAAGCGTTTGTCCGCCATGCAGGATTTGAAACGGTTTCGAAACACCCCTTGGTACAATCGCCATTCCGTGGCATTCGTGGGCTCCCTGTACACAGAAAAGCATCAATTCTATCAGCGCATGGACAAAATATCCCCCTACACAAGAGGTTACCTCGAGGGACTGATGGCCGCCCAAAAACAGGTATATGGTTATAATTTTATACAGTCATCCCTTCCTGAGCCTGTGATCCGGGATATGCAGAACTCTCTGCCGCTTCAACCCGGAAACGATAGTGTGGAGAGCGTGGAGTATCTGTTCGCCCAATATGTGATCAACAGGCAGTTGACCGCCATAGAGCGCCAGGAGATGCTTACCGCTGTGGCGGAACGTTTTTCTTTGGATCTGTACACACCGGAGCAAAACACCAAGCTAAAAGGTTGCACCAACCACGGCCCCGTGGATTACTATGACTATGCCCCCTATGTGTTTAAACAGGCAAAAATCAATCTAAACATCACCCTGCGCAGCATCCTGAGCGGTATCCCCCTACGCGCCTTTGATATCATGGGAGCGGGCGGTTTCCTGCTGACCAATTATCAGGCAGACTTCTTGGACGATTTTGTGCCGGGGGAAGACTTGGTCTTTTATGAGAATCAGGCGGATTTATTGGATAAGATTGCCTATTATCTGGAACACGAGAAGGAACGGTCAGATATCGCACACAATGGATTTCAAAAGATCGCTGCCCGACATACCTATGTACATCGGGCAGAAGAGATCCTTACCATATTTCATTGACTAATTCCAGAAGCTGCCTTGCCCGCCGCTCCCATGTATGCTCCCGCAATGCGATCTCATAACCGCCGCGGGCAATCTCCGCACATTTCTCCCCCTCTAACAAATCCGATATCTTGTGTGGCAGTTCCTCCAATTGATCCAAACGGTAACACACGATTTGTTCCCCGTCCACAAAATGCTCTTTCAAATACTCCGTCTCATCAGACAGACAGACCGCTCCGGATAACATGATATTCGCCACCCGTTCCGTCATGCCCCCTTTATGCCAGCTCATGATATTGAGCCCGATTTTGGCTTTCCGCCACTCTGACAGGGACTCCTCCACAGTCACCTCGGGATGGCGAACCAGCCTGTCAGCATATGGGGAATCATATGCATCCCAAGTATCCCCATATACATGAAGTTCGTATCCCGCCTCCAAGATCGTGTCAATCACCTTCTTCTTATAATATCGGATGACCTTGTGACACACCGGTTTCAAAGCCGCAAGATTGTCCATGAATTCCGACACATCCATGGCAATATTCTGTTCTGACAGAAATGCCTGCAGTCCCTGACTAAAGTTCATCCACGAATGTTCTATCATATATTCAAAATAGCCCCTTGGAAATTCCTCCAATATCTCCTCCCGGTCCGGGTAATAACTCCCTACAAACACAATATCATAGGGACGCTCCCCAAATATCTCTGCTTCGGACGCATCTGTCAAAGCATGACCTCCGGGAGGCATCTGTACCACATTTTCCATATGATAATATTTTTGGATATATTCCACAGACTTAGAATCGTGACACAGAATATAACAATCATTGCCTAAGCGTTCAAATCCCTTTTGGAAAAAGGCGGGATTGTCCACCCAAAATTGCATTCTCGGTCCATGAAGGGATTTAAAAAAATCATTCCCAAGTGCTACAGCTTGAAAACCTATGATTCCCTTACATACATGATTCTGAAGATATTCATAATCTATCATATCGGCCTCTGCCATGATCACCGCCTGCCCCAGTCGACGCAATTCTTCCGCCAAACTATCTGCAAAATTCCTTAATACCCCATAACAGGTATCGTCGCCGCGAAATATCAGGAAAGGGGCGGTGGCCGCCTCAATCCGTTCATACGCATCCGCCGATGTAAGCAATTGATTCAGAAAATCCTGCAGAATTGGCAATTGACTGGCGCTCTCCGCTATCTGGTACATTTGTGATAAGACAGACTCTAACATCCCCTTGGCCTGGAGTTTCACCGAATACCTGCGAATCAAATATGCATACGAAAATACATCTTCTTTTCCAATTACCAGAGCATCCTCCTGAATACCCGGAAAGATTAGAAGACAGCTGCCGACACTTTCCGCCAATCTGCACAACAGCTCATAATCCGATAGAGCATGTAGTCTCTCATTATAGCCGCCCGTCTGTTCCAACAGATCCCTGCGAAAGACCAATCCCACGATCTGCAGATAGAAACACTGCAAGACATCCTCCAAGGACAATTGCATTGCATCCTGCTCCTCACCTGCGCAGAAAACTATCACTTCACCATAATCCAAAGGTTTCTCCCGCTCACAATATTCCACGAATCGCGCCTCTGACAGCTTGTTCTGATACAAAAAAGCCAAATAATCATCCATGCAACCCTCTAGATAAACATTTTTCTCCCTGCAGCACTCCGCTTTATCTTCTGACATCGATATAATCTTAATCTTTTCCAACCATACATCTCCTATATTCTCACCACATTGCGTTTAAATATTTCCATAAGAAATAGGGTCGGCTATCGCCAACCCTATTCCCATAATCTCTGTCATGATTCGTTCACTATTAACCAAGCAATGACAATACACCCTGATTAGCCTG
>CAMWLG010000003.1 GCA_947175035.1 uncultured Lachnospiraceae bacterium | reverse complement strand
TTTTTACCCGTCATATAATTCGAGTTAATTCCAGTATTATTATCAATTCCATTTACGCTCATTTTTCAATTCCTCCATTGCTATCAATTTTTTAATGGTAGCTTCTCTGTCGATCAGCTCCCCCTCTGCTCTCTCATAATAAGTCCGAGCATTCCGCAGAAGCAAAGGTTTATGCGCCTCTGCGGAATAATTTTTAAGCAAAAAAATCTACAAATTTCTTGTAATCAAGATACCCCCGTAAATTCCCTGCGTCATACTGCATTTGCATAAAGCTCTTTGCAAGTTCCAGCCAGTTAAATTTCCCGGTCTTAAAAGAGTCTGACAAATGCTCCGACTGTTCATCAGAACTCGGTATACGGCAGAATGTATTTTGTGCTTCCGGGTATTGTCCACTGTCCGTCAAATAACAAGCATATGCAAACATATCTGCCCTGTCACTGTTTTTGGCATCTGCCTTTGACACATCCACCATTCGTTCCGTCACATTGCCCTCTGCGTCCCATGTCTTAACCTTATATACGGGATTTTCCGGGTCAAAATCCTTTGGCTTATATACCGTGATACTGTTGTTTCCTTTATCCCCAAGCGCCCCTAATGGCTTATCGCCCTCCGCTGTATCGAACCAATGCAAAGTATGTATACTTCCCGCCTTTGCCTGGTTAATATGTTGGCTAAAATTATTATTTGCTACATTCCCTGTTGCTTTACACGGTGTATAGACAGGGCAATTTGCTGTTCCATTAATTCCTGCTACTGACATTCTATATCCTCCATTGCTATCAATAAATTTATCTGCAAAAATACCAAACAACAATCCTGTACTTAGACCTGAATCAAATCAATCATGTGCCATATAATCGGTAAAAGCTGTGTATAGACAGGCAAAGCGTTTGTATGCCGCATATTCTCCGCCTTCTATTTGATACTGCATCCATCTAGCCACCCGTTCCACCCAATTCTGGGGTGCAAAAATATCCTCATAGGAAACATCAGGATCATTTTCATTAGCACGGCTTAACTCTACATATGTCCAGTTATCAGTTATAACACCGCTTTCCTTTAAATAGACCATGGCAGCGCGCATTTCCGCAAAAGAACAATTTGTCAGATCGATCTCCTTTGCATTGATTGTTTCCTTGCTCCACTCCCCATCCGGATTGCGCATATAGATATCCACAAGAGGCATTTCGTTGGTATATCCTGGGGATTTGTAAATGTCCAAAGCGGAACCGTCCTCATAATAGATACCAAATTGACATTGATTACCGTCTAGAGAAGTATCAAACTCTTTACATGCCTGATGACAATAGATATAAGTTGTGGGGTATTGAACCACTTCGTAGCCGGAATTTACCCTGTTTTTAATGGCATCATTCCCTAGGGATTTCCCCCTGCCCGTCCTTGCCGGCAGACTATAAGGATTCATATAATTGCCCGATATTGCTCCAATTGCCATATCAATTCCTCCAATTTTATGTATTATTAGCGGTTCTTCTGTCATTCAGAACCGCCTATGCCCCCTTTAACAAGTCCGGGCATTTTACTTATCCAGAAACCCTAAAAACTTCTGCCATTCCATATAGCCTTTCAAATCTCCATAACTATACTCTGACTGTATAATATCTTTGACAATATCCACCCAATTCATCTTTGTGGAAAAACTCCAAGAGCCGGAACTTCTCTGTTCTGCATTTTTTACGGCTTTTGCAACTGCGGCTTTCAGAACGGTATCTTCAAAACTGCCTTTTCCGCTTTCTTTCAGATTGGAAGTGTACGCATACATTTCAGCCGTATCACAGTTTTTCGGGTCTACCTTAGAAACATCTATCATTCGTTCTGTTACATTTCCGTCCTGATCCCATATTTTCACTTTATAAACCGGATTACTCGGATCAAAATCCTGTGTTTTATATACAGTAATAGATGAATTGTTTACTACATCCACATTAGAGAAAATTGCAATATCCCCCGTTTCTTCATTGGAGCCATGCAAAATGGCTGTTGAAGTCTGTCCTGTTGCCTGCGCCGCTTCCGTCACTTGTTTGGCAAAGTTTCCTCCTGCAGCATTTCTTTCTGTCTTTCTTGTATCATACCCTGCTATCGGATAGCCTGTTGTTCCAATTCCGCTAACACTCATTTTTCAAATCCTCCATGTGATCAATATTCATTGGCGGTTCTTCTGTCATTCAGAATCGCCTATGCCCCCTTATGATAAGTCCGGGCATATTTGTTTTTCTACAAAATACACATGTATTTTATAACTTCCTTTTCCTGTTCCTTTAATAATTCTTCCATTTTCTCATGGCGTTTCTCCCACCAAGATTTTTTATCACTTGCAGAAAGAGAAGAATTGGAACTTTTCACAGGTATTCCCTCTCCATGGCATTGTTCCGGCGAAGCCCCGATTACTTGGTAGCCAATCATCTTAGAACCCATGAGCCCACTTGACGAATACATATTCCTCACCATGCCCAAGACAGTTTTCTCCCATTCCGGATCATTTTTCATTCTTTCAAAACATTCTTCTGTGATTGTCAGTGCCCCTCCTACACAGGTGGTGCGATACCAATCGCTGACCGGCATACCTGACATCTCATGCATGAACCACTGCTTGTATTCGTCCATTGTCATTTCTTCTTTGGACTTATTGGAAATAGAATTGTCATAAACAAAGCCTCTGTAAGTCGGTGGCTGTGGAATAACCATATCTCCCGCCCATGCTGACGAATTTGACTTAGTTTGCGTACTCCGGCTTTTCTCTGCCTTCTGCACTTCGTCCGCAAAACAACCTGTTTCCGTTGTTTTCTTGCTGTTTTTTGTGTAGGCATGTGTATTTACTCCCATGCCATATACACCACTAGTATTCATTTTTCTCCTTTCCTGTAACAACATGGTTACACTAAATTCATTTTTCTTTACCCTAATCTCTACATCTCTCATGTATAGATAAATCCTTTCCCAAAAGGAAAATCAAATGTCACCTCCTCCTAAATGAATTTTTGACAGGGCATTATCCTTGACCAAGTTTTTTGCGCCAGTCTTGGTCTACATATAAAATATGCCGTTTCATAAAATCTATCGGCAGATGCCACCCGTTTTCCAACCCAGATTGCACCAAGCGACTATTGAGGACATGAAATGACTATAATGTTTATATTGCCCCCATCACGGGGGGAGACCAATTGCAAAATATGCAATTGCAAAATATACTTTTCTTTTTGGCAGAAGGATGCTATAATGATGCTGTCAAATCAAGAGACTGTTGTATACGCAAGGTCTTCTTTTCGGCGTTTCGCCGTATTCCCAAAGTTTAATTTTGTTACTGTCAACCAATGATTTTTAGTGTTTTGCAAGGCATCGGACATATGTGATCATACGCATTATTGGCGTGTTTTTGAATATTCCGTGATGCCCACACAAAACACGGAAAGGACACTTTATGACCAATTTACCAAACACTGTTCATTTCTTGCCGGAGCTGGAGGCTGCCACGGGAAAATTTGACTTTCCCATGACCAACGACTACATGTTCCGCGCCGTCCTACAGTCCAACAACAAGGCGCTCACCGGGCTGATCAGCTCCCTGCTCCACATCCCACCGGAAGACATCTCCTCCGTGGAGGTCACAAACCCCATCGTCCTCGGAGACGCTTGCCAGGACAAAGAAATCCGACTCGATATCAATGTGATGCTGAACAACCACGAGCTAATCAACCTTGAGATGCAGGTGGAGCGGAACGCCAACTGGGTGGATCGTTCCCTCGTCTACCTGTGCCGTAACCTCGACAGCCTGTCACAGGGGCAGGAGTACGCAGATACCTTGCCAGTGGTACATATTGGCATCTTGGATTTTACCTTATTTGCGGGTGAACCTGAATTTTATGCCACAAACAAGTTTATGAATATTAGAACCCATAAAATCTATAGTGACAAACTCACCCTCCATGTGTTAGACTTAAGACATACGGAACTGGCGACGGAAGAGGACAAAGCCTGGGGGATCGACCACTGGGCAAAGCTCTTCAAAGCGACCACATGGGAGGGATTGAAAATGATAGCACAGAACAGCGAATATATGACGGAAGCCTCCAACTCCATCTTCCGCATGAACGCGGACGACATGATGCGGAAGCGCTGCCTCGACAGGGAAGAGTACTACAGGGACATAAGATCGTGGAAGAAACAGCTCGAAGAACAAGCCGCACAGATTGAAGAAAAAGACGCTCAAATCGAAGAGATGATTACCGAACTTGCTGACACAAAAGCAGCAATGGCGGAGATGCAAGCGGAAATGGCCCGCCTGCGAAAGCAGCTGGAAAGTGACAGCCGGTAGTGATTTTTTATGCCCGCTTTCTCGTCTTTGAGGGACATATCCCACTTCTCATAAATATCTATTTGTCAAAAACTTCTGCACCCAATCTTCATCATTTCATAACTTCGGATCATCAAGTTTTCGCTCACTCAAATGTCCAGTTGCCATTGTATCAATCCCATCTTTACTTCCAAAAATAAAAATCTACTATTTCTTCATCTCTGCTTTTTTGCCCATTTCTCCGTGTGATCGTGATTTCCCCGCCACCACCCGACAACCTGTAATTTGAGATATTACCCTCATCATCAAGAGTAATGTTAAAGGAATCCATACAGCTTGGCACTGAATCCTGCTCTTTGATAAGGGCAGATATTTTATTCATAATGTTTTGGGACAGTTTGGGATTATTTTCCAGTTTTTTCTCCAACGCAGGCGGAACTACTATTGCATATTTTCCCCTTGCTGCGTTTAACCTTGCCTGCACACCTGCGTCTAGCATAGACGGATTTTCTGATGTCGGTTCCAGTCTAAAACTGATTTACTCAAATTATCTTCAAAGAACATTTCAAATGGATAGTCATTACGTTGCCACAATACTCTGGCTATAAAAACTTCCTAAATAGCCCTTGCTTATTCCATTTATTGATGTGAAATCCCTCTTTGTTCCTCCACTATTACTGATTTTAAATGCCTGTTGCCCCCATGATATTATTTTCATAAGCCGCAACCGCAGAACTCATAACTTCCGGCGTAGTTGTATATGTAACCCTGCTTGTATCAACTGCTTGTTTAGCAAGTAACTCTGTCCTGCTTTGGCGTTTGTATGCTAACTCCATTTCCAGTCTTCGTTTTTCTTCTGCCTCCTTGCTGAGTTCTTGATACCGTCTTTTCCTTTTTGCCTTTTCCTCGTCCTCCGCTTTCATTTTAGCCTCTATCTTTGCCCTTACTTCCGGTTTTAAATCCCCACTGATGTAATGTGTGACGGTTCCATCTGGATGAATGACAATACCAGAAGAATGAATTTCATGCCCCATTGCCGAAAGCTCTGCTTGATACCTTGGCAGTGAATTAAAATAATCCTGTATCTTTCCCTCATAATAGGCAGCTTTTTCAGGATTATTTGCCATTTGTTCCAAAATGTTTTGTGCAATCACTACATTTCCAGTCCCCGCGGTTCCCGCACCAATGCGATCCATGCTGTTTTGGTCTTTTCCTACATTCTGGATAGATACCCCTGTCCCATATCTGTGTTTTAGATACTCCGTGTAGGTATCTTCTTTTGATGTATTCGCCGCTTCTCCAGTCTTTTGTAACTGCTCCATAAAACTTGTCCCGCTTACGGCTGTTTTTTGTGTCTTGTTCGCATATTGGTATACACCCAAAATATCATTTACTCCTAAAATACTCATTCTTTTTTGCCCCTTTCATTTCTGCCCCCATTAGAGAAATAAAACTATCTGCCTGTAATCCCATGTTGCTCAATTCATCTAATGCCGGAGTATTTAACTCTTTTATTTCCGAACTGTCAGAGTACATCACTTTATGTTTTTTGGGCTTTGCTTTTTCATCATCATCGCCCCAGTCAAACTCCAAATAGTAGCCACCTGTCCCGTCCTCATGAATAAATACTCCGTTGCCTTTCACCTCGCCGCCAGTCAGTTTACTTGACCACGGTATATCTTTGATCGACTTATACACCTCCTGCCTAAAGGCAGTGTCCTTTTTCATTCTTAATAAGGCTTTCTTTGAGATAACTACATTCCTCCCGCCATGCATATCATATTCTTTCAACATTGCAGTGTCATACATTTCTGCTTCTGTATCTGTTTTTCCACAACTGTAATCTACAACAACCGTATTGACATTAAACTTTTCATCCAGAAATTTCTTCATTTCTGCAATATCGGTGTCTTCATTCACTTGTTGTAAAAGCTTCTCAAATTCGCCCCCGCACTTTATGCTGTTACTTGATAAATATACAGCATTATTGATTTGCGGCAAAATTGCTTGAATATCCATGCTACCAACCTTTCTTTGATGCTATCAATTTGTATGCTATCAATTTGTATAATTGGTAAGAACCTTCGCCATGCTCTGCTTTCTATAAGCTATCTCAATCTGCCGTTGCCGTTCTTCTGCCGCATCCCTACTGTGTTCCAAATTTGCCTTGCGCTGCGCCGCTTCTTTCTCCCGTTTTGCTTTATTGATTGCATTCACTTCTGCCACACGTTCCGGAGAATCACTGCAACCACCGATATACGTTACGCTTCCGTCCTCATGGACTACCACGCCACCCGGTTCATAGACAAGTCCTTTTGACGCAAACGAAGCCGTTAGTCTTGGGATAGCGTCAAAGAAATCATCTATCTTTTGTTCATAGTAACTTGCTTTTTTCGGGTCATTTGCCATTTGTTCCAAAATATTCGGTGCTATCACAACATCATTGCCGCTCATGCTCTTTCCCGCCCGATCCAGGCTCTGCTGGTCTTTCCCGACACTCTGGATTTTCACATTGCCATACTTTGACTGGAGATATTCCGTGTATGCATCCACTTTTGATGCATTCGCCGCTTCCCCTGTTTTCTGTAACTGCTCTGTGAAACTTACCCCTCCTGTACCTGTTTTTTGTGTCCTGTTCGCATATTGGTATGCCCCCATTAAAGCACCATTTACTCCTAAAACACTCATCTCTTTCTCCTTTCCTGTAACAACACGGTTACGCTAAATTCGTTCTTCTTTACTTTAATGTCCACATCTCCCATGTATTTATCTACCTCACGCTTTACATTGGATAAGCCAATGCCATGCAGAGAGATATCCTTTCCTTTTGAGGAAATTGGAAGATTGGTTTTTGCGTCAAAGGTCACCTCCCCCTCATATGAATTTTTCACATTTATCAAATAAAACTTTTTCTTCTGCCTGCCGGAAAGATAAATATATTTTTCACCCCCTGTCATTTTTTCACAGGCTTCCAAGGCATTTTGCAGAAGGTTGTTGATAATAACCCCTATGTCATACGCATTATAGCCCTCTGATTTGGGATAGGAAAACTCCGCCTGAAACTGTATCCCCTGTTTCTCTGCGGCTTTCTGCTTGTCATTCACAATCACGTCCGTAACGGTATTCCCCGTTTTAATGGTAAGCTCAAAAACATTCATGCTTTCGTCCATTTGATCTATATACTGCTCTATATCTCCATAGCTGCCATTTCTGACAAGCCCTTTGATATTCGTCAAATGGTTCTTCATTTCATGCTTCATCTGGCGTATGCCATGATAGAACTGCTCCACTTCCTCCATTCGCTCCTGTATTGCGTGAACCTGCTGCTGTTCGACAAAATACTTTTCTTTTTCCTCCTGTAAACTTATCATTTTCTGATAGGACACGATTGTAATTAAAATTGCCGCATAAAACAGGGCTGCAACCATAGGCACAATTCCAAGAAATACTGGGAATTGTTCATAAAGCTGAAAAGCCAGACCATCATTCACTATCACTAAAATTTGAAATATAATGTTTACAAATAAAATTCCTGTGACTGGTATCAAAAGTAGGTAGCATAATTCTTTCATGTGCAGTTTTATTGATCTTTTCCTTAACAGCCACCTCACAACGCACAACAAAATGGAAAACAAGATCATTTGTAACACTGTAATAAAAATAAAATTCCATGCCGCATTGCGAAAAATAGCTTCTACATCTTCTGTAATTCTTGCTTTACGCTCAAGACTTTTCCCCAAAAAATAGCTGACGCTTCTCATAATCAGCACACTCAGATTTTTAATACAGAAAAAAATCACTCCCAAAAAAAGTGTAAATTCCCTGTCCATATCTAAAAATTTGGACGCAGCTACCAAAAGCACAAGCACGATCATCATACACAGCCAGCCATATATGGAAGTTGTCATATTTACAAAATACATCAATGCATAAACCAAAATCACTATAAGAACCTTTTTGATTCTGCTTTTTCCCTGTTCTTTTCGCCCTATCATAAACGGATAGAAAAAGGCTGCCATACAAACCGCAAATAAAAGCACCTCAATATTTACTGTAATATCCACCACCAGAATATAACCTGCTTCGTTCAATGTTCAGTCCCCCTACTGCATAAAGCGCAGATATGCCTTTACAAAGTCCTCATACTTATATTTTGAAAGGGGCAGCTTATCCCCGTTTGTAAGTATTATTTCTGTCCTGCTGTATTCGTCCACATAGGAAAGGTTGACAAGATAGCCTTTGTGTATGCGGCAGAAACGCCCCTGCAATTCTTCTTCCAGCTCCCCGATTTTTGCATAATATTCCAGCCTGCGCAAGCCAGCTTGTTCCCGGTCTTTTATATAAAGCACTATCTTATGGCTCTGGCTTTCCATGTAGTAAATATTATCTAACGGTATGGCTTTGTTTGCCCCAGCATACTGAATGATCAGCGTTTTCTTTTTCTCCTGTGCGCGTCTGAAAACCTCTGCAAATTTCTGTTCACTCACAGGCTTTACCAGATATTGAAATGCGTCCACGTCAAAAGCGTCATACACATATTTTTCATAGCCCGTAACAAAAATGATAACGGGTTGTCTGATCTGCCGCATGCCCCTAATCTGTCTTGCCATTTCCATACCAGACACAGAACCCTTTAACTCTATATCCAAGAACAGTAAATCATGCTCTATACCGCTTGACAGGTATTCATCAGCAGAAGCATACTCCGTAATTTCACACTCTACATTCTGCTCTTTGATAAGCGAGGCAAGATAGCTCCTTATGTTCTTTTCATCATCACATATTGCAATTTTTATCATATGCCCTCCTTTGACTCTCACTTAAAATATCGGAAATATATAATTCTACCTAATGCCAATTACGTAAAAACCCGTTTTGATAGCGCAACCGGACAGGAGAAAAAATTCCCTTTTTTATTGCTTTTTATGCTTTTTTGATATACAATAAAATAACCATAAGATGAAACGCAGCTTTTTTGCCACCGGGTAAAAAGATTAAGCGTCAAACTTTCTATCATTAGGTCTTAGAAGATAGAGAGTTTGATGCTTTTTTGTATAGAAGGGTAATATAGATGAAGTCAAAAGAACTGCTCAAAGAATTTATTCAATATGTATCTTTAAATATATTGGGGATGCTCGGTTTGTCCTGTTATATTCTTGCTGATACTTTTTTTGTGTCTAATGGCTTGGGCGCAAATGGACTAACCGCACTTAATTTAGCTATTCCAATATATAGTTTTATTCACGGAAGCGGTCTGATGTTAGGAATGGGTGGAGCTACAAAATACTCTATTTTCAGAGGACAAAAAGAATATCAAAATGCAAATAAAATATTTACTAATGTAATATGCTTTACGGCTGTTTTAGCAGTGTTATATACGCTTACCGGTGTCTTCCTTTCTGAACAGTTGACATCTGTATTGCGTGCTAATAGCGAAGTGTTTGATATGACAAAAACTTACTTGCAAGTGATTTTACTTTTTGCCCCTGCTTTTATGATGAATGACGTACTAATTTGTTTTGTGAGAAATGATGGCAGTCCAAAACTTTCTATGACAGCTATGTTGATAGGCAGTTTGTCAAATATTGCATTAGATTATATATTTATCTTTCCATTACAAATGGGAATATTGGGTGCTGTATTAGCAACCGGACTTGCCCCCATAATAAGTATGTGCATTCTGACGAAACATTGGATTACAAAACAAAATAATTTCCATTTAATAAAACTAAATTTTTCTCCCGCCTTAAGTATAAATGCCATTTCACTAGGTATTCCTTCTTTCATTACAGAAGTTGCCTCGGGAATTGTAATAATTGTATTCAATTTCATTATTCTTCGATTGCAGGGTAATATCGGCATAGCCGCTTATGGGATAGTTGCAAATCTATCACTTGTAGTTACATCAATTTATACCGGAATTGCACAAGGCACACAACCAATTACAAGTCGGGCTTACGGATATGGAAAAAAAGATGATGTAAAAAAAATATTGAAATATGCAATCATAACTATGCTACTTATTTCAGTTTGCATTTACTTCATGTTTTTATCATGTGCTAATCCAATAGCAGGATTGTTTAACAGTGAGCAGAATGCGGAACTGCAACAAATTGCCGTAACCGGGCTTAAATTATATTTTACAGCCATTCCTTTTGTGGGTTTTAATGTGATTCTTTCCATTTATTTTACATCAACCGAAAAAGCGTTACCGGCGCAGGTAATCTCTTTATTAAGAGGGTTTTTCTTAATGATTCCAATGGCGTTTTTCCTTTCTTATGTTTGGGGAATGACGGGCGTATGGTTATCGTACCCAATCACAGAAATCATAGTTTTTATCATAGGAGGGCAACAAATATGTTCAGAGAATTACGCAGAAAAAGACAAGAATTATCATTAGAGGAAAGTATTGAAATTTTAAGCAATGGTAAATCGGGGGTTTTAGCATTGTTGGGAGATAATGATTATCCCTATGCTGTTCCAATCAGCTATGTGTATGAGAATTCCAAATTGTATTTTCATGGAGCCAAAAGCGGGCATAAATTTGACGCAATAAAAAAGCATAACAAAGCATCTTTTTGCGTGATTGATCAAGATGAGATTATCCCCAAAGAATATACAACCTATTTTAGAAGCGTGATTGTCTTTGGCAAAATCCGCATTATGGAAAATGAAGCAGAAATGAAAGAGGCAATACAGGCATTATCTATAAAATATAATCCAAATGGCAATGAAACAGAACACCAAAACGCAATCAGCAAAGATTGGAAAAACCTATGTATCATAGAATTATCCATTGAACATATATCAGGAAAAGAAGCTATTGAATTAGTGAAAGCAAGACAATAAACAATCATTGTCTTGCTCTCATGTATTGTTCCCAAGTTTTAGATATACAACTCATTCTCTTTTCTTGTTGAACAGGCTTTTTTCATTGCTAATGCGGCAGCCGAAACCATAGCACCATTTACCTTGCGGGCTGATTGAGGACATTTTACAACACAGCGCATACATGCAATACACTTTTTACTGTCCGTAGCTTTTAGATTTTCCTTACTGATTGCCTTTGCCGGACAGTTTTCAGCACAAAGTCCACAAGCCGTACATTTATTGTCAGCTTTCGGCACTAAACCCGCTCCGCCCGCTTTCTTATATGGATGGTTCCCTGGAATTTGCGGTGCAGAAGCTTCAGCCGCGCTGCCGTTTACTTTTTCTAATATTTTTTTTGCAAAATTTTCCAGCTCTTGTTGATCTTTGGTGTCAGGTCTTCCTGCTGCGTACTGGTGCATGATAGAATGTTCCGCAATAGCGGCAACCGCAGCAATTACTTTGAAACCGCTTTTTTCTGCAATGTCGCTCAATTCAATCAAAGTATCCTCATATGCCCGGTTTCCATATACGCAGACAATCACACATTGCGCCTGATTGCCACAAATTTTTGAAATTCTTTGGGCTGCAAGAGCCGGAACACGTCCGCCATAAGAAGGAACCGCAATCACTGCAATATCATCTTTTTCCACACTAAGGGAAGAATAATCGGCTTCTGCCTTGGTCAAATCGATTTCGTTGACCGACATGCCCCATGCTTTTGTGATAATGTCCGTAACCTGTTTCGTTCCTCCGGTCGGACTGAAAATAATCTGTGAAACATTCATATGTAGCCTCTCTATACTTTTTAAAGCAGCCTTAACAGCTGTATCAGTTCATGCGGTTCCTCTTCCCTTGATACCGTCTGGCTGCATTCGTTTTCTTCCTTTTCTCCATGAATTTTAATATCTCGTCCGCTCCTTGTAAATAGGTAACGTTGATTGGAACACGAGGTGTTTTATCGTTGGCAGATGCTTCAACCGCATCGGCAAACATTTCCACCTGTTTCTCACCGGATATGATAAAATTCTTCGTGATACTTGAAGTTGCCATATAAACACCTCCTTTGTTAGTATGGCTCATTTTGAGTTACGCATACTTCTCTGTTTATATTGTACGGTTTCACCATCACTTTTGCAACAAATTTTTTATGAATCGTCCAAACAGCTCCTCAATCTCCTCTTTCCCCATCTTTACATCTGTATAAAGCAAATCTCCATTTTCATCATAGTTTGCTCCCAAATAATGCAAATCTCCCTCCCGTAAATCTACAAAAGAATTCCCTTCCGGTATCAATTGCCTTTTCCCTTCAAGATATTCACTTGATGAAATAGTAATCCACTCTTTTTCCGAATAACGCTGCGTAATCAAACAATCCTCAAGCTCCGGAGCCGCCAGAAAAGCATCTTCACCGTCATATTGTGTTCCAAAATGGCTACTCAAATCACTCTCCTGATCCACTTCCAGATTCAGAAGATCATATACACAGGGGACTTGTCCTTCACTTTTGATTTCTCTTAGATACCCATAGGTTCCATTGTCGTTCCCCTGAAGCAAATACATCTCCTTCAACAAATAAACCTTCTTCTGCTCATGGTCTGCAAGCACCTGTGTATAATTGGAGACTTGTACTGGTTCACCTCTGTCATTTAAAACCGCCGTGATCTCGTTTCCATCAAAATAATAATAGGTAAAATATCCTCCCATGGAACCCCATGAATCATGCAGAATGCCCAGCTCCGGTATCTCATCAAAGTTCAGATCAAATAAATAATACCCACGAATTGGGAAATCGTGCCCTTGATCGATATCTTCATCCAGAAGGAATTGGGTGTACGCTTTGATATATGTCATTTCTCCATCATCCCAAAGCTCTGTTTCCTCCTCGGATGGCACTTCGGCAGACACCATCTCGCCAGACGGCATCTCCACAGTCGGCATCTCGGCAGACGACATCTCGGCAGATGTAAAACAACCCCCAAAAAACAAACATAACACTATGCACGGAAGACATATGCCTCGTTTCATAAAATCTGCTCCTCCTCTAATTCCAGCTTTGATTATATCACCGTACCAAACATGTTACAACAAAAAGGAGTAACCGTAATTATCTTTTTTCATATTTATATTGTATTGGGAATTGTGCTATTTGAAGGAGGAATTAATAATTTATGGCTACCGGTTATTTAATCATACAGGCACGGACGGCGCAGGATGCACTTCCGCTCAGTGGCGTACAGATTCAGATTATGGATGATCAGGAGGAAAATATTTACCGGATGACAACGGATGAAAGCGGAGAAACGGAGAGGATTGCTTTGGAAACTCTGGACAAATCCCTGTCCCTGGACCCGGATTTTTCCGGAATTCCTTATATCAGTTACAATGTGCTTGCGCTTGCGGACGGTTTTAATTCGGTTCATATCGTCGGCATCCCGATTCTGGAAGGCGAGACCGCCATTCAGCCGATCGAATTTGTTCCGATGCAGGCGATGCAGCGCACCCCGACCGTGACGGAGATTGAGATCGGCATGCCCGCCGTCTCCATGACGGAGAATCGTAACCAGAAAGGATCCGTCATGGATTCGCGGATACTCCGCCAAGTGGTCATTCCGAATCCGATCACGGTGCACTTGGGCCGTCCCGGCGCATCCGCAGCCAATGTCCAAGTGTCTTTTCCCGATTATGTAAAGAATGTTGCCAGCAGTGAAATTTATTCTACATGGCCGGACGCATCCCTGCGGGCAAATATTTATGCAATCATCACTTTTGCACTGAACAGGGTTTTTACCGAGTGGTACAGGAGCCGCGGCTATAACTTTGACATCACCAACAATACTGCCTATGACCAATATTTTGTACGTGGGCGGAATATCTATGAATCCATCAGCCGGATTGTGGACGAAATCTTTAATGAATATGTCCGCAGGCCGGGGCAGAATGCGCCTTATTTTACATCGTTCTGCAACGGAACCTCTGCGACCTGCGCAGGTATGTCCCAGTGGGGGACGGTGAGTCTGGCAAATCAGGGACTCAGCCCCCTGCAGATCCTGCGTTCCTATTACCCGCAGGATGTGGAGATTGCTGAGACGAACATTATTACCGGGGTTCTGTCCTCCTATCCCGGTACTGCGCTCAGGACGGGGAGCAGGGGGCTAGACGTCCAGACGATTCAGACTTATCTGGAAAGGATTCGGCGCAATTACCCCGCAATCCCTGCGATTACGGATGAAGCAGGCGTGTTCGGGGAGAGCACAAGGGCGGCGGTTGCCAAGTTCCAGAGTATTTTCAGCCTGCCATCCGATGGCGTGGTCGGAAAATCCACTTGGAATAAGCTTTCCTATCTGTATGCCTCTGTGACCAAGCTTGCCGAGTTAAGCAGCGAGGGGACTTCTCTCGGGATCGGAACCGTCCCCCCGGGTTCGGTTCTGCGCCTGGGTTCCACAGGGCAGGATGTCATTACCCTGCAATATCTTTTGAATGTGGCAGCGGAATTTAATTCTGCGATTCCGGCTCCGATACAGGACGGAAATTTCGGAAGGGACACACAACAGGCGGTCGCAGCATTCCAGAGTGCGGCGGGGCTTAATCCGGACGGTATCGTGGGTGCGCTCACATGGCAGGCACTGTATAATACTTATCTGGGAGCGGGTAATGTGATTCCTCCCAGTGTTGATAACGGTGCTACGGAATATGTGGTTCGCTCTGGGGATACGCTTTGGCTGATTGCACGCAGATTTAACACCACGGTGGATGCGATTAAACGCCTGAACGGACTGACCAGTGACAGTCTGAATATCGGTCAGGTACTGAGGATTCCGACCACGGCGCCTGCGGACGGGTCGTATTTTGAATATGTTGTCCGTTCGGGGGATACGCTCTGGAAGCTGGCACAGAGATATAATACGACGGTGGATACAATCAAGAATTTGAATGGGCTGTCTGGAAACAATCTAAGTATTGGTCAGGTACTCAGAATTCCTTCTGCGGGAACGTCTTCCACCCCGTATTTTGAATATACTGTCCGCTCGGGAGATACACTTTGGCAGCTGGCGTCAAGGTATGGCACGACGGTCAATGCCATTAGGGGTTTAAATGGATTGAGCAGTGATATTCTGAATATTGGGCAGGTGTTGAGGATTCCTGTTGGTTGAGGGTGGGATGAAAATTGTTGAAATTTCGATAAATATTTTCCTTTTGACATTGCTAACATTTGTCTTTACGTTTTGTAAGTAACCATACAATTGTTTGGTAATCCAAATATAGAAAAACCACCCCTAAACTTTGGTCAGAAACGGGGTGGTTTTTCTATTTCATTAAAAAATCATTTAGTATTTCTTGCATAACTTCACTTTTGGGAATTTCGGTCTTAACTTCTTCCAATCCACCTGCTAACCTTTTATTATATTCATCATATATATTTTTCATAAGCATTCCCAATGTATCACAATTTCCCACCAGGGTGCTCAAAATCTTTGACGCTTGCAACAACACAAAATAATCTGCGACATCTTGATTCTTATAAACAAGCTTATGATTTATTTCGCTCCATCCTTCTTCAAAAAGCGTTCTGGTTTGAATCTCTAAACGAACGCTTCGCATATTATTTTCCTCTGCACATAAAGTGTAATGAATAGAACGGTATGCGTTTTTTTCTTCAATTATAGGATCACAATCCAAAATTTTCTCATACAAAGATTTATCGTCACCAGGTTGTAATTTTATATGCACATTTTCAACTAACTGATGTTTGAATGCCTCCATCAATTGCTCATGCACTCTATAGTAATCTTCCTTAAAAACATAAAGGACGCGTATGCCCAATAAATCCGTAATATTTACTAGATAATCATCTAATGCTACAATTTTACCTTTTTGATTTGCCTTAGTAATTATCTTTTTAATTAAGCTATCCGTTTCCTTTATCCGGTATCTGTATGAGTGTATCACATCAAATGATGCAATTCGGGAAATATACTGCTGAATAAGTTCCGGATATTTACTTTCTCGATCCCTCTCGAATTGTTGAGCTATTCCCATCAGTTCATTCCAATCATATCCCGACTTCTCAAATTCATCTTTTAGATTGTAATGCTGAAGGAATAACTCCTTATTTTCCATAATCTCAGCCAAGGTCATTTTCACTTTATGCTGTCTGCTCATTAGATACCTCATCTTTTTTTACACTATATCCGCAAAAGAAAGCCTCAACCATAAACTCTAATGATTGCTGCGTGAATATTCTGTATTTAAAATTGTAATACATTAAATCCAAAAAACTTTCAAATCGAGGATTCTTGTCAGTCATTATAACTCCCATCTCCTCCAACATTTTGGGAATCATAATTGCTATGCAAACTTTTTCATTGATATACCAGAATTGTTCACCTATGCTTGAATCAAGGATTTGAATTGGGTGTCGGCGCAATAGCCAGAACGTTTCATAACTGTAAATTTTGTCTACATTTGCACGCTCAATACCTTGAAACTCCTTTAACCTATCTATATCCTCAAAGTAATCTATAACTACCCTTCCCAATAAATCTGTGTTTATAGATACTTTATCAATGACTCCCATTTTTACCAATACTTCCTGGATCTGCTCCAGTAAATTTTGAAATCGCTCAGTCATATGATATCGAGGAGCTAACTCTTTTGTTACATTTTGCATTATAGTTTGTCACCTCATATCTTTAATGTATTCAAAACTTTGTGTTTCTGTAAACATCTTTACAGCCTTGGTATCCCTTGGTTCCTTTTCCTCTGCATAAACGACCTCATTGTTCGTAGATCGCTCGGTTGCAAAATATCCTGTCTCAAGCCTTTCTTGAAATAATCTTGTTTCCTCTAATACATTAACACGTGACATAACTGACCTCCTTAATTTTTATTATTATCAATATATAAGTTTTACTTATATATTCATATCCTTTAAAAGTTTTCATCGTCTTTATTCCTAACACTTTGGTAAATACAAGAAATAAGCACTGAAGATGCCCAACAGCAACTAGCTTTGATTTTGGATAATCGAGAGAATAGGTTATAGATATTTAGAAGTAATGAAAAGTCTCTTGTGTCCACTTTTCCTATAGAATCTATTAGCATTATACTAAATAATTCAAAAAATGTCAATATTGCAACGATATTTCATAATGTACTTAAAGTAAAATCGCTTTTCCTCATAAGATAACACGGCTGAAGAGTTCTGATTTATGGAAATGCGTGTAGTAATTAATGTCTGCTAATAAAAACAAAAATTGCAGGGTTAACTATAAAACGGCAATTTTTTATTTCGTTGCCGAATTATAGTCTTTTTGAGGTAATTTTTGAACCCAGAATCGCATGAAGCCATTCACGCCCTGAATTTGGCGTGTTCCGAAACTTCCATCAACTGAATGTTGGTGACACTTTGGAGCTCCCTGGCATCCGTCGATACCAGAAAACATTACCGAACCCTGACATTTGCATCTAAAAAAATACACCTATTTTCACTCACAGGAATATCCCTCACTTGAACAGAACATAGCAGAGACCAATCTCCTTATTGGCTTTCAAATGTGGAAATTGATTCAGATGAATGATTTCGTCAATCACCAGATTGCCAAGAATGTAATCTTTGTTAAAGTGGAAAATATGCTGGTTGATACAGTCTATGAAATGTTGCATGAAAACTACCCCTATGCCATGTTCCAACCGAATAAAGATAATTTTTACAGACAACGCGGACCTGAAACTGATATCGTAGTGCAAAAACTTTTGACAGAAGCCCCTTCCCCCAGCGAAAATCATTCCTGCTCCTTGGAAAAACTGCTTGTAGATCTACTCTCAAAAAAACTATCTGGCGACATAATAGAGCGAAGCGAATATCCACGTATTTATGAAGATGCTTTTCAGAAATATAACATAAACGAAACACGGATGTTCCGCTATGCAAAGCGTCGCCATTTGTACAATGCACTCTGTACCTTTATAACCACAAAGACGAATATCAAATTGATGACCATATGATAAGGAGAAAACATGATTTCAAAAGATACTTATTCGATAGAATATGTAAATACATTGCGTGAAAATATAAGAAAGATCCTTCTCTGCTGGAGCGGGTTCTGTTTGTGATTATTCAGGCAAATGCATCTTTAACCCCTTTACTGTTTGTAAAAAATACTGTTTTATGTTTTTACTTCACAGAAACCTCTGCGAACCCACTACGTTCTCGAATGCCGCTCATCTTGGCATATTCCCACATTCTTTTCAATAAACCCGTGTGATACCCAGCAAACTCGTTTTCTATATTGATCTTTGTGGTAAATCCGGTAGCTTCCATAAGTAGAGTGTTTCGATTTTCAATCTTAATCAAGTAATCCTGACTAACCAAACTATCACTCTTCCGTAGATTACATCTTGGACAGGCAAGTACAAAATTCCATAAGTTGTCATTTTTAACAAACGTCCACGGAATAAAGTGATCCACATGTACTTTCTTATCGAGTTTTTTTCCACAATAAAAGCATGTATCTTCTCGAAACTCTTTATATAGAAGTTCTCGATACACTGACAAATCTTTGCGTTGAGGTGTAGAAAGATCAAGCTTTTCCAAAACCCTTACCAGTGCATCATCATCATTTACCTTTTCTAGAAACCGCGCCCAAGAATAATAATTCAAGCGTTCAATTTCCATCTTATACTTCGAAATAAACCTATATGCGCCACTGCCAAGATATATCCCGTTGCCACAAAGATCAAAGGCATACAACTTGCCTTCAAAGTCATGGTACAGCGCCCCTATTACGCACTTCTTACACTCCGTGGTGACAATGCGTGTAAGCCTCTCCCTGTCTTTTTCATTAACAGACAAAAATTCTATGTTTTCGGGAATGTCGTATCCCGTCACAGCTTCTTTTATAATAAGCTCAATCTTCGAGTATTCCGATTTCCCATTATACGACATTTGTTTCAAGCCGTACTTATTCACCAAGTTCCAATAATTCTCTGTGAACTTTGCAAACAGCTTATCATATGATAAAAAATATCCCTGTACAGGATCTTCGTTTAAGTCATATATTTGGTCGCAAATCGATTTTATAAGACCAAATTTGTATGTGTTCGTTTTTCTACACGCATCAGAAAAAACAAAGTTGAACAACGACCAATACTCGTCTTCGCTAACATGTACTTCTATAAGAACCCCAGACCTTAAATTCCATCCTGGCATCGCATTACCACCTATGCTCTTGCAATGTTGGACAACTCATAGTATTTCTTTATCCATTTTACAAGTTCTATGATTTCCTCTTCTTTATTATATCTGCCAATAGATATCCTAATAGAAGAATTTATTCTGTCTTCATCGAGCCCCATCGCCAACAAAACATGAGACTGCTCCTTGGATTTGGAATTGCATGCAGATCCCATCGACACACATATATCATGCATATCAAGCATATTAAGCAAACCTTCGCCATCAGCACCTTCTATTGCAATATTGATTATACCGATCGCTTTTTTGTTTACATCTCCATTTATCTTGTATGAAATATCAGACCTTGATAATTCACATAAAAAAATCTCTTCCAAAAACTTAATATGATTTTCATTTTCTTCAAGCAGGGCGATATTATCCTCCAGTGCCTTTGCCATCGAATATATCCCAGCAATATTTTCTGTGCCCGACCGCAATCCCTTTTCTTGTCCACCACCAAGAATAAGGGGCAAAAGCTGGCAATCTCTTCTTATATATAAAAAGCCTATTCCCTTTGGACCATTAAATTTGTGTGCACTGGCAGAAAGCATATCAACACCAAGCTCATGTACATTTATCCTTCTATGCCCAATTGCCTGAACAGCGTCTGTGTGAAAGAACGATTCCGGACTATACTTATGAACGGTATCTGCTAATGATGAAATGTCCTGTATTACTCCAGTCTCATTGTTTTGAAACATAACAGAAACCAATACCTTTTTTCCCTCTAATTTCGACTGCAGAGAATCTTGTATAACATTGCATCCCTCATCAACTGGAAGAAAGATCACATCCATGCCTTCCTCTTTTACTCTCGCAACTGGATGAAGAATAGCGTGATGCTCTATGTCTGAAACAATGATTCTATCCACGGAATGCCTTGCCTGGTTTATAACCCAGTTATCACTTTCTGTTCCACCAGATGTAAAGAAGATTTCGTCAGCATCAGCTCCTATACACTGGGCAATAATACCTCTTGCCTCTTCTAGTAATTCTTTTGCTTTTCGCCCATACCCATATAGGGTTGATGCATTGCCATACTGGGTTTTCGATACCTCTACCAGAGCTGACAATGCTGGCTCACACATCTCTGTTGTAGCTGCATTATCAAAATAAATCATTTATAAACCTCTCACTCTGATATCAGGCATACGATCAGTAAACTCTCTATCGATAGCTGCCAATTGCTGTCTGATAATCTTTCTTTTTTCAAAAGCAGGCATAAAACACATTGCATTGAATTCCTGCGGTGTAATATCCGACGCATTTCGAACATTCGGGTACAACAATTTCAGATAACCAGAGCACATTTTTATAATAGCATTTGTATCTCTTGTGTCTGCATTTTTAGGAATGTCAAGCAGCTCCTTCACTATTGCACTATAGAAAGAAAGTGTTCTGCTGTATGAAAGAATCTCTGAAAAATATTCAACATTAAGTGAATATCCATTCAGCTTCAAATCCTCACTTATTCTCGGTAAATACCACCCCTCAATAAAGCCATGAAATCTATCTATCAATGCATGATCCTGAAATACCTCTGGTAACTCCTCAAAATAATGGTTATTTAACGGTCTCTTACTCGAATCAAGATCTATATTTCCAAGAAGAATCAATCCAGCCAACGATGTCAGCTTTGATTTACCAACAGTAAATGATCCCTGCTCCATGTAATTCTTTAATGCACCTTGAATTTCTTCTGGATTATCAAAAGATATAGTCTTTACCTCATCAAGAGAAACAAATTCATACGATGGAATAATGCCAGGAGTATTCTTGCTCATGTCATAAAATAACTTCGCTCTTGTAATTTTCCCACCGCTAATCTGCCATCCATACTTCGACAAATTATTAAAGATATAAGACTTACCTGTTCCCTTAGGAGCAAGCTCAATCATATTCAGATTAGGCTCTACAAAAACAAGCAATCGGGTTAGAAACAGTAGTTTCCGATCCAGTGATTCAAACGCAGACGAATTAGGATTATACTCCATGCTGCTTATCAGGAAATCTACCCATTCTTCCAAAGAAAAGCGCTCTCTTGCCTTGCAATAATAATCATAATCCGGTTTATAAGGTCTGAAAGGTTTAAACTTTACCATCTCTGCATAACCCTTCTCTTTTCCATCGGGTTCAACATATTGCATCGTAACGATGCCCCAGTTTTCACCCTCTTTAAGCAGGCCTTCCTGACGTGCCAAATATGGTGACACTTTTCCCTCGCCACTCTTTATTCCAATATCGGGAATCTGGAATCGATACTCTCCACTTTTAATATCAGATTCAAAGATAATACGCGCCAAAATCTGAATTATATCTCCGTTTAAAAGTTTACTTCTAATGTTGCTATCTTTCGTAGGAATATGCTTCTGAATAAAAGAATATAATCCCTCTGTATCAATGTTGTCGTCATCCGAAAACTTCTTCAAAAGCCAATCTTTAATAAAGGATGGCACATTTACTCCAGAAAACAAGCTGTACCTATCCGGAGTCTTATGCATTGATTCTTCGGGAAAAATATCTCTAATTTTGTTATCTAAATTAGTCATCAAAACCATCGTCTCCTTCCATATTCTTCTTTGATCTGTTTATTGTATGGAATTTATATTCCGTACCTTCAACAACAACAGAAATATCTTGCTCTCTTCCGGACTTCAAATCAACAACATAGTGTGTTCCTTCTATCTCAAGAGTATGCTTCTCTCCATCTGCCTCAATTACGTATACCTCTTCATCTGGATCTGGAATAATTACAAAAGATACCTTCTTATCCAATCCAGTAACTTCAAGTTTTTCATCAAGCACCTTATAAATCTTTTTCTTTTCATTCCCACCTGGCACAGCAACTATAACAGGTACCAACATTTCTTCTGCTGTGGCACCTCCGTGATCCTCAAAACGTGGTCTGTTGTACAATGATGTCTCGTTCAATGAGATTACAAACGGTGTTCCAGGCTTTACTTCATCCTCGTAAACAATATAATCCTCTGTATCACTATACTCCGACTTATTGTTTATTTTGCAACATCTTCCTTCATGATCTGCAGTTGAAAAATCATATTTTTTCTTAGTACCCGTCCATTTTGCTCTAGCTGTCGCACCATGATCTGCCGTAATAACGATTTTTCTTCCCTCTGACTCGGCAATAATATCCTTTACTACACTCTCCAGAATATCAAAAGCTTTCCTTAGATTTAATGCAGTCCGATAAAATTCTCCATGCACCACATCCCTATCAAAAGTAAGTATCCACTCTTTATATGGCAAGCTGGACAAATAGTCTTTATTTACCGTTGTTATTGATGGCAAATGACATGCCGCATAATCACAGGCTTCAATTTCATAACCTTTATTTCTTATAAGTTCTACAAGTAAAGGTAGGTATTCGGCACCTACTCCATCGAGAATATAGATGTCCGAATCATTTATATAAGGTGCCACAGCGACTTCTTGTCGTGGAATCGCATAGTACATGCTGTACAAGTTTGTTGAATTTGCACATCCCGATTCATAGTACTGCTTCAAATAAGCATTATCTTTTCCCGTAACCTTACTTTCTCTATACGCCTGTAGGTATAGCTTCCATTCATCCTCTCCAACAATAACACTTTCAGCCGTTCCAAACAGATAAGTATACAGCGCTGGATAAATCCCTTGAATTTCAGCCTTATCCAAAACGTTATTCGAATACAGATTGATTACAAATTCTTTTTCTGCGTTACTCAATCCCGTATATGCAGGCTTAAAGATACGCAAATAATATGTTAGAAGGCGACTACGCAATTCTGAAATATCACGCCCCGTCTGCTCACATATCTTCACTAACTGAATATCATTCTGACTATCTGTATGTATTTCTACCGACAACTCTTTGCTCACACCCTCAAAAATAGTTGCCTGTATTTCCTTTTCTGGTGTGAAAGAATCAGCATATTTATTCAGTTCTTTTATGATTGATACTCTTTCCTCCAAGAGTCTAACATCATCAGTCCAGTACCCTTGTTTCCAGATTGTGATTAAGAATTCTTTATTCGAGTTTGACTTCAACGTTTTGAATGTTTTGGCAAGAAAAGAATCTGCCATATATGTTCCAACATAACTTCTGATTAACCAGCGAACATAACCATCCTCTGTAGTTAAAAGCCTTCCTGCTATAGCAGGCGACGAATTAACATCTACGCCCAGCTCATCTCCTATAAGGTCACGTGCTGCCTTGCCTCCGCCTTGTTCTGCACAAGCATCCTTTAACCTATTCCAATACTCTGCATCTGCCTGAGTATACGGAAATTCAATATCTACGTCATATGCTTTCCGCAAATAATCTTTTGTATCTTGCACAACATCAATTTGAAAAGCATTATCTGGAGAAGCTTTCTTATGCTTATACCACTCATACAAGTTTTCTGAGCAGCACCATATCGGAGCCGAAAAATCTATCACTTCAGAATGTCTCCACAAACCTATCCATTCTACACTTGATGTTATCTTATTTTTCTTAATGTTATTTGCATAGTCTTTTGAAACAAAGCACACCTCTCTATACAGCCCACTTGCCTCATAATCGGAATTAATAAACGGATCAAGCAGGTCCTTCCTTGGAAAACTATTTTGAAGGACTCTATATACATTATCGACCATCGAAAAACACACAAAATAAATACGCCTGCGTGAACATGTCGCATCCATTATGTTTTGATTTTCAATGTCAAACAAAGAAAGGACTGTTGACTCTATCTCTTTTTTTGAAAAAAATCTAATCAATTCGGAGAAACCAAGCACATATGTATCTTTTGTTTTTGATGTGTGATTTCTAATGATTTGGACAAACCGACTCTTAGTCATCCAGCCATCGTCCTTTTTCATAATATAATCACTCAACTCCAAAAGATCTCCATCCGTACTCTTTACAATATCCATTATTTCGTCTTGTGTTTTATTGCTCATTTCCATAAAAACAAAACGCACTGGATATCTGCGATAAGAAGCCGTTACTTTTTCCTTGTCTTCTGTAATTTTGCGTTTAATTTCATCTATATCCATACAACATCATTCCCCACTAAGAAGCTTCATCACAGCCGAACAGACAACCGGATACTCCTTACATAGCTTTACAAGAATCTCCTTTGCCTCTCCATCATCAAACTCCTTTTCGTTTATCATGGTTGTGGCAGCCTCAATCGTCGCATGCGTCTTACCAATTGAAATTGGTGTGATCTCAATAGGTTCAAAATCGGGACTATCAAACAGACCGTCATCAAAATCCTCAGTTTCGTCTTCTTCATCATTATCTGCATCTCCCGGAATTTCTTCATCATCGCCCTCTTCATAATCAGGAATATAAGGTTCATCACCCGAATCGGGTTCAGATTTAGGAGTAACCACTGGTTTGTTTTGTAAAATGCACCACTGAAAAATCTGCTTTTCAACATCATCCTCACGCCAGAAAACTATTGCATCTGACAGGTTCTGCTTCAAATATGACATCAAATTAGAATAATCATCTAGTTTGACATTTACTTTCTTAAGACACTTATCTACAAACGCATAAAAGCACATGGAGTCCTTAACCTTTTCAAGAGTTAATGCGATTGATGTCTTTTGCTTTTTTAATCCTTCCAACAATTCACTGACATCTTCTTGCGTAATACTGTCACCGGTAGCGTTTGCAAGAGAAAACAGCGAATCAATTACCGAATTAAACTCCGCCCCCTTTTCGACAACATACTTCAACGCCCACAATGGAGACATATATTTATTTTCAAAACTTGTTCTTAAATTCCACTTTGTTTCTGAAATACCGTCTCCTTTGACTTCAAAAATTGACTAAATCATATCAATCAGTTCTTTTTCATCAGCCGTTGAAAAACGCACCCTCAGTTTAGGATCTTGCTTATCATCCAACCAGAAATAGAATGCAGCATTAACAATATCTCTCAATATATTTTGAGTGACCAGACTTCCCTGATCAGCTAGATACATTTTCTGAGTATATCCTCTAAAAGCCAATGCTACTGCAGCCATGCAAATATAGTTGTTGTAGTATCCATATGGTGGCTCTGTAAGGAACCTGAACTCCTGTCCAATATCTACAACCGTCTTGTTACGAAGTTCTGCAATCTTGTCATCTATAACTTTAATCAGAACAGTCATCGGGCATGTCGGATCATACTGCCCTATATAGTTTATTTTTTCATCAAATATCCAACTACCATGCTTATCTTTTAATAAATGCGATACAGCAGACTCTGCTCCAACAAACGCTTCTATCTCGCTTCTATTAACTGCATAACAAATCTTTTCAACCGTTTTCTTTGCGTATATTTGCTTCCATCCAGTACTTGCACTGGCAACTTGTGACAGTCTTTCAGCCCCGTTAGGGAAGACTCTGGCAATATCTGTAACCACACCTGAATTTGATACAGCCTTAAATGTAGGTGTGTTTACTCTTTCACCTCTAAAGATTACTTCTGCCGCACCATCAATGATTTCGGTACGCCATTTCTCCATCCACCTTGCAGCCTTTTTATTGTACTGCGTAGAATCCTCAACCTTTGTATCATTCGCAACGGTTTCCCTTGCCCTAGCATCTATGACACCTTCAAATCTCTGATTTCCTAACGGAACATCAACTATAACAAATACCACATTCTGCATGGTATCCTTTTGTGACAGTTTTTGAATCATATTCTTTTGAGATTCAATCGCCAGCTCAGCTCTATTGGTTTTTTTGTCGTATGAAGGCGTTTCCCCTCGAAAGACTACTATCGCAATTTTTGCTGCATACTCTTTAGAAAATGCTTTCTGCAGTTTTGACTCAATGGAAATCTGCTGCAGATTTCCCCAAACAACAGCAAACTCTGTAGCACGATTAAAGTTTTCTGCATTTGATATAGTCTTTGTAATATCCGCCTTGTACGCCGGATACTCTTCGAGCAAAGCACTTACATCTTCATATTTCAAATATAGCTTGTCCTTTGCTGCCTGTATCTTCTCTGGAGGCATAGCAGAAGATGATACCTCATAAACATCATCTGGTCCTTTAGGTATAATCTGTTTTTCATCAATTACATTCAAGGCGTTATTAATAGCCTCATTAGACCATGCGCCACTAAGCACATGCAAAATATTCTTTTTGCTCGGATTTACCAGACTCTTTTCCTGATCTCCACCATCCATTTGTGTTACACGATTCAACAGATTTAACAACAAAATAACCTTAAATACTGACAATTCCGGATTTTCCGTATCTTCCAGTTTTTCTGAATACATTAACCACTTACTAATAATCGCATCAAAGTTATTTGTTCTGTCTTCAGAAAATGCCTCGACAAAAAAGTCCCACACCTTATCTGCTGTAAGATACTTGACCTCATCAGTGTCATTCTTGATAAAATACTTGAATCCACGATTTTCATCATTTAAAAACTCAAATATGCTTCTCTCTGCTGATCCTATAGCTCTCGACACAAAAGTCGCCAAATACGCCGTATACGGATGGAACGGATACAGCCGCTTGATAATGTTCTGTGTCTGCGCAGATTTTTCCATAGGGGCAACTATTTCTTTTAAAGCTTCAGCAACTTCAGACTGAAGTTCAACTCTTTCCTGCACCAGAGCGTCATATTCCTGCTTATTCGTAATCTTAAGAGCATTTGAAAGGATGTGATATGTAGTGATATCCTGCATATCATACTTAAGACCAAGGAATCTTGCCTTAGCCATTGTCTTTTCATCTTCTTTCAGTTCTTTGTAACTGTCAGTAGCCTCCATACTTTTGTGCGTAATAAGGAATACATAAACACCTATAAATTTATCTTTGTTATCCTTCCTGGGCGCCTTACTTAACTCTGCTATATCCTGCATACAATTCAATATGCTTCTTCTCTCTGAGATTTCCAACAGAGAGGTAAACTCATCCCAGAACAAGACAAGATAATCAGCGACCTTTTTCTCCCGGAGTTCATTCACCACTTCTGTAAGCCACTGTTTAATATCCGGTGTTGCTTTAATCATATTGGACTTCTTCAATGCATTGTTGATCTCCTTTAATACTTCAACATCGCCGTTTTCAAGAAGTTCTTTAAGTTCATCAGTTGTCGATGCATAACGATTCAACTCCTCGGACAACATACTTTGCCAGAAAGATGTAAATTTTTTATCTTGCAGCATTTCAATTACTGCCTGGAAATCAGACTTTACTGTTATAGAAATACCAGCTTGATCCAACTGCTGCATTACAGCACGCTGAATGGTATATTTTAATTCTTCGGTATCTACAATTGAGTAAGTGCCTTTCAACACAACAGGGAATATCCTTTCATTCTTTCGGAAGTTTTTCAACATTCCCTTCAGCTGAGGATTTGCAAGCTTTTCAATATAATCTTCGATATCTGACGGATTATCACTAAGTAGATGTTTTATGACAGAGGTGGAATGACTTTTGCCTGTACCATATGTTCCCTGTATCCAAATTGATTTATGCTGATCACCGGTTTGAGAAGTGAATGCATTAACAATCTCCTTGAGATTGGATTCGAACTTTTCATTTGTAATGAACTGCTTCCAATAATTCTCCTTTTCTTCCGTCATATTAAATGTGGAATCAAAGAATGGTTCAATTCCAATAATCTCTGAATACTTCATCGCATCCTCCTACAAAAATAGTGTGCAGCCTTCCTCTTTGAACTGCTCAATTTTCTCTGTCAACACTTCCACGTCTGTATCTAAAATCTCTGCCAAGTGTTCTCTACAAAAGAACTGCTTTATCTTTTTCCCCAAAAGCTTCTTACACAAACCAATATCATCTTTGGATAATTCTTTTTGACAGCAATAACATTTCTCCATTTTAGTCACACTCTCTTAATCACAGCAGAAAGTGCATCATCTGGAGACATGTCTTCATTCAAGTGCACATTCTCTAATCCGCCCGTTAAATCTGCTGTAAGTACACCCATCTGTGTCAATCCTTTAAGCGCGGGAATCAGGCTATCAGCTGTCATCCCAAACACACTGTACGGATTAACGGTTTCAGGCTGAAGCAAATCACTCACAGTGATATCATAGCTTCCGGTTTCCTTTGCGCTTTTATAAATCAAATACGCCAATGCTGGTGCGGCTGTATAGCCGGGTGTAATCCTTCTAATACCTCTTGTGGTCTTACCAGACATCTGCAACTCAGCAACATAAATGTTCTGTGCTTCTGCCGGTTCATTTGTAAGCGAACCCAATGGCGAATACCGCAACATGGTTATTAATGCATTGGTCGGATTCTTAATCGTGTTATCATTCAATGTAGGAAAATCCTCTCTCATTATGGCAACCAAATCGTCACGAGTATACGGAACATCAAATTTGATGGACTTCACAAAACTATTAACTATAGCAGAATTAAATGCAAGCCCTACCCAAATCACCTGCCAAGCTGCTAACTTATTACGGTTATACAAATCCTTAACAATATCAAACTTCTCTGATATTTTCTTTTCCTTATCGTCTATCAATTCAGCTTCTCTTAGCCAATTGACAGCAGCAGGAATCATTTTTGTACCCAAATTCGGGTATGTTCCAAACCAAGCATTCCCTTTGTCGAAGAACACATCAACCCATTCATCCCTAAGTCCAAAGGTTGAGTATCTATCAATGCCACTCGTTCGCATATTTGTTGACTTTACAAGCATTCCGCCCTCATTAATCTGTTTTCTGTGAGCAATAATGCAACCACGGGAGCTCACTTCAAGGCACTTGTGGCAATGTATACACATACTTTTGTTGATTTCAACTTTATCTCTTACTATAAGAGCACCTGTGGGACATTCAGCTTCACAAACACCGCACAATTCACATCCTGCCGTTTTTGTCACAACTCTTGAAAGCATACCCAAAAGAGCAGGTTTATTAACGGTTCCTTCTGCAATAAAACGGACTGTATTACCCTTTTCCTCAACCTGAAAACGGAATATCTCGCCGTTATAGTTCATCTCACCCTTAACAATTCCATTCTCTTCATGAGATACATACTTGCATAGTGCATACAGCCATATTCTCCAATCTGATTTTGGTTTTGTTACCACGCACTCAAAGTTAGGTTCTTTGCTAATAAGATCCACCCTGGAGCCATCTGGAATAAGTCCTCTTCCTCCAGCGTTCTTCTGCCAGTTGTTAGAACTGATATAGTTGTTAATCTTCTCTTTGCTATTCAGTCCAAGGTTCTTTGCCATTTCTTCGATAACAGCTACATATTTCTTGGAAATGTCAGGGTAAATTCTTCTAATAAGGTATTCTGACCAATCAGAAGCAAAGGGGCATACCCCGCAGCCAACACGTGTCAATCCCATCCTATACGCGGGATTCAGTTCTATTCCTCTCGAAAACAAATACAAGAATATTTCCGAATTATTCCATCTGAATATTGCTCTACAGTTGATAAGATTAGGATGCTTGACATTAACGCCAATCCTATTGTAGGATTCTCTCCTCGTACTCTCATCAGCACGAACGCCTTCATAAACAGCCACCTTAGGTTGCACATCTGTATTATGAAGCTCTTTCATTGTCCGTCTGAAAACGGTAGTCTTCATTACAGAACAACACCAACGGTTAACTCTGCTCGGGGGTCCATACTGCTTCCAAAGATCAAGTGCTCTTCTATCGCTTTTCGCATGATAGAGTTTAAAATTAGGGAAACGGTACTTGTAATCCTCTTCAGTGTACGAAACAATATCATATGTACAAGGCAATTCCATATCAGTATCCTGAAAGACAGCCTTAAAGGATTCTACTGGAAGAACCCGTGTCACAAGATCAAGAATCACCTGCGAATCCTTACCACCAGAAAACGCCACGACAAAATCATCTACTTTACCCTTGTATGCGTCATAGCAACCAAGGATAAAGTCCATTGCCTCATTCTCTATAGTCTCAATCGCTTCTCTATTCACTTCGAGAAGTTTTTTTACATCAATAGCTTCAAGTGTACTAAAAGTAAACCCTAAATTATAAACAATCGTAGGCTTTGAGTATATTCCAGCACCTCTTCTCTCAAAAAAGGGCTGACCCTTATAATAGTATCTTGCATCGATATTCCAGCATATAGGCTGATCTGTCTTTGGCAACCTATATTCTTTATCAACCTCAAGTATCTGCAATTCCTGCAAATACACTGGACGAGGAGCCGGTATAGCCTCCTCATTCGATATATTGTCACTCAAAATTATTCCATTATTCTGAGCATCCCATTTTACTTTGTACATAATACTCTCCGTTTCTATAACCAATATGCTATCGGTCTTGTACCCTCAGACAGTTATTTGGCACCGGATATTTTCGATGTGTCATAGTTTTTCATCCAATCACCTACTTCATTCACATCAAATCTTCACAAACGGTCTTTTTGATACGCAGGCATCCATTCCTTAACAATCCAATTTTTCACTGTATCTCTGCTTATGTATAGATATTCACATATTTTTTTCATAGAAAGCCATTTGTTTTCCTGCATTACGTAGACCTCTTTAATCAGAAACTCACATCATTAGGTACTAGATTATTGTCCCAGTTAATATCAATGAAACATCATTTTTAATGATATCATCTCAATGTCAATTCTGCAATGTTTTTGTAGATTTTTTCACTTTATTTAATATAATAATTGTTTTTTGTCGTATTAATAGATTTTTAGTTCTTTCTTACGTTGGTGAATTCATTTGCAAATTCACATCAAAGTGCTGTCTCCCTCCTCTTACTCCTGCTAAGCATAAAGGGGCGGCCGCTTTAGCGATTTTTCAATCGTTAAAGCGACCGCCCCTTTTTTACCAATCCTCAGAATCCATAGGATAATCTGGTGCCCATTCGACATAGCCCATTTTTTCATACCGTCTTTGCGCATTATGTTTTTGCTGATGGGTTTTGCGGTTGGGATTCAGCTGGTTTGCATGATTATTCGCATTGGCATTATATGCCCTGTTGTTAGGGTTATTTTGATTTGCCCACGCATCCAGCTGTTCTTTTGTATGTGTTTTCCCAGATACTTTTTTCATGAGAACCTCCTTTCTGAGCCAATGAAAAAAGCCATACGCTGTTTTGGCGCATGGCTGGAAGTTTGATGAAATCCTGCTTTACACACACCAAAACAAAGCCAATAGACATAAAGTCACTGACTCGATTTTTGTGGTGTAAAGCAATGGAACGAGGGGGAACTACTAAAAGTCACACACAACCTATTTCTCAACGCTTTACGAGCATTGTACGCAGTTGATAAGTTCCAATGTTTACGCTTTGTCGTATGGGAATTCAAGGGCTTTGGGACTATTTCTTTCATACGCTCGTTCTATGAAAGCACCAGTGCAAAAGCCATATAAAAATCCCCATATATTTAATATATTCGAACACTCTCGAAAAGTCAAGACAAGCCTGTTATGTTTTTGTTTCTCTTCCCTACCAAACAATCTCTTTCACTATTACCACAACCTCTTCTATTCTTTCCGTATTATCAAATTCAACCATCTCTCCTCGCTCCTCCCTGGCCGCACGTCTCCGCTCACCCACTGTTCCTCCGTCACCAATCCCTTGATTCCCTTTAGGAACTCCGCAAACCGCTCCTCTGTCATATCCGTAAAAAACCTGCCGTTCCGCTCCCCCGCAAACGTCCCATACTTAAACGACGTGTAGATAATCCCCTGCACTTTCAGCGCCGCCGCCATCTTCCCCATCACGTCCCGAAGCTCCGCCTCCAGAAGATGCAGGATGGACGAGCAGGCCCATATTCCGTCATAGGTATCCACAGCGGACAATTCCTGAAAAAGCATCCGCCGCACTTCGATTCCCGTATACGCGCTCGCCATCCTGCACAGCTCGGCCGAACCGTCTATGGCCTCCACGCGGTATCCCCGCTCCAGAAAATATTTCGTGTCGCGGCCGGAACCACAGCCGAAATCCAGAATCAGACTCCCCGCTTCCAGCTTGTCCAGAAAGCGGTTCTGTGTCTCCGCAAAATCTACCTCCACAGTCCCCTTCGCAAACTGCTCCGCATTCCGCTCATAATATGCAAGTGTTTCTCCAACTTTCCCGAAATCCGCCTCTCCCAAGCTTTCATCCTCCTTTGACAGCACATCACGAGCTTGCTCGCGATACTGCACCAATAACGAGTGTAAAGTTATTCGTCCTTCATATAATCAAAATAATCCACACCAACATAAATTACTTGATCATGATCTATCACAAAACCAATTGACTCGCCCCAATCTCCCTCACCCTCGACAACATAGGCAATTTCATCGTCTTTATGTAACATATTCACATACACCGTTGAAAACCAGCAATACTTTAAAATATCAAGCGGGTTTTGAATCGCAGATAACTCGAAATCCTCATCGTCACCACTTTCTTTTGCGCAATTTATGAGCCCCTTACAGATTTCGATGATCTGGGATTCCGTAAGATTATTAAATGATTTGACGCAATTTTCAGCACATTCTTTCAAATCAACACTTCTCATTCCAATCATCAGTTCATTGTCATCTTCATCATTACGAAAAAATTCACTTTTAAAACTTCCCTCACAAAAGGCATCTTCCTCATGCTCCCAATCGATCATAAAACGATTCCTCCTTTCCTAAAAGGGCTCCGCAAATTGGAATCCCTCCGCCCGCATTGCATCATAACCCTCGGACAGCATATCGCCCATTCCGTAAAAATCTTCGCAAAGCTCTAACGAGTCCCGCATCTGGCAGTCATCATTGTCGTCATTGAAACCACAGGCTTTGTTCCCAATCATATAAACCCGCATATTATCATCGGCAATCGTCCATTTTCTGTAGTCACAGGTAGTCGCCACGACAAAACAATACCGTGCCTGACCGTCTTTCAAATGGTCGCAGTTAATCTCAAGCTGGATGGTATAGTAAGAGCTTTCAAAATTCACCTGCTCCACGAAAAATTCCTGTATCGTGTGCTTCGCTACCGAAGGATAGGGTTCAATCTTGCAAAGATAATGATATAAGACCGTCCATCCCGTCTCAAACAGCCTGTTAAAATGATTCAGCACATAGCGAATCACCCTCTCGGTTTGTTCCAGATTATCCTCCGACAGATTCCAAACCACCAAATCCATCGCTCTCGCACAATATTCATTTTTCAAGCAGCCAATCAACTACATTGACAACTTTGATTCCTTCATAATTGCCAAGCGTGAAACGATCAAGCGTTAATATCATCTTCTCGTAGTTATCTTTTATCTGTTTCAGCGGCTTCATTTCCCGTTCAAAGGTTTCCTCGGCAGTCATATCCGCCGTGACCTGATAATAGATAATCGCATCGCTTTTCCGGGCAACAAAGTCAACTTCTGCATCTCCAAGCTTTCCAATATTGACCTGATAACCCCGACGTAACAATTCAAAGTATACGATATTTTCAATTCCAAACCCCAAATCATATTCTTTCTTTGGCAAAATGTGATTTCTCAGTCCCAAATCGACAATATACATTTTACGGTTTGATTTCAACAGTTCTTTTCCGGCAATGTCAAATCGTTCTGCTTCATAAAAAACGAAGGATTCGCATAATGCTTCCATATAATTATCAACCGTATTAGGAGATACTTTTCTACCATTAGAAATCAGGTAATCTGTAACGCTTCTGACCGAAATGGGACTTCCAACCACACTGGCAAGAAACTTTGCAATATTTTTCAGCAGTGTAATATCCGTCACTTTTCTTCTTGTAGGATCTTTCTCTTTCCGGTTCTGCCGCTCCTCAATATCCTTTACAATCACAGTATTATAGATCCCCTCTAAATAGGTATCCAGTTTCTCCGCCTTACGATCCATTGTAACTGCATAGGGCAAACCTCCGACCTTCATATATTCAAAAAGAACTTCGTCGGAATCTTTTCCAGCAATTTCACAAAACTCACAGAAAGAAAGTGGAAGCATTTTAATTTCAATATATCTTCCGGTAAGCAAGGTTGCCAGATCGCCGGACAACATATAAGAATTAGAGCCGGTAATATAAATGTCGATATAATCTTTCACATACAAACTGTCTACAACCTTCTCGTAAGAATCCACTCTCTGAATTTCATCAAGAAAAACATAAGTTTTACGCTCCGGGTTAATTCTTTCCTTGATATATGCATAGAGCTTCTTGTAATCCAATAGTTCTTCATACTCAAGTTCTTCAAAATTAATGGATATGATTTGGGAAGGACTTACTCCGTTTTTTATCAATAAAGTCTGGAACTGTCCAAGAAGCGTTGACTTTCCGCAGCGACGAATTCCCGTTACAACTTTAATTACCTTGTCATCTTTCCAAGACAGCAATTTATCAAGATATTCTTTCCTTTGAACCATGCAAAATACCTCCAGCAATACTGTTCCCAGTGTAGCATATTTCATTCTTAAACACAATACAAATTCCCATTTGGGAATTTATATTGAAAGTTCTAAAGAATTTTTCCATTATAGGCACTGCGAATATTCAACTATGGAACAGGAAAAAGAGAAATGCGACAAAGGAATCAACTTAACCCTCTGTCGCATTCTGGTTTTCTTTAATCAAGTTGACGCATGGTAGGGAACAACAACACATCCCTGATCGCCGGGCTGTCCGTGAGCAGCATCACCAGTCTGTCAATGCCATACCCGATACCTCCTGTGGGCGGCATGCCGATCTCCAATGCGTTCATGAAGTCCTCGTCGGTGGTGTTAGCCTCTTCGTCACCTGCTGCCAGCGCCGCCTCCTGAGCCTTGAAGCGCTCCCGCTGGTCGATGGGGTCGTTCAATTCGGAATATGCATTGCACATCTCCCTTCCATAGATAAAGAGCTCAAAACGCTCCACATAATCGGGCTTGTCCGGCTTCCTCTTGGTCAAGGGGGAAATCTCCACGGGATGATCCATAATGAACACAGGCTGGATCAGGTGCTCCTCCACGAATTCCTCAAAGAAAAGATTCAGGATATCGCCCTTGGTATGGCGAGCCTCGTAATGGATTCCCTTCTCGTCCGCAAGCTTCTTGGCAGCCTCTGTGGAGGTAATTTCGTCAAAATCCACCCCCGCGTACTTTTTCACTGCGTCAATCATAGTCAGCCGCTCAAAGGGTTTCCCCAAGTCAATCATTTCCCCGCTGTAAGGAACCACGGTGGTGCCACAAACCTCCTGCGCCACATAGCGGAACATATTTTCCGTCAAATCCATCATGCCATTATAATCAGTGTATGCCTGGTAAAGCTCCATCAGGGTAAACTCCGGATTGTGTCTGGTGTCCAGCCCCTCGTTACGGAACACGCGGCCAATCTCAAACACACGCTCCATTCCGCCCACGATCAAACGCTTCAAATAGAGCTCCAGGGAGATACGAAGCTTCACATCCTCATCCAACGCATTGTAATGGGTCTCAAAGGGTCTTGCAGCCGCGCCGCCCGCATTGGGCACCAGCATAGGTGTTTCCACCTCCAGGAATCCCTCGCCCTCCAGGAACCGTCTGATGGCACTGATAATCTTGGAGCGCTTCACAAAGGTGTCCTTCACCTCTGCGTTCATAATCAAATCCGTGTAACGCTGACGGTAACGGATATCCGTGTTGGTCAGACCGTGGAATTTCTCAGGTAAAATCTGCAGGCTCTTGGAGAGTAGCATGATCTGCGACGCATGGATGGATATTTCACCGGTCTGGGTTCTGAATATCTCGCCTTCGATGCCAACGATATCGCCCACGTCATACTTTTTAAAGTCCGCATAGGATTCCTCTCCCACACTGTCCCTTGCCACATAGACCTGGATATTGCCCGGCAAATCCTGAATATTGCAAAAAGAAGCCTTGCCCATGACACGCTTGGACATCATACGGCCTGCAATACGGGCATTCTGCCCCTCCAATTCGTCAAAACGCTCTTTGATATCCGTGCTATGGTAGGTCACTTCGTATTTGGTGATCTGGAAGGGATCCTTTCCCGCCTCCTGCAATGCGGCAAGCTTCTCCCTCCTTACCTTCAAAAGCTGGTTGATATCCTGCTCCTTGACATTCTGTTGTACTTTTTCCTTCCGCTGTTCTTCTGCCACTATATCTACCTCTCGTTCTATCACCTGTTTACAGGTGAACTTACTTTAATTACTTCTCTGAATCTCCAAAATCTTGTAAGAACACACACCCGCTGGAGTCTCCACATCCACGGTATCATTCACCTTTTTGCCAAGCAGCGCTTTCCCCACAGGACTCTCGTTGGAAATCTTGCCCTTTAAGCTGTTGGCCTCGGTGGAGCCCACAATCTTATATTCCAATTCCTCGCTGAATTCCAAATCCAGGATGCGCACCTTGCAGCCAATATTGATCTTGTCCAAATCGACCTCGTCCTCGACCACGACTTCCGCATTCTTCAGGATTTTCTCCAACTCCTCGATTCTCGCCTCGATATCTCTCTGCTCGTCTTTCGCTGCGTCATACTCGGCGTTCTCGGAAAGATCCCCCTGCTCTCTGGCCTCCTTGATCTTCTGGGCAACCTCCTGGCGTTTTACCACCTTGAGCTCGTGCAGCTCGTCCTCATACTTCCTGAGTCCTTCGTAGGTCAAAATATTTTTCTTCTCCTGCATGACAATTCACCTTCCTGTTTGTAATTTTTGTACTATATTGTGTCCCGGGGCACCCATTGCCCCATCCAGATATTCGCTGTCAATTAACTTACGTATTATACTAGTTTTGTCCCCCAGTGTCAAGACGGGGAAGTCTCCCGCCACATCTTTTTTAATGAGATATATCTCACTTGCAGCCTTCGCGCCTTGATGCGCCGTTCTTTCTCATACACAGACGCCATATCCAGCCAGACGCTGCCCGCCGGCGGGTTAAACACCGGAACATGCCGCCCGTCAGAGAAATCCAACACGTTCACAGGCTCGCTGTAGCGGTGATCCGGAATGCGCATCTGTCCAAAAGTCCCTCCCACGGGAAGAAAATGGAGGGTCATGGCCAGTCCATACTCCTGATAGAAATCCTCCGCAAAATTCTCCAACTGCTCCTGGTAAGTTAAATCCGGCGCAATCCATAGAAGGCTTTTCATCCGCGGCGCCATCTCGCACAAAAGCTGCTGCAGGCACGGCACGCTGCCCAATATCACAAAATGGTGATTTCGGGCAAATGGCAGAATCTTTCTCACCCATTTGGGCTGCAGATAGTCATCAAACTCCTGCAAAGGCAAAATGCCCCGCACCCAGCATTCCCTTGGCAGCTCCTCCTCATAGAAAAGAAAGTTGTCACCCATTTGATCCAAAAGGGAATGCAGCTCTTCCTCAAGCTCTGTCCTCAGCTTCTTCTCCATATTTTCTTGCCGCCGCGATTGCCTCCGCTCGAGTAATCGCTGCACGAAGTGCAGGAGTATCCGGGGCGGAAAATTTTTCCGTTTGAATTGTGGATATTCCTTCACAAATTCCCGGACAGTCAGCCGTATCAGCTGATAATCCTGCACTGGAAAACACTCTATTTGATAACTGTAATTTGGGTTTTCTGTATGATTGTCGCCCTGCTGATTGCAGCGGCGATAACATAAATTTACAATCGTGTCCATGCTCCATTATATGCCGCACACCAAAAATTATCACACAAAAATCCTCTCCACGCTCTCCACCAGCTGCTCCATGGTCTCCATGGCGTTGATCTCCTTTCGAAAGCGTGCCGAACCCGGCATTCCCACTGTATACCATGACAGATGCTTTCTCATCTCCCTCACCCCGGTATACTCCCCCTTATATTGGAGCTGCAGGGCTGCATGGCGCAATATTACCTGCTTTTTCTCTGCATTATCGGGTCGGGGCAGCAATACCTCATCTTCCAGAAAACGTGTCACCTCGCGAAATATCCAAGGATTGCCCTGGGCAGCGCGGCCGATCATCACACCGTCACACCCTGTCTGTGCCAGTATTCGCTCCGCCTTCTCCGGACTGTCCACATCCCCATTGCCAAGAACGGGGATCGAAACCGCCTCTTTGACTTTTGCTATGATATCCCAGTCTGCCTGCCCGCTGTAATATTGTTCTCTGGTACGGCCATGAACCGCCACCGCCGCCACACCGCAATCCTGGGCGATTCTGGCGATTTCCACCGCGTTTACACTGTCGTCGTTGAAGCCTTTGCGGATTTTCACAGTGACGGGCTTACTTGTGGATTTCACAAGATTTCTCAAGATTCGCTCCACAAGCTTGGGCTCTCTCATCAGGGCGGAACCCTCCCCGTTGTTGACTACCTTTGGCACCGGACATCCCATATTAAAATCCAGGAATGTATGCGGCCTGTCGTCAATGCGCGCCGCCATCTGCCCCAGAATCTCCGGATCGGAGCCAAAAAGCTGCAGGGAGACGGGCCCCTCCTCAGGATGGATCTCCATCAGCCCCTCTGTATTTTTATTATTATAATAAATCGCTTTGGCGCTGACCATCTCCATACACACCAGCCCTGCACCCTGTTCATGGCACAACAGACGAAAAGGCAGATCCGAGACGCCTGCCATGGGAGCCAAAATGATATTGTTTGGGAGGGTGACGCCTCCAATTGTAAGCTGGGACATTGTCAATTCCTCTATTTCACATTCTTATCATAAATAATCCGCAGTCCATCCAGCGTCAGGGACGGGTCGTAGATATCAATCATCCCAGTCTCATCAGCGATCAATCTGCCAAAGCCGCCGGTAGCAACCACCTTCATGTTGGCCAGCCCGCTCTCCTCCCGCACCTTTTGGATAATATATTCGGTCTGGCCGATCTGCCCATACACCAGCCCGGCCTGCATACTGGAAATCGTCTCTTGCGCCAGAATAGATTTGGGTTTCTTGATCTCGATATCGGGCAGCTTGGCAGTCTGGGTCCAGAGCGCCTCGGCGCTGATACGGATGCCGGGGGCAGTGATACCCGCAGTAAAACATCCGTCCTCCAGAATCAGATCATAGGTGGTAGCCGTCCCAAAATCCAGCACCAAAACAGGTCCGCCATATTTCTCATAAGCCGCCACCGCATCCACGATACGGTCCGCGCCAATCGCCCTGGGATCCTCCGTGACGATACGAATTCCTGTTTTCACACCCGGTCCCACAATGAGGGATCTGCCCTGTGTATAGCGTGTCAAAGCCCCCAGCAGAGAGTGCATCACGGCAGGCACCACGCTGGCAACAATAGAGCCGGTGAGATTCTTCGGCTCGATTCCGTTGTGCCTAAGAAGCTGGGTGATCATAATCCCGTATTCATCCGAGGTATGGGAGGTTCTTGTCATCAGGCGAAATGTCGCCAGAAGCTTGTCCTTGTCATATACCCCAAAGGTCATATTGGTATTCCCCACGTCAATCACAAGTATCATGTTCATCATCCTCCAAAAGACCTGACATATCCTCTTTCAGAATAAACACCCTGTAGTAAAGACTCAGGGATTCAAAAAGCTCCTGCCGCTTGCGGCGAATCTCCCCGACGAGAAGCCCGCTGGAAATCTCGTCATAATAGATATCATCCTCCTCGGCATCCGTCTCCATGGAGATTGTCCCGTCCTCCTCAAAGACAATGGTGAAAATCCCTCCCACCTCCTCCGTGAAAAGCACACAGAGAATATGCAGCTCATCCTTGATAGAGTCTGGAATCCTCGCAAACTGTTCATTAAAATAATATTTCATGTCATAAGCATTGGCACCACAGAGCACAATCCTTTTATCGTTATCATTCATCATATTTTCTATATTATCCATTCCCTCTATATCTATCTGACTCAGACATACCCATAAATACCGCGCACGGACACCTCGCCCGCAAACACTTTTTGTACCGTGCCATCCGAAAGCTCCACAAGCAGCTCTCCCATGTCGGTGATTCCCTTGGCGACGCCTCGGTATTCCCCGGCAGGATCCAGCACACAGACCTCCCTGCCCCGGTTGACCAGTCTTTCGTCATAAGAAGCTCTTAGAGGCTCAAGGCTTCCTGCCGCCTCAAAGGCCTCATAATCCCGCTCAAATGCCTTCATGACCGCCGCGAGGAGCCTGCATCGGTTCACTCTCCTGCCACATACCTCGTCCAGACAGACTGCCTTTTCCGCGAGCTCTGGGGCAAAATCCTGTCGTCTTACATTGATCCCCGCGCCGATGACCACATGGCGGATATCATCCTGCTCCACGCTCATCTCCGTGAGGATGCCGCACACCTTTTTGCCCTGAATCACGATGTCATTGGGCCATTTGATGCCCACTGTAAGCCCTGTCTCCTCCTCGATTGCCTCCGCCACGGCATGCGCCATCACCAGAGTCAACATAGACGCCTTGGATGGGTGAAACCCAGGGCGAAGAAGCAGGGTAAAATAAATATTGATCCCTGCGGGGCTGCTCCAACTGCGCCCCCGGCGCCCCCGCCCCGCCGTCTGCATATCCGTCACGATCAGCGCGCCATGGGAAGCCCCTTCCTCCGCCAGCTGTCTTGCCTGCACATTGGTGGAACCGATACTTTCATAGAAGTATACTTTTTTCCCCGCCCAACTGGTCTGCATCCTGCTGGAAATCTCGCTTTGCGTATAAATCTCCCGGGTCAGATCCGTCCCCGGCTCCTCCACCAGAAGATAACCTTTTCTGGGCACGGCATCAATCTTATGGCCATCCTCCCGCAATTGTTCAATCGCCTTCCAAACAGCAGTGCGGGACACGCCAAACTGCTCGCACAGCTGCTGCCCCGACACATAAGTTTTGCGCTCCCGCAGGAGAGCTAAAATTTTTGCTTTCATTATGTTCACTACCCTTATATCTATCCCATTCAGACAAAAAACTTACAGGGTTGCCGCCATCACTGCCTTGATGGTATGCATGCGGTTCTCCGCCTCCTCAAACACCAGCGACTGCTTAGACTCAAACACCTCGTCCGTAACCTCCATCTCCGTGATGCCAAATCTCTCACCCATCTGGGCGCCAATCTTGGTCTTGAGATCATGGAAGGCAGGCAGGCAATGCATGAAAATCGCCTGCTCTCCCGCATTATTCATAACATCCTTGTTGACCTGATAGGGAGTCAAATCACGAATACGCTCCTCCCACACCTCGTCGGGCTCTCCCATGGACACCCATACATCCGTGTATACCACATCCACGTCCTTGGTACCCGCCTTGACGTCCTCTGTGAGAGTGATGCTGCCCCCCGTCTGGGCGGCAATTGCCTGACACTGCTCCACCAGCGCTTTCTCCGGAAAATATTTTTCCGAGGTACACGCGATAAAATGCATCCCCATCTTGGCACATGCCACCATCAGGGAATTGCCCATGTTGTAGCGGGCATCCCCCATGTAGGCAAGTTTAATTCCCGCAAGATGCCCGAAATGCTCCCTGATCGTGAGAAGGTCTGCCAGCATCTGAGTGGGATGAAATTCATTTGTAAGCCCATTCCACACGGGAACCTTGGAATACTTTGCCAGTTCCTCCACAATGTCCTGTCCAAAGCCGCGATATTCGATTCCCTCGTACATACTTGCCAACACACGGGCGGTATCGGCAATGCTCTCCTTCTTACCAATCTGAGAGCCGGAAGAGTCCAGATAAGTGCACCCCATCCCTAAATCATGGGCAGCCACTTCAAAAGAACATCTGGTTCGGGTACTGGTCTTTTCAAAAATCAATACCACATTCTTACCCCGCAGGGTATCCACGGGAATCCCTCTCTTCTTCTTATCCTTCAATTCCGCAGCCAAGTCAAGAAAATAGGTGATTTCCTCTGCGGTAAAGTCCAGTAATTTCAAAAAATCGCGTCCCTTTAAGTTCATAGTGTGTCTCCTCCCGTTATAGTGTCTTCTCCGCCACTGTCTTAAGCGCCGCGCCGACACTTGCAATCCCTTGTAAATCCGCAGGCAGCAAAATCGTGTTCGCCTTGCCGTCCGCAACCTTCTCGAACGCCTCCAGGCTCTTTAACTTGAGCACAGCCGCGTCAGCTCCCGCCTCACGGAGCATCTTGATACCATCTGCATTCGCCTGCTGCACCTTTAAGATTGCCTCAGCTTCACCTTCCGCCTCTCGGATCATCTTCTCCTTCTGGGCCTCGGCACGCAGGATCGCTGACTGTTTCTCTGCCTCGGCGCGCAGGATTGCGGATTCCTTCTCACCTTCCGCCTCCAAAATCCGGGCTTTCTTCTCACCTTCCGCACGAGTCACGGCTTCACGTCTCTCACGCTCCGCCTTCATCTGCTTCTCCATGGCATTCTGAATCTCAGCGGGAGGGATGATATTTTTCAATTCCACACGGTTTACCTTGATTCCCCAAGGATCCGTTGCGATATCCAGAGCCGCGCGCATCTTGGTATTGATAATCTCGCGGGACGTCAATGTCTGATCCAGCTCCAAATCACCGATAATATTACGCAAAGTGGTGGCCGTCAGATTCTCAATCGCCATCATGGGGTTCTCCACGCCGTATGTGAACAGCTTAGGATCCGTAATCTGGTAAAACACGACCGTGTCAATTCTCACAGAAGCGTTATCCTTCGTAATCACGGGCTGGGGCGGGAAATCCGCCACCTGCTCCTTCAGGTTCACACGACGGGCAACCTTGTCAATAAAGGGCATTTTCAAATGAAAGCCCACGGACCATGTATCCTGAAATGCGCCCAGACGTTCCACCACATATGCCTGTGCCTGAGGCACGATCTTGATACAGCTGAAGAATGCCCAAATCACCAGTACAATAAAAATGAAAGGTACGAAAAAAATTCCCATATGACACCTCTTTCTGTGCGGATCTTATGCCGCACTCATATATTTTTTAGAAACCCAAATTATTTGTGATATTTATGTTTCTCCGTGGATTTTCTGCATCTGAGGATCCTCACGGACAATCAGCTTCACACCGCTGACCGCCACCACTTGCACGACGGTGCCCACCCCCATGCGTTGGCTGTCCACTTCGCTTCTTGCGCTCCACTCCTGACCGCCCACAGTCACCTGACCGATGCCCTGAAGATTGTCAATCTCGCTGATGACAATCGCCTGCCGCCCCACCATGCTCTCCACATTGGTGCGTACCCGGTCTCTGTTAAAATATTTTACAGCAATCGGTCTGGTAAATACCATAAGCAAGAGAGAAATCACCAGGAAAACTAGTATTTGCAGCCAAATGGGTAAAGAGAGCGCCGCAAACACCACCGCAATCAGAGCGCCGCCCGCAAACCATATACTGGTAAGTCCCAGCGTCACCACCTCGACGGCAATGGACACAATCAAAATCACAAGCCAGATAATCATCATTTCATTCATATGAATGCACTCCTTTTCTGTGATGATTCAAGTTTACTACAAAAGAATCAAAGGGGCAATGTATTTCTTATGCACGTTACAAAATTTTATAGTGCAAAATCGGCGCATAACCTGATTTTACCGATAAAACTATCTCAATCAAATTATGCACCGATTTTATATTTTTACTTCAATTCTTTCAATCGTTTCGTATCATGAATCTTAGTAAAATACATGGTTGCCGATCACCAAGCCGTCTCTGCCGTTGTTGCGGCGGAAATGTGTGAGGTCTCCTACATTGGACACACCCGAGAGGGCCTCCTCCGCAGCCTTGATGCAGCTATCCTGTATGTTGCCAGACTCGTATCTTGCGTTTACCTTACCGTTCATCGCAGGCGTAAACTGTCCGGAAGCATAGATTACACCGTGAATGCTGTTGGGATAAGCGCCGCTTCTCACACGGTTCATAACCACCGCGCCAACCGCCACCTGACCCTCGTAGCTCTCGCCGCCGGCCTCGCACTGAATCAGTGCCGCCAAAAGCAATGTCGTGTCCGCATCCGTAGTATATTCTCCATAGTTCACGTGGCGCTTTGCCTCGCGCTCAGCCGCCTCTCTGGCTTTAATCTCTTCCATGGTCTCCCCGGCATCTATCTGGAAATCCACACTCACGAATTCCCCTGACACATAACCGTCTGAACCCTCATAATCAATGCAAATCCACTCTCCGGCACCGTCATCCAGCACCTCCATCACCTCACCCTTGGGGAGCAATGTGTAGATTTCGGATTCCGCATTGGGCTCTTTGCGCACCCGCAGGCTCTCCGCATTCACTACTGCGATAATCTTACCCACGTCGTTCGCCAGCGCTTCGGCCTCCTCTCCAAAGAGAAGATATTCATCTGACACCCAACCAATAATATTACCTGATTGAAGTTTCGTCCAACCGTCCTTGCGCTCAATAATCGTACCACCGCAATCCTTATATAATTTTCCTACCTTTTCCGCATCCTTGCTAGCTTCGCTTCTCACGTTTACGGCGTCCCTGACATTCGCCATGACAAGTTTGGACTGCTCTTCTTCCGCATCCAATACATCCGTATTCGTTTTGGTACTGCTTGACCTGGCAACCAAGGGTGACTCCAAAATCGCAGCCACGCCGCCATTCATTTCATCTAAATAATTCCCAGTACTGCCAGCTTCCGCGGTAACATTCATTGCCATCACCATGACCGATGATAATACAAAACCCGCCAAGGTGCGGCGTAGTCTTCTGTTCTCCGCCATTTGTGTACCTCCTGCTCATTTCCTTTTTCAATTAATAATTCTTAAACTTTTATTACAGAATTAATTCCATATGTGACTAAATTGTTACAAAATTATTAATTTTATTAAGGTATTCATTAATATAGCAGACGGTAACCCATTTGTCAAGACTTATAAATTATATTATATCTGTTATCTTTTATTTTACCCACCAGTTCAGCCATCGACTGTGAGACAGGTGAATCATGCTTGCATGAATGAGCATGTCTCATAGTCGATGAGCGGAGCGCCATTTTATGAGCAAAGTTAGCTGCGTAAGCAGCGAAAAAGCATCGCAAGATGCGGCTTTGTGAATGGCGCGGGCTGAACTGTTACAACCATCACATCCCCCTTGATTTCTCAATACAAGCCTCCATAGCGTCCATAACAGCCGCGCGCAGCCCCATCTCCTCCAAGACCTTTACCGCCTGAATCGTGGTACCTCCCGGAGAACACACCATATCCTTTAACTCTCCGGGATGCATCCCCGTCTCCAGAACCATCTTAGCGCTGCCCAACACCGCCTGGGCCGCAAATTCATAAGCCTGCTTTCTAGGCATTCCCTCCGCCACAGCCTCGTCCGCCATGGCTTCTATAAACATAAACACATAGGCAGGGGCGCTCCCGGACACGCCTACCACCACATCCATCAGTCTCTCCGGCACCACGCTCGCCTTGCCAAAGGCATTCAGAAGCCCCAGAACCCGTTCAAGTTCCTCCTCCGTCACATTTTCACCCGCACAGACTCCCGTACATCCTTCCAGCACAAGAGCAGGCGTGTTGGGCATGCAACGGACAATTTTACAATCCTCCCTGCCGAATGCTTCCTTTATATAAGAAAGAGTCCGTCCCGCCGCGATACTGACAACCAACGTATCGGGACGCACCTTGTCCCTGATTTCCCCGATCACCTCCGGGAAGAAAATGGGTTTCACAGCCAGAAACAATACATCCGCCGCTTGGGCAACCTCCGCATTGCTCCCCGCAATATTGATATTAAACTTCGTTTTAACCTTCTCCTCGGTTGCCGCTGTGCGTGCCTTTCCAATCATGTCGCCCGCTGTTGCAACCTGCTCCTTCAACATTCCTCCAATCATGGCTGTAGCCATGTTCCCAAGTCCGATAAATCCTATCTTCATCTTCTCATTCTCCTCTCTTATAATGTTTCTCTATATCATCGGTCAGCCGAAACGCTGTCTGTGCGCCTCGTACATTAAAAGTGCCGCCGCCACTCCCGCGTTTAAGGACTCCACCATCCCCTCCATGGGTATCTTTAAATAAGAGGAAGCCGCTCTTGCCAGTTCCTCCGTCAGCCCTTTCCCCTCATTTCCGATTAAAAATGCCGTGGGTTCACGAAAGGAACAATTATCATAATACACCTTACCCTGCAAATGGGCAGCATAGGTTTCTATTCCTGCCTCGTGAAACCTCTCCATCACCTTTAACAGATCTGCCTCGTATAAAAAGGGGACTCGAAAAATAGAGCCCATGGTGGAACGTATTACCTTGGGATTAAAAATATCCACGGTGTTGTCGCTCATGATAACACCTGTTATTCCTGCACCCTCCCCGGTGCGCAGTATTGTCCCCAGATTGCCTGGGTCTTGTATGTTTTCCAATACGATAAACAGTGGATTGTCCATTGTTAAAAGCAAATTTAACTCATACTCCGGCTGCTCCATCACCGCAAGAATCCCCTGTGGTGTCTGGGTGTCAGACATTTTGGCAAACACTTCATCCGCCACCGCCTCATATCCCGTGTTGGCAAGCTTGTCTACCAGTCCTTCATTCTCATGTCCCGCCCCGTCCGACTTCTTTAATCGCTCCAGATAACCCTGGGATACATAGACCTCCCTGACCGCGGCTTCAGGCGCCTCTTGGTACATCTTTGTTCCCTCCACAATAAACACTCTGTCCTTACGGCGCTCCTTCGCTTTCGTCTGCCATTGTATCACCTGTTTGATCCGGGGATTGGACATGCTGGTAATCATAAAACGCTTCCTCCATCGCAGTTCCCTATTTTTAGAAAAAGCGGCGCTGTCTACGGGACAACACCGCTTTCACGATAGTCAATATCTGTTACCTGCCGGTATCTCTAAATAGAGAGGATTCTCGACACCTCCTGCTGGTACTCGTCAATACCCTTCACCATGCTCAGAGCCTCTTCAATATCATAGTCCACAAACTCGCCCTTGCTGAATCCTACCACACGGTTGGTCTTGCCCTGAAGCAGAATATCCACGGCATATGCCCCCATAATTGACGCATAATATCTATCCTTTGCAGAAGGACGTCCGCCGCGCTGCATGTAACCCAAAATAGTCGCCCTGGTCTCAATGCCCGTGGCCGCCTCGATACGTCTCGCCATGGAGACAGAATGTCCGATTCCCTCCGCGTTGATGATCAGATGATGGGTCTTGCCCTTCTTACGGTTTGCGATAATATTGTTGATAATTTTCTGTTCGTCATAGTCATAAGTCTCAGGAATCAGAATATCCTCCGCACCGTTGGCGATACCGCACCACAGAGCAATATATCCCGCATTGCGCCCCATTACCTCGATAATACTGCACCGCTCATGGGAAGACGAAGTATCTTTTACCTTATCGATCGCCTCCATTGCCGTATTCACCGCCGTATCAAAACCGATGGTATACTCCGTACATGCAATATCCAAATCGATTGTACCGGGAAGACCGATGGTGTTGATTCCCTGTCTGGACAACGCCTGGGCACCACGATAGGAACCGTCACCACCAATGACCACGATCCCGTCTATCCCATGCTTTCTACAGATGTCCGCACCCTTTTTCTGCCCTTCCGGGGTCTTGAACTCCATCGAACGCGCTGTACCCAGAACCGTACCGCCCCGTTGGATAATATCGGACACATCCTTTGCCTTCATATCAATAATCTCTTCATTTAATAGACCCTGATAACCCTTCTTGATTCCCTTCACGGTCACGCCGCGCACAAGCGCTGTACGCACCACCGCACGAATTGCGGCATTCATACCCGGTGCATCTCCACCACTTGTCAAAACCCCAATTGACTTAATCTCTTTTGCCATGATATTCCCCACGCCTTTCCGCAATCTGACAGCCGAAACTGTCAGATACCATAATTCACACCTTTTACTATTTTAATCCAATTTGCTGTTGTTTTCAATAGGTTTTGTCCGCTTGTTTTCGATAACTATAGTTATTTTAATGTTTGACCCTGACATTCTCCTCGCCAAAAAGTCCCTTCAAACGGCTCTGCAGCCCCTCCTCCGCATTGACACGCAGATTCGCCGGCAACACCTTGATGTTTTTGGTGTTTCGCAGATATATTACCACGTCATCATTGCCCTCGGAGTCCGCGATCGCATTCAAAAGTTCTTTCTCTCGCGCCTCATAACTCTGCATGTCCTGAAATTGTATCCAAAGCCCTGCAGGCATTTTATTCTTATTATTAGAACTTTGGGCCTGCACCTGTGCAAAGGTTTTCACCTCCTCACAGATCAGCTTCCCATCCCGATCCTCATCCACAGAAGCCCTGCCCCGGACAAATACCTTCTCGTCCTCTAAAAGTATCGAAGCATAGCGCTCATAATCCCTGGGAAACACGATGACTTCCACGCTTCCCACCAGATCTTCCAGCGTTAAGAAAGCCATCATCTGATCATTCTTGGTATACTTAATATTTTTCTCTGAAATCATGCCCCCCAGCGTCACTTTTGCCTGGTCAGGCACACGCACCGCCCCTGTCTCGTCATCCAGGGCAAAATCATTGGTGGTGTGGGTCACGTTCTGTTTCCATAACGCCTGATATTCTTCCATAGGATGTCCACTGATATAGATTCCTAACACTTCTTTCTCGAACGCCAGCATCATTTCCTTCGGATATTCCCCCACATTAGGCATACGCAGGTCAAACTCTTCCTTCTGATCCTCGCTGACAATATCAAACAGCGATATCTGCCCCGCCAGATTGTTCTTCTTATCCTTTGTGACATGATCCAGAATCTGCACATACACACTCATAAACTGCTTGCGGGTGCCATTTAAGCTGTCCAGTGCCCCTGCCTTGATGAAGTTCTCAATGACGCGCTTGTTCACCTCCGTCTGTGCCATGCGGGTGATAAAATCCTTTAAATTGGTAAAGGGCCCCCGCTCCCTGCGCTCCGCAACAATGCTGTCTATCACCGGCCGCCCCACGCCCTTGATGGCATTCAGGGCATAACGGATACTCCTGCCGTCCACGGTGAATCCCGCCGCCCCTTGGTTGATATCCGGAGGCAGGATTTCAATCCCCATATTGCGGCAGGTCAAAATATACTCTGACACCTTCTTGCCATTGTCAATCACGGAAGTCAGGAGCGCCGCCATGAACTCCACCGGATAATAATATTTCAACCACGCCGTCTGATACGCCACCACCGCATAACAAGCCGCATGGGACTTGTTGAAGGCATATTTGGCAAAATCCATCATATCGTCATAGATCTGCCCCGCCACCTGCTCGCTGATGCCGTTGCCCGCGCAGCCCGGCACGCCCTCCTCAGCATTGCCGTACACGAAATTCGCCCGCTCTTTCTCCATAACAGACTGCTTTTTCTTACTCATGGCCCGTCGCACCAAATCACTTCTGCCCAAGGTGTAACCGCCCAGGTCACGCACGATCTGCATCACCTGCTCCTGATATACGATACAGCCATAGGTAGGCTTCAGGATAGGCTCCAACTGTGGACAGGAATAAGTCACGGCATCATGGTTATTTTTCCCCTTGATATATTTGGGGATAAAATCCATTGGGCCCGGACGATACAGAGAGATGCCCGCAATGATATCCTCCAGATTCTGGGGGCGCAGCTCCTTCATGAAGCTCTTCATCCCGCCGCTCTCCAACTGGAAAATCCCCTCCGTCCTGCCGGAGCCGATGGAATTCAACACCGCAATATCCCCGTAATCAAGTTCATCAACATCAATATGCTTCCCCTTGCCTTCCTCCACGAAATTCACCGCATCATGAATCACCGTCAAGGTGCGAAGCCCCAGAAAATCCATTTTCAAAAGTCCCAGCTCCTCCAGCGTGGTCATGGTGAACTGGGTAGTGATGGAACCGTCGCTCCCCCTGGACAGCGGCACGAACTCATCCGCCGCCTCCGGACAGATCACCACCCCCGCCGCATGCATGGAGGAATGTCTGGGAAGCCCCTCCAATCGCTTACACATGTCAATCAAATGCTTGACCTGCTCGTCCGACTGATAAAGCTTCCTGAACTCCGGATTCTTCTCCAGCGCCTTGTCCAAGGTGATATTTAACTCATTGGGCACCATCTTTGCCAGATTATCACAAAGCTGATAAGACAAATCCATCACGCGCCCCACATCGCGAATCACACCCTTCGCCTGCAGTGTTCCGAAGGTGACGATCTGCACCACCTTCTCCGCGCCGTATTTGCGCCCCACATAATCGATCACTTCCTGTCTGCGCTCAAAACAAAAATCAATATCAATATCCGGCATAGTCACCCGCTCCGGATTTAAGAAACGCTCAAACAGCAGATTATAGCGAATCGGGTCGATATTGGTGATTTTCAGACAATAGGAGACAATACTCCCCGCCGCCGAGCCGCGCCCCGGCCCCACGGGAATATCATTTTGCTTGGCATAGTTGATAAAATCCCACACGATCAGGAAATAATCCACGTATCCCATGTTCCGGATCACGCCAAGCTCGTAATCCAGCCGCTCCCGCAAAGCCTGCTGCGGCTCTCCGTATCGTTCTATCAGCCCATCATTGCACAATTTATTCAAATATGTCCAGGAATCATACCCTTCCGGCACCTCAAAATGAGGGAGCTTCGTCACCCCGAACTCGATCTCCACATTACAGCGGTCGGCGATACGCTGCGTGTTCTCCACTGCCTCCCAGGCGTAGGGGAACAGCCCCTTCATCTCCTCCTCGCTCTTTACAAAATATTGCCCGCCCTCATAGCGCATACGATCTTCGTCCGCCAGCTTTTTGCCCGTCTGCAAGCAGAGCAGGATGTCATGGGAGTCCACATCCTCCGCATAGGTGTAATGCACGTCATTCGTGACCACCAGCGGGATATCCAGCTCCTTGCTCATGCGCATAAGCTCCATATTCACCGTTCTCTGCTCAGGAATCCCGTGATCCTGCATCTCCAGGAAGTAATTCCCCTTGCCAAAGCACGCCTCGTACTTTAACGCCGCCTTTCTCGCCTCATCCACAAGCCCTTTGACGATATAACGCTGTACCTCCCCCGCCAGACAGGCAGACGTGGCGATAATCCCTTCATGATAACGGTTTAAAACCTCCATATCCACACGAGGCTTATAATAATACCCTTCCGTAAAGCCCTTACTCACAATCTTCATGAGATTGGCATAACCCGTATTGTTCTCCGCCAGCAATATCAGGTGATAATACCTGTCCTCGCCGCCCGTGAGTTCCTTATCAAATCGGGAATTCGGCGCCACATAGACCTCACAGCCCAGAATCGGCTTAATCCCCTCCGCCTTGGCAGCCCGATAAAAATCAATCACGCCGTACATCACACCATGGTCAGTGATGGCAGCCGAGTCCATCCCCAGCTCCTTGACACGGTGAACGTATTCTTTAATTTTATTGGAACCGTCCAGCAGAGAGTACTCCGTGTGGACATGAAGATGGGCAAATGCCATAATATGATCTCCCTTTCAGCAAATATCTGATTTACCGCCTGCCGTTCCACAAGCGTTCCTATCCGTCAATACCTCTCATACACCACCAAATCCTCATCCCTGGCAAGCTCCAGGTACCCCGCCCGGGCGCATGCCAGATCCACCTCCGCGCCGCTTGTGGCCGCGATATAACGACTGTTCAAGGTCTCCAAATGCTCTAACACATAATCTTTCTGACAACAGCTGATGCCGAATCCTTCCGGCAGCGCATATAAAAGCTGCCACTTCATTGTCTCTCCCATGGCATTCTGCTCGTTGAACACCCAGATAACTACATTTTCATAATTCGGCGTGTGATCCCTTTGCAACTCCAAAATCTCACCAAATCGCGTCCGCCAGTCCTCCACCTGGCTTTGCCTGTGGGCCTCCACATAGGGCACCTGATAATCATAGGGATCCACCGCTTTATAAGAATACAGATAGGCGAACACCGCCCCGATCAACATGGCCTTTTTAAAGAAGCGTGTGTCCATAAGCGCCACCACAAAGATGCCCACCGCCATAAAGGTCAACAGATGCTTGCTCCCCTCCGTAAGCTTATACATCAAAAGCAATGCAAAGAGCATTCCCACGAAGGAAAACGCCAAATGTGCCTCTATGGTAAATTGTGTGCGTATCCGCACTTCTTCCATCTCTCCCAGCCTGCGCTGCTCCGCGGTCTGAATCTGTGCTCTCTCCCGCTGAATCCGCCGAATCCTGCGCCAGTCTGCCACACTCTGTACCACCAACACCGCCATGACGGACAAAAATCCCGCAAAAAAAGCCCCCGATGCCAAGCCCGTGCGCAGTCCCTGTACCGTGTGCGCATAGAAATCTCTGCCTTTCCAATAAAGCGTGCCAAAGAGATTGTGCACACCCGCCCCAAATCCTTCCGTGAAAAAGGTGATGATCCAATCCGTGAAAAACAAGGGGTGAAAATACTCCGCCCCAAAATAATGTTTGATCAGGGCATAGGCGATTACGATCACGCCTAAGACCAAACAGGAACCCGCGATTCCCCACACTGTTTTCCCCCGTCTGCGCGCCCCGCGTATCCAGAAATACACAGGCAGCAATAGAAACAGTATCATATAAGGGCGCATCAGCGTGAGCAATCCGGCAATCCCAAAAAGTCCCACCAGCTTCCCAACACTCTCGTCCTTTTGAAAACTCACCGCCAGACCGTAAAACACAATCAGATGGCTGATACAGATAATCTCCGGCATCCCCGAGAGCATATAACGCACAAAGGGCGTGTAGAGACAAAAAAGCAGTGTCAACATGATCATCTGCCTGTAATTCGGCTTCGTCATCCAGCCAAACAAGAATAACGCAACTGTCATCAATAGAATGTTGCAGATGATTGGCGACATCAGATTCCACCCGAACAAAAGCCCCCACACAATCCACGGCAGCACCAGCACGGGACTCCACGCCGCAAAGGACAGCATCAAGCCATGACTTTCATTAAACCCGTAATACCCCTGTGGATAACCAAATTTCACGATACTCTCCACCTGCTTATAATAAAAGAGTTCGTCATTCCACTCGGAGGAAGGCAGATAAACCGCCCCGATGCCCCTGCCCTCCACGGCACATGCCACAACACAGCACAAAACAGGCAAAAGCGCCAGAAACAGCGCTTTGCACAGTGTCATATATCTCTTATCCTGCTTCCACCAATCCACAAACGCAGTTTTCATTCCCTCTTATCCTCGCAGTTCATCCGCTCCCGTATCACATACTGGGGAGAATTATTCATACTGATATAGATTCTTCCGATATACTCACCGATCAATCCCAGCATGATCATGATCATTCCGCCAAAAAACACCAGCGCCGACATCAACGCGCTAAACCCCATGGGAACCGCGGGATTCACCAGTCGTTTGACAATCGTGTAGACTCCATACAGGAATCCGGCGCAAGCACTGAAACCGCCGATCGTGGTGGCAATGCGCAAGGGCTTTACGGAAAATGCAGTGAAGCCGTTAAACCAGAGATGGAGCAATTTCTTGAGCGTATAGCCCGACACTCCTTCCTCCCGCTCCCTGTGGTGAACAATCACATTCGTGATATTCTTGGTTGCCCGCAATACCAGGCCAATCACATAGGGATAGGAATTCTCATAGCGAATCATATCCTCCACCACAAACCGCCGAACCGCAAAATAGCTGGATACATACAATTCCTTCGGTTTCTCCAACATCACCCTGAGCATCAATTCATTCACATGACTGCCCAGATTGCGAAATGCGGAATGCTGCTTGTGCTCGTACTTGGCATAGACTGCATCAAATCCCTCGTCCAGCTTTGTGAGAAGCTTATCCACCTCATCGGCGGGCGTCTGTCCATCATCATCCAGACAGACCACATAATCCCCCTTGGACTGTCGAAGCCCCGCCATCAACGCGGCATGCTGACCGAAATTTCTGGCAAAGCTGATGCCCTTAATCCTCTCATCCGACTCACACAGCCTGCGGATCACCGACATGGTTCCATCCGGCGAACAATCGTTTACAAGAATCATCTCATAACTGTACGCGGTAAGTTCTTTCATTTTGTCCCTAATTTCCGCAACCACATGTTCCAAAGTCTTCTCAGAACGGTAGCAGGGAATCACAAAACTCACTTTTTTCTCATTCATTGTAGAAACCTTTCCTAGACCTGCGCCAAGGCAGCCATCCACACAATATCGCGGTATTGCCCGTCAATACAGACATCATCCCTCAAATAACCCTCTCTCTCAAAGCCTGCCTTCTCATAGCTTCGAATCGCCTGCATATTGTCCGCCAGGGCGCGCAGATAAATCCGGTGAAGCCCCTCTTCCCCAAAGCAATAAGCAAGCATCAGCCTGGCAGCAGCCGTCCCAACACCACGGCCCCGGCTTTCCGCCTCCCCGATAAAAATACCATATTCCGCCTTGCTGTGATGCCTGTCTATATCCCTGATATACACACTGCCCAACGGCTTGTCCGATGCGATATCACAGATGATCATCTGCACCACATGCCCCGTGTTGATCTGCGTGCGAATCCAATGTTCATGGCCCTCTCTCGTAAAAAGCTCCTGATAGATAAAGTTGCAGCGCACCGCGTCCGAATTGCGCCAAGCCACCACCAGATCCGTATCCTCATCCGTCATCAACCGCAGGTAAATCCCCGCCTGTTCGTCACGATATACACCCGTCATAATCCCGCCCTCTAATTTACCCTTTATAGTCGTTACAGAGCGTGATGACGCGCTTGATCTCTTCTTCCTGCATCTCCGGAAACAGCGGCAGCGTCACGCAATGGGCGGCAAGCTGCTCGGCATTGGGACAGTCCCCCGGCTGATAACCCAAAGGAGCATAAGCCTTCTGCAGATGGCAGGGCACGGGATAATGCATATTGCATTCCACGTCCGCATCCGCCATGTATTTCATAAATCCCTCCCGATCGGGCACCTGAATGACAAAGAGGTGATACACAGACTCCGTATTGTCCGGGTGCGCCTGCATGGTGATCAGAGGATTATGAATCTCCTTGATATATCGTTTGCCAATCTCCTGTCTGCGGGCCGTCCACTGGGGCAGATATTTCAAGCTCACGGAGAGCACCGCCCCCTGCAGTCCTTCCAGACGATAATTATAGCCAATCTCATCATGATAATACCGAATATCACAGCCCTGATTTTTCAATCTGGTCATGTGGTCATAGTATTCCTTACTGTCACAGGTCACACTGCCGCCCTCTCCAAAGGCATAAAGGTTCTTGCCCGGATAAAAGCTAAAGCATCCCAACGCCCCCAGTGTTCCCACATTTTTCCCCTCGAATCGGGCTCCATGCGCCTGGGCGCAGTCCTCCACCACGAACAAGCCATGCTTGTCCGCCACGGCCTTCACCCCCGCAAAATCAAAGGGCTGCCCATAGAGATGCACGCCGATAATCCCCTTGGTGCGGGGTGTAATTCTGGCCTCAATCGCGGAAGGATCGATCTCCCAAGTGTCTGCGGTACAATCCACAAACACCGGAGTCGCCCCGGTATAGCTCACCCCCCATGCCGTCGCAATATACGTGTTCGCAGGCACGATCACCTCGTCTCCCGGCCCAACCCCCAGCGCCATCATAGCGCAGTGCAAGGCGGAAGTCCCGTTATTCACGCCACATGCATATTTGCTTCCCACATAAGCGGCAAACTCCTCGTCAAAGGCATCTGCATATTTCCCACCGGAAAAGGCGGTTTCCTGACAGACCTGTTCAATCGCCTCCCTATATTCCTGTGCATGATGCGCATAATCTCTCGTAAGATCAATCCTCTTAATATGTCCTGACATAATCTTCTCTCCATCATTCATGTTTCACAGATCACTTTTTTCCTCTGTGCCAAAATTGCCCCGATTACCGTATCATGTTGGTATACACCGTCTGCTCCCTCTCCGGCAGTCCAATCTGCACCTTCCCTAGCTGAATCGCTTTCATCAAGAAAGCCATATTGCGCGCCAACGTCCTCATCTGCTGCAGCCCTTCCTCGTCCTGCGCCGCCTCGCCAACCGCCCGGCCATGTATCCCATTCCAATATTGTCCGGACGCAATCGGCATACCACAGATCGCAAAATATTTATTCAGTTCATCAAAGGTCGCGGTCAGACCTCCCCGCCTCGCCGCAGCCACGGCAGCCCCCACCTTCATTGTCTTGTCAAAATGAGTGCTGTAAAACAGTCTGTCCAAAAATGCGATGAGTGTGGCATTGGCGGAGGCATAATACACAGGGCTGCCCACCACCAATCCATCCGCCTCCTCGAACAGCTTCGCGGACTCGTTCACCGCGTCATTAAAACAGCATTGTCCTTTCGTCGCACAGGAACCGCAAGCGATACATCCCCTGATGTCCTGATTGCCGATATGTAATATCTGTGTCTCAATCCCTTCCGCCTCAAAAACATTTTTCATCTCATTCAGCGCCATAAAAGTATTGCCGTTTCCACGGGGACTTCCGTTAATCATTAAAACTTTCATTTTCTATCCTCCTAGCTGTTTTCTATATATTTTTCTTTATATAAAACTCCTTATACAACCTTGCAATCTGCACCAGATAATTGCAAATCGTCTTAAAGACTTTCACCGTGGTATTGTAATCCTCCTGCCACTCCACGGGATAGTCCAGAATCTTAACACCACGCTTCTCCGCCCGCAGCAGGAACTCAATCATATAAAACCACCCATTGTCCTGACTGCACCCCTCCACGAGAGAAAGCGCGGTCTGCCTGCGGACAAAGGTAAAGCCGCATATGGCGTCCGTGGACTTCATCCCCAGGAACACCTTCAGGAGTATCAATAATCCCTGGGAAGTAATCTTGCGATACCACTTTCTCCCCTTGGTGTCAGAGGTCTTGGCAAAGCGGCTTCCATTGATATATTGTATCTCCTCCACCGTCTGGAAAATATGTATTGCCTCCCCCAGATGTTTGATATTGGTGGATAAGTCGATATCCATATATCCCACAATCTCCCCGTGACTAAGCTCCACACCTCTGCGAAAAGCCGCTCCCACGCCCCGAATACCGATACGCTCATACTGCACCCTAGGGTATTTTTCACAAAGCATCCCTGCAATCTGAGGGGTCTCATCCTCGGAGCCATTGTCCACAATGATAATCTCGTAATCCTGAAAACCGATCTTGTCCAAATACTCCACCGTGCGGGTAATACCGCTCTCTAAGCGGAGCCGTTCATTTAATACAGGAAATAAAATCGTAAGCATCATTTGGTCAGTTTTTCCACTCCTTCTGTCACATAACGCTGTCTCTTAAAGCTCATATTTAATATAATGGACAAATACTTAAAAATCAATGTCAAAAGCACCGAGAGCATAAAGAATCCAAAGCTCATCAGCGCCATCAGCGACAGCCACCCTTCCACCGGACGCACAGTGCTGAATATGGAATATATGATCCATCCGAACATCACCAGCAGAAATCCAAACAGGATGACACTCACCATCAGAGAGAACTTCTCCAACACATCTGTAAAAATAACCAGCGTGTCCACCGCCAGTCCGCTGCGGTTAAAGCTCTCCTCCCGATTGCGGCTCCTGCGAACCGTCTCCTTATTATCATAGACAATCGTGTCCGTTTTTAAACCGCAGTTCATATACAGGACTTTCCGATAGGGCACATAAATATTCATCTGGTTCACGCGATTTACCGCCCGCCTCGACACGATACGAAAACGCTCCTGCCGAATCTTATAGCGAAAATGGCTGCTCCAATTATATAGCGTATAGAATACCCTTGACGTCATGGGCACTCCGTGCTTGGGAGCGGCAGCCACCACGTCATAGCCCTCCAACGCCCGCTGGTAAACCTGCATGATCAGTTCCGGCGGAAAATCCAGGCTGCACCGGTCGAACTCAAACAGAAAATCTCCCACTGCCAGATCGCTTCCGGCGTTCATAGCCGTCTCAACCCCCTGATAAAAGCTCAGATTGACAAGACTTACCGACTTAGCGCCATCCCATTCCTCCAGAAAAGCATGTATCTGTTCCACCGTGTCATCTGTACAACCGTCATTGACACAGACGATCTCATATTTTTCAAAATGCTCCTGCATGATGCCGCAGACTCCCCGAAGGAAATCCTTTACGACACCACTGTCATTATGCAGATAAATCACGCAGGACACAAAATTATTCTCTTTCCCTGTCTGTCCCATCTTACCTCCTACCCCCAATCATTCCCCATTCATATCTATCAATCCAGAAACTCGTCCAAATCGTACACCGTGTTGATCTTGCCTGACAACACACTGATAAAAACAGGGGCCCCGGGCTTGTCCGGCTCCAACGGTTTGATCACCGTGGGTCTGGAATCATCGATCTCTGAAGCCTTTAGAATCGGTTTCATGGAGAACAGCGATTTCACATAAGTAAATCCGTACTCCTCACGCATATACTTGCGGGCAAGCACCGACATATACTCCCATGCGCTCTCCGGTTTCTTCGGGCAGTCATTACAATTGCCCAGCCACATTTCACTGCAAATCCCATCCCTCACGCACTCAAATTCCGGCACTGCGTCATAGCTGGTCTTGTGCGGTGTAAAAGTCACGGAGGTCAGGGAATGATAACCCGTTTTGCCAAAGGGCATGATGGAGAAAAAAGGCCCATCCATCACCGTCAGGCCGATGCCCTTCAAGCGCTCGTCCACATCACAGAGAATGATCTCACACAGCTCGTATTTCAGGCCAAAATCCTGAGTGTCAACCCCGCTGACTCTCCGCAGCACCTGGTTGACAGAAGCATAGGTGGCATTCAACACAAATGGAGCTCTGTAGACCTCCTCCTGCTCTTCATAAGCCGCATGAATCTCGTACTCTTTCCCCGCCTTCACAATTTGACGAATCTCCCGCTGAAACCGCAGTTCCACATTGGGCAGCTTCCCAATCTCCTCCACCAGATAATCCCGCAGTATATGAGCGTCATAGGTGTACTCTTTGGTTAAAAATGCCCCGTCGCACAGCCCCGGCTGGAAATACTGCTCCACAGGCACATCCATACAGGGAATCCCCGCATTTTTACAGAATTTCCGGAACTCTATGGCATCTGTCCAGGAAAAATGACTGGACGTGGCATAAATCTGCTGAAAGGTGTCATGGATGCAGAAGCCATAGTCCTCCACAAAACGCTTGAAATAACCGGCGGATTTCATCGCCGTGGAGAGGGAGCGGGGATAATGATAACCCATATGCACCCTCGCCTGATTAATATAGGTCGCTCTGGTAAACGGGGCGGCTTCTATCTCAAGCACAGTCACCTTCTGCCCCCTTCGCCCACAATAGAGCGCGGAGTAAAGCCCATAGAGACCGGCGCCAATTATCAATTTATCAGAAAGGTTATTCGCTTTCATTTTTATACCCCCGCATATCACGAGCTTGCTCGTGATACTGCACCAATAAAGAGTTTGAAAGTGATTTTCTTTCAAACTGATACTCCATGTCCATTCTGTCTAGACTCCCCTGCAAACAGCATAAGCGCCATATAGGGCAAGGCAGTCATCAAAGGATAAATATAGCGCAACTGCACGGCCGGCCCCAGAAGAAGGGTCAGATAATATCCCAGAACGAGGGTCAGGGGCATACAGCGAGCGTAACACCGCCTCTCTATCAGACATCCTGCAAGCACGAGATAGAGCCACAGGAATGTGCCAGGCACAAAGAGATACTTGATGACAGGCAGTTTATTATAAGCATTTTCGTCCGCCCAGCGCTCCAATAATCCGTGAAGGGCTTCCCACTTTGAATCCTGATAAAGTCCCCGGGGATTGAGCTCATCATCCACCCAACGGGTCTGCACATACCCCAGCCCTTTTTCTATCCCGTTTTGATTAATCAGGGCATGACTTTCATCACCTACATAAAGATAACCGGCGTTCACCGCCAAGCCCGCGTTGATAAAGTCCCCCGGATACCGTGTCAACAGATGGAGATAGGTTCTGACGAAATCCCCTGACCGGTAGCGGGCTACATAGGTGTTGGTATGACGCTTTACCGGGTCGGAGATCTCGGGCCGGTATTCGCGGTAAGCCTCGTCCAAGAGAAACGCGTCAATCAGCTCCCTATCCTGGGTCTCCATGGTAGCGTCATCCTCGGGAAGCACCCCCACCCCGCCATGATAGATCATACAGCGGGCCAACTGCTGGATTGGAAGACTCAACATCTCGCGCCGATCCCCCTGCTCCGCCCCCGTCACCCGAAACAATGCGGACAGGGACAGACTCCCCACAAGCAGGGACGCCCCGCAGCCTATGCAAAGCTTGCCCCAAAAACGCCTCTTTCCCTTGCCAAACAACAAAGCCACGCAGGCAAGAACCACTAATACAAGCATGGCATATCTGCCATTCGTTCTAAAAAGCTGCATCCCCACGCCGCTTACTATAAAAAGCAAATCATAGCCGTCAAATACAGTCTTCCCCCGCCTTACTATCTCACACAGCGCAAGCGCCTGTATCAGGAAAAACACGGTAAAAAACACATCCTTGCTCACACTGACGCTCATATACCAATGAAAGGGATAAAACATGCCAAGCATCTGCAGACAGATCAAAAAGCCCTTCCCCATGCCTCTGTGATACAATAACACAATTCCCCATGCCAGCACTGCTGCCAGGCAAAGCATCTGTAACAGGACGAGACACGCTAACCCCGTGTTGGCGTCCCCAAAGACAGCCGCTCCCAGCTTCATACTCCCCTCAATCAACAGGGTATGTGCAATGGGATGATGGTCATTATAGGCATGATTCTCTATCTGCCCGGTCTGCACCGTGACATCATAGGCACAGATTCCCGGATAATAGGCCAGATAAGTTGGCAGCCAACACAATGCGATCAACCCCATGCTAACCAGCCAAACTTGGATATTCCTGACATTGGAATCCCTTGTGTCCCCGACTCCCGAATTCTTTCTCTGAACAAGTCTGTCCAGAATCCGGCCGGCCACCTTGGGCAAAGCACAGGACACCAGCCCCAGCGCCAGACCGATCAACAGGCTCTCAAGCAAGAGCCCCAATGTGTAAGTTCCATTCCAGATGATATTCCCCCGCCGTGCCAGCCCCCATCCAGTCAAGGTAAAGAAGCCAAACAGAAAGCCGATACAGGCAAAGATGCAAAATCGTCTCTTCATGTTCAATTTCTCTTGGCATCCCTTTCCAGCTTAGACTTTTTGGCATCATGGACACGAGTTAACCGATACTCGAAATCCCGCCTGTCCTTGGCGGCCATCACCTCCAGAATCATACCGGAGAAGAAAGCCAGAATCCCCGCCAACGCCATAAACCCGCACACGATCAAAGTGGGAAAGCGCTCCACCAGACCAGTCTCCAGATACTCTATCCCGACGGGCACGAACACACCCGCCGCCACCAGAACCAGAATCAGTCCAAACAGCCCAAAGAAACTCATGGGCTTGTAATTTTTGTATAGCTGCAGCATCTTTCTGATTACCTTTGCGCCGTCGCTGTAAGTATTCAACTTGGACACGCTGCCCTCGGGCCTGTCCCGATACTCCACCACCACATTTTCCACCTGCATATTATAATTAACCGCGTGAATCGTCATCTCCGTCTCAATCTCAAAACCCTTGGAGAACACGGGGAAAGTCTTAACAAATTCATAACTGAAAGCTCTGTAGCCCGTCATGATATCCTTGATGTCCGAGTGGAAGAGACTGTTGATTCCCGTGCGCATCAGGCTGTTTCCAAAATTGTGAAAAGGACGCTTATTCTCGGAGAAGTACGTGGAAGAAAGCCTGTCCCCCACCACCATGTCCGCCCCCCGTTCCAGCACCAGGTTCACCATCTCTCCGGCACAGTCCAGAGGGTATGTGTCATCTCCGTCAATCATAAGGTAACACTCGGCGTCAATCTCCCGAAACATCCTGCGTATCACGTTCCCCTTGCCCTGCTTGTACTCATTGCGCACTATGGCGCCAGCCTGCTCCGCAAGCTCAACGGTCTTGTCCACGGAGTTATTATTATATACATAGACCGCCGCCTCAGGCAAAGCCTGACGAACGTCTGTCACCACCTTGGTGATGGTCTTCTCTTCGTTATAACAGGGTATCAATATGGCAATTTTATCCATGCTCTGTCCTTTTCTTCTTCTAATTTTCCAAATTTCTGCTTCCAAGATTATACAACAGTTCAGCCCTCATATTCATAAAAGCGTCTGAACTGTGATAGTATTTTACACATTTTACCATAATTTTCTTCCTACAGCCACTATTTTTTGATATAATAATCCTTATGAAAACAGAAACACTTATAAAAACCTTCTCCAACAGGATTTATCGCTTTGCCTGCGGCTTTATACAGATTCTTGCGCTGTTATTTACAGGGCTTTTATTTGTGAGCGGATTTTTCTTCACATGTTATGCAGATGACATGGTGAGCCAGAAAGTGCTGACCGCCGTGGACAATCCGCTCTTTCAAATTCTTGGCATGGGTCTTGGAATCGCAATCCTGCTCTTGTTGGTTCGCCCCGTGAATAAAAATCCAAAACGTTCTAAACAAATCCTACAGGTTTGTGTGTTCGGGTGGATCATGCTCCTTGGGGGCATCCTCATCCTCTTTGGCAGAACTGCTCCCGCGGCGGACGCCTGGTCTGTCTACTCTGCCGCCGAAGACATGGCTCTGGGCAACACCTCGGTCATCCACCCCACGGACTCCTATCTCTCCTATTATCCTCAACAGGTGGGACTGATGGCCTTCTTTGAGCTGATCATCAGACTGTGGAAGCTGCTGCCCACGGATTTACATGCCTATCATTTTATCAAATGTCTCTATGTAGTATTGACCTGTGTCATTGTATATTATCAATCTCTTTGTGTACATCTTCTCTGGGAAGATGAGCGGATTGACTGTATCTATCTGGTTTTGGCGGGCGCCGACCTGCCCCTGATCATGTATAGCTCCTTTGTCTATGGGGAGATTCCCTCTTTTGCCGCCCTGTCCATCGGGCTCTATTATCTGATAAAATTGTTAAAATCACCAAATAAGCAAAAGAGTTCTGCCACCGTCAGTCTGATCGCCTTTACCCTGTCCGTGATGCTTCGCAAGAACTCCCTTGTCATCATGATCGCCGTGGTGCTCGTGACACTGTTGGAGGGGGTGCGCGGGGTGCGTGCTGCAAAGCAGCAAGATACATTACGCACCCCTGCGTATCAGGAGAGCAGGCGATATGGACTCTTCCTGTTTTCCCTGCTCTGTGTGATATGCTCCCTGAGCATTCTGCCCATCACGGAGCGTTTTTATGAATATCGGGCCGGCAACACGTTAAAGTCCGGCGTGCCTTCCATGGCTTATTTTGCCATGGGTATGCAGGAATCCTCCCGGGGCAACGGCTGGTATAACGGTTTTAATTTTGACACCTATCAGGAGACCGGCATGGACACCGCTGCTACGGTACAACTCAGCCGCGAGTATATCGCAGAGCGCACCGCTTATTTTCGTGAACACATCGACGACGCCGCGGACTTTTATTGGGGCAAATATCTCTCCCAGTGGGCGGACGGCACCTATGCCAGCCGCCAGGCAACCCTCGCCACCTTCGGCGGAAGACTCCCCGCGGTGGAGTCTGTGTACTCTGGAGAACACAGCCGGCTCTATATCGGTTACTGCAATATCTACCAGAATATCATCTACTTTGGATGCCTGCTCTGCGTGATTTTGACCTTGCGAAAACAAAAGAAAAGCCCTGATTCTCCCTGTCATCTCTATGAGTGGCTTGGCATCATCGGGACGTTTGGCGGTTTCTTGTTCCATATGATCTGGGAGGCCAACGCACGCTATATTTTCCTATACAGCCTGCTGCTTCTCCCTTATACCGCTTGCGGGATATATGCCGCAAGCGGCATAGGGATTAATAGTACATCCTTCCTTGAAAGATTCCGTAAAAATAATACAACCCGCTGACCAGATGCCACGCAAAAGCCAGCCATTGTACACCCAAGAGAAGCGGTCTCTTTCCAGCGGCCGTGGCGCGCCACAGCACCGTGACGCTGCCCAGAAACGCGAAGAAAATGCCATACATATAACCCCATGAAAAATTAAAATCCGGCGCCCGAAATCCTTTCTCATAGAGCAGGAACGCCATGGCAAAGCTCATGAGGTAAATCTGCCATGAGAAGCGATACATCGTATCGTTTTTTAATTCCTTATAATTCAACAAAAGCACCAGAATGGGGAAACCCACCGCCAGCCCCACCGCCAGCGGGATATTGTCACAGTATAGCCGCCAGATATCCCCCAGGCAGAATCCGATTCCGCCCTCAGCGCCCTCCTCGGGCACGAACACTCCCTTGAATTGATATAGCAAATCCACAAAGGTAGGGAGAAAGGTGACCCCCAGCAGCATTGTATTCTTGAAATTTTTGAATCTGGAACGAAACAAGCGATAGAGCATGATCAGCCCCGCGGCTCCCACCAGCACGATCGTAAAACTGGGCTTCGTCATGGTGGCGAGCAGCAAAAAGATAGAAAAGAAAAGATAATCTCTCCGATCCCCGCCCTGCTCATAGGTATCCAACAGCTTTACATACCACAGAAAGGCGAGAATGGCAAAGGGTCGTGCCGCCATATAGGTGGCATTGTGAAAGGGATTCGCCGTAAACACTCCCAAATAATTGTATTTAATGCCAGGCAGATAGATTCCCGCGGGAGGATACACCATAGAGATAAAAAACAGCGAGACTGCGGTGAGGCTCAACAACATTCCCGCAATCCACTCCCGTCCCTTGAATCGCCCCGAAAGCTCTGTCAGAACAAGCCTGTTCTTGACAAGCCTGTTCAGCGCAAGCTTTGTCACCAGAATCCCAAGGCCGTTCAGCAGGGTCGTGGCAATGGCCATCGCCATCTCCGCACCGGTAAACAAATGAAAGAAAGCCGCGGTTTTAAAAAGAATGGGATAGGGAAAGCTGTAGCCGCTGTCCAGCCCCTGCATCTCCAGAATATAAGCCTTCATGTCCGAATGGTACAGACCGCTTGCGAGCATACTTTCCACACACTGACGGTAAAACAACAGAAAGGTGACTGCCAGCGTTGCCAACAGTAGCAATGCAAATATCCCATAATCAATTAATAAATTCTTTTTTTCCGCCTTCATAGACATCCCTCTCCGCCTCTTCCTATCCCTTCGCTCATCCTATGAAATTCAATCATGGTATTGATGGACAGCCTATCGTTTCCTGCCCTGAGTATGGACTTATTCTACCACATATGCCGAAATTCCCCCGGGGTCACCTTCTCCACCTTCTTAAACATCCTCGAGAAATAATTGGCGTCATGCATACCACATTCGTGGGCGATCTCCTCGATGGATTTGTCCGTAAAGCGCAGACGCTGCTTCGCCTGCGTGATGCGCACCTGAAGCAGATAGGCGGTGACCGTCTCCCCAAACTGCTCCTTAAAAATCCGTGTCAGGTAGAATTTATTGATATAAAAAAGTTCCGACAACAAATCCAATGTCACCTTTTGGTCGAAATGTTCATCCAGATATTCCTTTACCGCCTGAAGATTCTGTCTCTTGGCGGAGCCTCCCTGCCGGAACGCGTCCTGATTCCCTGCCTGCCCCGCCATCAGCCCATGCTCCGCAAGCAGTGTCAACAACGAGGTTAACTTCTCACAAATCTGCATATCCTTGATGTTAGAGTCGGAAGCAGCAATACCGTATATTTCATCCAGCAGTTGTTCATACCGCTCCCCATCCGGCGGTGTCAAAACAGGCCGTCCTCCGCGCTCCATGTAGTTATTGTAAATACTGCCCATGTTAGGCCCATAAAAATGAACCCATTTGAGACTCCAAAGCTTCTCCGAACAACTGTGTGCATATGCCCTGCGGCAGTCCACAAACGCACAATCCCCCTCCTGCAAGGCATACACTTCGCCGCCATACTCTAAACTGCCCTCCCCCGCGAGCACCATGAAGAAAAGGTAGGAAGCCAGATTCTTGCGCCTGCTGGTGTGAGGTCTCTGGGCACGCAACTCCCCGACCTCCTGCAAATGGATGAGATTCGCCTTTGCAAAGTCCGCCGGTGTATATATGATGCGGTTGGATTTGACCAGCGTTCCGTCAAACAATGTAGGATCCATAGGAATCTGCCTCTCTTCATCAAATTGTAACTACTATGGCCATTCGGCCGTTTCCTGCCTTGAATATGGTCGTATTATACCATGAAAGTCAATATAATGCTAGAGATTCTCAAAATATACCCTTAAAATCATATTTCTAGACATATAAAATACTCCTATGAATTATGATTACAAGCGCAAAAACGCAGAAATGAGGCTATTTCATGAAAAAAGCACTGATCACCGGCATCACGGGACAGGACGGCTCCTATCTGGCGGAGTTCCTGTTAGAAAAAGGCTATGAGGTACATGGCATCATCCGCCGCGCTTCCTTCTCCAACACCGCGCGCATAGATCACCTGATCGCAGCCAAGGCTGTCACGCTGCACGAGGGAGACTTGTCGGATTCCTCCTCGCTCATCCGCATTATCAATTTGGTACAGCCCGATGAAATCTATAATCTTGCCGCCCAATCCCATGTGCAGGTATCCTTTGACGTACCGGAATATTCCTGTGACGTGGACGCTCTGGGCGTCCTGCGAATTCTCGAGGCGGTGCGCATCCTTGGATTGATAGAGAAAACTAAAATCTATCAGGCATCCACCTCCGAGCTCTACGGCAAGGTGACGGAATCCCCACAAAAGGAGACGACCCCCTTTTACCCTTACAGCCCTTATGCGGTGGCAAAGCAGTATGGTTTCTGGATTGTAAAGGAGTATCGAACCGCCTACCATATGTTTGCCGTGAACGGGATTTTGTTCAACCATGAGTCCGAGCGCAGGGGAGACAATTTCGTCACCAGAAAAATCACGCTGGCCGCAGGGCGCATTGCGGAGGGGATACAGGAGCATCTGGAGCTGGGAAATCTGAATTCCCTGAGAGACTGGGGCTATGCCAAGGATTACGTGGAATGCATGTGGCTGATGCTGCAGCATGATACCCCGGAGGATTTTGTCATAGCCACCGGAGAACAGCATACCGTGCGGGACTTCACGGAGAATGCCTTCGCAGCAAACGGCATAACGCTTCGCTGGGAAGGGGAGGGCTTGGACGAAAAGGGGTATGACGCTTCCACTGGGAAGATGCTGGTGTGTGTCAATCCTTTGTTTTTCCGCCCCACGGATGTGGACAATCTCTGGGGAGACCCCACGAAAGCCAAGACGATACTCGGCTGGAATCCACAGAAAACCCCTTACAAGGAATTGGTGCGCATCATGGCGGAGCACGACAGGGCGTTGGCACGCAGGGAGGCTGCCTTCCTCAGTGCCCAGCCGGACGCAGCAATTTAAGCGATTACAGAAAGGATAATTACAATTATGATGGAACAGAATGCAAAGATATATGTGGCGGGGCATAGGGGCATGGTGGGCTCTGCGATTGTCCGCGCATTGGAGGCGCAGGGATACCACAACATCATTACCAGGAGCCACAGCGAGCTTGATCTGTGCAGGCAGGCAGATGTGGAAGAATTCTTTGCCGCTCAGAAACCGGATTATGTCTTTTTGGCGGCGGCGAAGGTAGGCGGCATTGTGGCAAACTCAGAAGCATTGGCTGATTTTATGTATGACAATATGATTTTGGAAATGAATGTCATACACTCCGCATGGCAAAATGGATGTAAGAAGCTGCTCTTTCTTGGCTCCTCCTGCATCTACCCCCGCATGGCGCCGCAGCCCATGCCGGAGAGTTGTCTCTTGACCTCGGCATTGGAGCAGACAAACGAGGCATATGCGTTGGCGAAGATTTCTGGCTTGAAATATTGCGAATATTTAAACAGACAGTACGGCACCGACTATATTTCCGCCATGCCCACCAATCTCTACGGTCCCAATGACAACTATCATCCCACCCACAGTCATGTGCTGCCCGCGCTGATCCGCCGTTTCCACGAAGCCAAGGAAGCGGGACTTGACAGCGTTACCTGCTGGGGCACCGGCTCTCCTCTTCGAGAATTTCTCTATGTGGACGACTTGGCTGACGCCTGCGTTTTTCTCATGAACCATTATTCCGGCAATGAAACCGTGAATGTGGGCACGGGCAAAGAGCTGACCATTCGGGAACTGACGGAGCTCACCGCCAAAGTGATCGGTTATCAAGGCGAGATCAAATGGGATACTGACAAGCCCGACGGCACTCCCAGAAAGCTATTGGATGTGTCCAAGCTGGAAAACCTAGGATGGCATTATCAGACGGAACTGGAGGAGGGCATCCGCTTGACCTATCAGGATTTCCTGAATAATCCCATGCGTGCGGAACGTTAATATTGACAACAAATTTGTCAACACAATAAATTTGCCGTATCTATCAATATAATCAGGAAGGATAGAAAACAATATGAATATCATTTTACTCTCCGGCGGGTCGGGAAAGAGGCTTTGGCCGCTCTCCAACGACATCCGCTCCAAACAATTTATCAAGCTGTTTAAAACTCCTGACGGCGACTATGAATCCATGGTGCAAAGGGTTTACCGCCAGATTCGCAGCGTAGATCCTGACGCGAATGTCACAATCGCAACCTCCAAATCCCAGGTGTCGGCCATCCACAACCAATTGGGGGAGGATGTGGGCATCTGTGTGGAGCCCTGCAGACGGGACACCTTTCCCGCCATCGCGCTGGCGGCCACATATCTTCATGATGTGAGAGGCATTAACCCAAACGAAGCCGTGGTCATCTGTCCTGTGGACCCTTATGTGGACACGGATTATTTTGAAACCCTGCAAAAGTTAAGCATGCAGGCTGATGGCATGTCCGCCAATTTGGTACTGATGGGAATTGAGCCCACCTATCCCAGTGAAAAATATGGCTATATTATCCCCGAGGACAACCTTCCTGTTGCCAGAGTGAAGACCTTCAAGGAAAAGCCTGACGCTGCCACGGCAGAGAAGTACATTGCACAGGGAGCCCTTTGGAATGGCGGTGTTTTCGCATGTAAACTTGGCTACTTACTCTCCCGCGCCCATGAATTAATTGATTATACAGATTATCAGGATCTGTTCGACAAATATGACACACTTGTCAAGATAAGTTTTGACTATGCCGTGGTGGAAAAAGAGCCCGAGATTCAGGTCATGCGCTTTAACGGCCAGTGGAAGGATATCGGCACATGGAACACCCTGACGGAAGCCATGGACGAGAACTGTGTGGGCAATGCCATTTTGGATGAGACCTGTGAAAACGTTCATGTGGTGAATGATCTGGATATGCCCATCCTGTGCATGGGTTTGAAGGACGTGGTAATCTCCGCAAGCCCTGAGGGGATTCTGGTATCCGACAAGAATCAATCCAGCTATATCAAGCCCTATGTGGACGCCATAGACCAGCAGGTCATGTTTGCGGACAAATCCTGGGGCAGCTTTCGTGTGCTGGATGTGGAGGAGGAAAGCCTCACCATCAAAGTGACATTAAAGCCCGGACACCGTATGAACTATCACAGCCATGAGAGGCGGGACGAGATGTGGACAATCATCTCCGGCAAAGGCCGCACCATTGTGGATGGCATGGAACAAGCCGTTCAGGCGGGAGACGTCATCACCATGCAGGCAGGCTGCCGCCATACGATTATCGCTGACACGGAATTAAAGATTATGGAGGTTCAGTTGGGCAAAGATATCAGCGTCCATGACAAGCAAAAACATGAACTTACAGAATAAACCCTTCCTGCTCGCCCCTGCGGGCAAGGATTATCTCTGGGGCGGCAATCGATTAAATTCGGATTTTCACAAAAATATTGACCTGGCACCCTTGGCAGAAACCTGGGAATGCTCCACCCACCCGGACGGCCCCAGCATCGTGGCGAGCGGCAGGCATCAGGGCATGACCTTAAATCAAGTCATCACGCAGCATCCGGAATATCTGGGAAGCCACCCTGTCACAGTGATGAGCTCCTGCTCACAGGATCCACAGGCAAAAATCTGCGAGCTGCCTGTACTGGTCAAGCTGATTGATGCGGCACAAAGCTTGTCAGTGCAAGTGCACCCTGATGACGACTTTGCCAAAACCCACGAAAACGGATCCCTTGGCAAGACAGAGATGTGGTATGTGCTGGACGCGAAGCCGAATGCCCACCTGATCTATGGATTTAACCGGGATATGGACGAACAGCTCCTCCTTGACAGCCTTGCACATGGTACGATAGAAAAGTATCTTCAAAAGGTGCCTGTCCAAAAGGATGATATGTTTTTCATTGAAGCGGGGACTGTCCATGCCATCGGTGCCGGAGTGCTGTTGGCGGAGGTGCAGGAAAATTCCAATCTGACTTACCGGCTTTTTGACTATGAAAGACGGGACAAAAACGGACAAAAGCGTCCTCTTCATATCGAGAACGCCATGCAAGTGTTAAACTATAAAAGCAGCAATGCCCCGCGTCAGCCCATACGTGTGCTGCGCTACCGCCCCGGATATGCTTCCGAGCTGTTGTGCCTCTGCAAATATTTTCAGGTGGAAAGGCTTTTGATCAACACCGCTCCGCCGAATGCCCCTGATTGCTCCACCACAGAACATTCTTTTCAGATTCTGCTTTGCGTGGAGGGAGAAGGCGTACTTTTGACAGAGACAGAGGTCTTGGAATCCCAAGAGGATGCGCCCTCTGCGGAAACAGAAACATTGCCTTTTATCAAGGGAAGCTGTGTCTTTCTGCCTGCCGACTCGGCTCCCACGCGCATTCAGGGGAAGGCGACACTGCTTCGTATAAGCTGTTGAATCGCAATCCGCCACAGTTTGGCCCAGCTGAGCAGCTATGACCGAACTGTTATGTCATATGCGGAAATAGTCCACCAGCTTTCTCACCGCGGTGATGACATCTTCCACCTCTGTGTCTGACAGGGAATAGTACAGGGGAAGACTCATGGACTCTTGGTAGTACTGTTCCGCGTTGGGGCAAAGACCTTTCCCGTAGCCGAGCTTTTCATAATAGGAATGCCAATAAACGGGAAGATAGTGTACTTGTGGAACAATATTCTCCGCGCACAGGGCGTCAAAGAATTGTCTTCTGTCACACTTTAATTTCTCCAGTCTCAGCCGCAAAATATAGAGATGCCTCGTGGTATCTGACTCCACAATCTCCCGCTGCACCTGTATCTCCGGCATCTGAGCAAAGGCCTCGTTGTATTTTGTCACGATCGCTCTGCGTCTTGCCGCAAACATCTCCAGCTTGTCCAGCTGGCTGATGAGCAGCGCCGCCTGAATATCCGTCAACCGGTAATTGAACCCCAACTCCACCTGTTCATTGTACCACGCTGCGTCCGTGGGATGCACCATCTCGTCCCGGTTTCGGGTGATTCCATGGCTGCGAAGGCGCAAAAGCTTGCGGTAGAGCTGTTCATCATTGGTGGTGATGGCGCCGCCCTCCCCGCTGGTGACAGTCTTCACCGGATGGAAGCTAAAACAGGTCATATCGGCAATACTGCCCACAGGCCGCTCCTTATACTTTGTGCCGATGGCATGGGCAGCGTCCTCAATCAAAAGCAAATGATGTTCCTGACAGATTGCCCGTATCTCGTCCAATTCCACCGCCTGTCCTGTGAAATCCACCGCCACGATTCCCTTGGTGCGGGGCGTGATCAGTTTTCTTATGGAGGCAGGGTCTATGTTGTATGTCTCGGGATTAATGTCCGCAAACACAGGTTTTGCCCCCACATAGAGGATGCAGTTGGCGGAAGCGGCAAAGGTGATGGGACTGACAATGACCTCGTCCCCTTCCTTAAAACCCGCTGCCAGAGCCGCCAGATGGAGCGCCGCCGTTCCGTTGCTCACCACCACCGCGTATTTTGCATGGGTAATCTCACAGAGCTTACCCTCAAGCTGTGCAATCTCAGGCCCGCCGGTAAGTGCAGGGCTTGTCAATGTCTTGGCAACCGCATCCACATCCGCCTGATCAATATACTGTTTTCCATAATGAAGGGGGGTCTCCCTCACGGGAGCCCCACCATAAATTGCCAATTCATTCATCTCATTTCTCCAAATCAAGCGTTTTTAAGCGTTCGCGAATCTGCTCCACGCTCAACCATTCCGTATTATTGCCGGAGCTGTAAGAGAACCCCTCCTCAACCTTTTTGCCGGACTCGTTGATCTTCTGCTTGCTATTCCATTTCACCTGAGGATAAACAATAAAATGCTTATCATATTCATAGGTGGTCAGGGAGTCCTCCACTGTCACCATAATCTCGTGAAGCTTCTCGCCGGGATAGATGCCGATCTCCTTTGTCTTGCATCCGGGTAGCATCGCCTCCGCAAGATCCGTGATTTTGAAAGAAGGAATCTTAGAGATAAAGGTCTCTCCTCCTGTGGACTCCTCCAACGCCTTGATCACCAGCTCCACACCCTCCTGCAGACTGATCCAGAAGCGCGTCATGCGATAATCTGTCACGGTGAGCTCCGTGCAGCCGTTTTTAATCATATCGTAAAATTTGGGGATGACGGAGCCCCTGCTTCCTGCCACATTGCCGTAGCGCACGATGGAAAAGCAGATATCCTTAACCCCGGCATAGGCATTCGCCGCAATAAACAGCTTGTCCGAAACCAGCTTCGTACCGCCGTAAAGATTTACCGGATTCACCGCCTTGTCCGTGGACAATGCCACCACCTTCTTCACACCGGTATCCAGAGAAGCGTCAATTACATTCTGCGCGCCGTGGATATTGGTCTTGATCGCCTCGTTGGGATTGTACTCGCAGGCGGGCACCTGCTTCAAGGCAGCGGCGTGTATCACATAATCCACACCCTCCAACGCCCTGACCAGACGCTCCTTATCCCGCACGTCCCCGATAAAGAAACGAAGCTTGTCCGCGTACTCTTTAAATTCATTCTGCATGAGGAACTGCTTGAACTCGTCCCTGGAATAAATAATAATCTTCTTGGGCGTATAGTGGGTCAGCACATATTTGGTAAACGCCTTACCAAAGCTCCCCGTTCCGCCTGTGATCAAAACAACTTTGTTATTTAACATAATGGCCTCGCTTTCGTAAATTCAACAGCTATATTTTACCATATTCTTCCCATAAAAGCAATTTGTAACCGTTCAGAACCAAGCGAATTTATAGGAAAATGGGAGCTGCGTAGCAGCATTTTGCGAATGGGTCTGAATAGTTACAGCAATTTTACTTAATTCAGCTGATTCAGCGGATTCACCGCAGTCCCATTCACGAGAATCTCAAAGTGCAAGTGAGGTCCTGTGCTCACACCGGTGTTGCCGCTCAGCGCGATCCGCTCGCCTTGTTTTACTGTCTGCCCCGCTTTCACCAACACTTTGGACAGATGTCCATAGCGAGTCTGCTTGCCGTCCTCATGATTGATATACACCACATAACCGTAGCCGCTTCCCCAGCCCGCTCTTGCGACCGTACCGCCACAGGATGCATATACAGCCGTTCCAGTGGGAACCGCCCAGTCAACGCCCTTATGGTAAGTGCTGGCTCCCTTGGTGGGCGCATTTCGTCTGCCAAAGGACGAAGAGAGTCTGCCACCGGAGATTGGTTTGATATACGTGGGTGGAATCTTCGTTCCGCGCTCCACAATCTTGGGAACCGCCTCCATCAAGACTTCTTCCTTTAAAATCTCTCTGGAGACCTCCTTGTCGTTCAGATAATACACATCCGCCACAATTTTGCGAAATCCCGTGGATGGCTGTTGATGCACTACCGTCTGATTGGTGTACCAATTATCATTTTCTATATAAATAATGTCCGCGTGATAGCTTTCTTCATAATAATTCTCTTCCATGCGCTCCACGGAAAGCTCCGGCTCCGGCACGGTGATGATCAGCTTGTCCCCCACACGGATCGTAGAATTCTCATTTTCCAGCTTGTCGCTGTTGAGCTCCACAATCTTGTCTATGGGAATATTGACCTTTATGGCGATTTCCGAAAGTGTGTCGCCTGACACGATTGTGTACTCGCTGGGCGTCTCCCGCTCCTTGATGACCTCATCAATCGCCTGCTCCAAGGTGGAAAGCTGACTCTCCGGCAGATACGCCTCCACAATCTCCACTTCCTCCGCAAAATTCATGGATTTCAGCCCCAGGTCATAGTCCTCGAAACCTTTCTCTCTGCCATCGTACACATTCTTTCCTATCTGCGCCATGACAGCCTCCACCCCGGCGGCCACATAGCCGGAAACCTGTTCTTCGCTCTCGTCCTCTTTCCTCATCACATTTGCCGTCAGGGCACCAAGCTCCCTGTTTGTGTCCCGGGAGAGCTCCACATGAAACAAACCTTCGCTGTCATATTTGTCAACTGCCGCCTGCAGCAGCCTCTGCACCTCGTTCGCACTGCCCAGATTGACCATGTACTCGTTCACCTTCAACGTGTATGACCGATGCATCGTCTCTTTGATATTCCTTCGCAGAACTTCCGTCATGCGGGAACGTATGGTCTCTTCCTTGTCCAGCGCCCCCCAGAGTGCCTCCTCGCCCTCCACGGTCATGTCCGCCTCGATAAAAATCAGTTCGTCGCTCGTGGACGCAAGCTCCCTGCGGGCCTCTATCAAAAGTTTCCTCGCCGTGTCCTCGTCCGCCACGGCGCCAATCTCCTCTCCGTTCAAAAATATATGAAAATAATTTTGTCCGGAAGCTTCAAAGCCCTTATAACCCTCTAAAAACAACATGCAGACAAACAGGGTCAGGAATGTCATTTCAACATATGTAAGTTTTAATTTTTTCGTGAGAAAATTCATAAATTTTTTCCTTCTGTGAGAATGCAGATCCAGACGCTCATTACCCCAGCGGCATTGAGCAACACTGTAACAGTTTACATTCTACCAATATTTATAATGCTTGTAAAGTGGTTCTTATTTGAGTTAAAATATAATGGGTAACAGTTCAGCCATGAAATAATTTGTAAGCTGTGCATGGGTGCTTGCACACAAAGCACTGATTATAAATTATTTCACTTATGAACTGTTGCACAAAACAGGTAATCATCCGGAGTATTTTTATGAAAAACCAAATCATATTTCACATTGATGTCAATTCCGCGTTTTTAAGCTGGACTGCCTTGGAATATCTGTCCGCCGGAAAGGAGACAGACCTGCGCCTGATTCCCTCCATCATAGGGGGAGACGTATCCAGCCGGCATGGTGTTGTCCTCGCCAAATCCATTCCCGCCAAGGCTTATGGTATCCAAACCGGAGAGCCCGTAGTGAACGCTCTGCGCAAATGTCCCAATCTGGTCATCGCAGCGCCAAACCATAGTCTCTATCGTGAATACAGTCACCGCCTCATGGATTTTTTGTCTGATATCTGCCCTGATATTGAGCAGGTCAGCATTGATGAGTGCTATATGGATTATACCCCGATTGCGTCAATCTATGCCTCGCCGGAAATCGCCGCCGCGACAATCAAGGATTCTATCTATGAAAAATTTGGATTTACGGTCAATGTGGGCATCTCTGACAGAAAAGTGCTGGCCAAGATGGCGTCCGATTTCAAGAAACCCAATCTGGTGCATACGCTCTATCATAACGAGATTGCTGACAAGCTGTGGCCTCTCCCTGTGAGCGAATTGTTTCTTTGCGGTCATTCCAGCGCGGAAACCCTGAAAAAGCTTGGCATCCTCACGATTGGCGAACTCGCCGCCACAGACCCGAAGATTTTGGAGGCGCATCTGAAAAGCCAGGGCATTACCCTCTGGAACTTTGCCAACGGCCGCGATGAATCTGTTGTGGAGACGCAGCATGCCAAGGCCAAGGGAATCGGCAATTCCACCACCCTGACAGAAGATGTGATTGACAGGGAGGCGGCTTGTCTTGTGCTTTTGGAGCTCTCGGAATCTGTGGGAAAACGACTTCGATCTGCCCACAGTATGGCAGCATCCCTATGCACGGAAATCAAATACAATAATTTCCAGTCGGTGTCCCATCAAATGCCATTAAATACTCCTACGGCATCCACAGACATCATTTATCAGCACGCCCGCGCGCTCTTTGACGAGCTTTGGAACGGCACGCCCATCCGACTCCTTGGCATACGTGCCACAAAGCTCGTGGAGGAAGACGCCCCTATACAATTAAACCTCTTTGATTATATTGCCCCCCAATCAGAGAAGCAGCAAAAGCTGGATGCCGCACTGGACAGTATACGATCCCGCTATGGCAAAGATGCCATAAAAAGGGGGAGCCTTCTGGACTCCCCAAAATCAGACACCCCGTCATAGCGATCAAATGCTGATTTCCATAATTCATCTACTTCTTACGTACGCTATAACCAAAAGTACCCAGCGGTTCTCCGCAGGAGAAATACGTCCCATGGGAATAGACAATCGGTTCCGCCTGATCCAAGTGGAATTTGTGATTCTCATCCATATAGCGTTCATCTGCGTGAACAGCCACCACATCAGCCAAAAACATATCGTGAGACCCTAAAGCTTTGACCTCTCTCACCCTGCATTCAATATTTACCGGACTCTCGGCAATCAAGGGTGCCCTAACCTCTGAGGCAGGATACGCCGTCAAGTTCATCTCCCTGAACTTGTCTGTGTCCCGTCCGCTCTTCACACCACAGTAGTCCGTGGCAAACACCAGCTCTTTCGTGGTCAGGTTGATGACAAATTCACCGGTCTCCTTCAGGATTGGATAGGAATACCTCTCCGGCCTCACGGAAATCGACACCATGGGCGGCTCGGAACAAATTGTCCCCACCCATGCCAGAGTGATAATATTATTTTTGCCATTTAGATCCGCAACACTCACCATCACAACGGGCAGAGGATACAGCATATTGCCCGGCTTCCAAATCTCCTTTGCCATATCAACAACCATACTTTCTTAAAAAATCTTCAACATACTCAACAACTGCAGTACCACGCTGAGCAGAGAAAACACCAATGCAGCAACAGATACGGAAAACACACTCTTCACCTTTGCGTTCACGGGTCTGATCATAAGTTCCAGACTGTCACTCTGCCTATTATTTTCCTCGCCAACCACAGCCTGCACATTTCGATATACCTTCACACACTCCTTGTGCATAAACTCATTGGAGTTGTTCAGCTGGGACTCCAGATTCGTCTTCATCTCGCCAAGCTGTGTCTCCAGCAGATTCTTTTGTGTCTCCAATTCACTGTGAATGCTCTCCAACTGGCTCTCTTGCCCACTCTTAATACCGCTCACCTGTGTCTTCACCATACTTCGCACACTGTCAAGCTGATCCTCGATGGAACCTTTCAATGTTTCAAACTGGGCATCCTGAATCCCCTTGAAGCCATCCAGCTGATTCTGCTGCAACCCCCGGATACTCTCAAGCTGCTGCGCCTGTAAGCCACGAATGTCCTCCAACTGCTGTGCCTGCACATCCTTGATGCCGTTGATCTGGTGATCCAGGATACCACGCAGCCCCTCCATTTGATCGAGCTGAGCGTCCTGCATATTGAGAAAGCCAAGATCCTGGGCACTTTTCAGTCTGTCAAACTGTTCTGTCTGATCCGTTCTCAAGCTGTTTACCTGAGCCGCCTGTTCATTCTTCAAACTGTCAAGCTGTTGTGCCTGCTCACTTTTAAAACTGCTGAACTGCTGCGCCTGCTCACTTTTAAAACTGTCAAGCTGTTGCGCCTGTTCACTTTTAAGGCTGTTGATCTGCTGCGCCTGCTCGTTCCGTAAACTGTTGAATTGCAATGTCTGCTCGCTCCGCAGGCTGTCAAACTGTTCCGCCTGCGCAGTCCGTAAAACGTCCAGCTGCTCCGCCAGCACACTCCCGCCGATACCGTCACTCTCCAATGCGGATGTCTGCATATTTTGCTGAATTTCCAAAAGCTGCACCCTGAGCTCATCCGTGTTCAACTGGGCGGAATCCACCTTCCCCTTTGCCTCCGCGGCTGTCTGCTCTATCTCTGCACAAATCTTCTGCATGCGATTCAGGCATTCCGTATACTCCTGTACCTGCGCTCTCAATCTGTTCATCTCCTCGGTTTCGGCCGCCGCGTTCGCCTTGATCATTTCCTGCGCAGTAAATTTTTGTGCCAGCTTGTCCATAAAAGTATCCATAAATTTCCCTCCGTAATCAAGCTATTGTGCCTTAATTCTGTACACTTCAGCGTACATAGAATCAAAAGTTGACACGATACCTTTCCTGTCATGAATATGGACTCATTGTACCATTTTTTCCGCACACTGACAACTTATATTGGAACAAAGATGTTAATATATCCAGTATTTTTGTGCATATTGCACGTTTTTTCTCCTGTTCCTGATATGTTTTGGTAACATTAACCAAGTATTTACAGTGTGTTCATACTTTGTTCATATTCACTTGCTATACTTTATCTCAGATACAGATAAGACATTAGATAATTTTTTCATAATAGCCCGGGTGCTGAAAGGTATCCGGGCACTCCTCTGTCCATCACACTTTTTATCAGCACTCCTCGACCTGACTTAAGTTTAATATTTCCTCGTTCAATGACAGCATTCTGGCATCCAAATCCGACACCATATGGGCGCACTCCACCAATTCGTTGCGAATATGCTCCGGCGCATCCCCCTCGAATTTGTAATGTATCTTATGCTCCAGACTCGCCCAAAAATCCATGGCAACCGTGCGGATCTGTATTTCAACCTTGGTATCCACAATACGATCCGACAGATATACCGGCACCGTCACTATCATGTGGTAACTCTTGTAGCCGCTGGGCTTGGGATATGTAATATAATCCTTGACGCAAATCACCCGAATGTCCTTCTGCTCGCTGATCATTTCCGCAATGCGGTAAATATCCGAGGTAAAAGAACAAATCACACGGATGCCCGCAATATCATTCACATGCTTGACCATATTATCGATTGTTGACTCATGTCCATGGCGTTTCAGCTTCTTGACAATACTCTCCGGTGTCTTGATGCGCGCCTTGATATGCTCAATGGGATTGTATTGATGCACATGCTGGAACTCATCATTGAGTATCTCCATCTTGGTCTCTATCTGTCTGAGAGCCGCATTGTAAACCAATGTTACCTCCTGCCAGCTGTCGATGCCCTCTCCGTTTACTTCCCTTAAATCCATACTTACTCCTTTGCCAATTCCTTCTTTAACTCCATAGTTATTATATAGTTCCCGTGTATATCGGTTGCCACCCGGCACCTTATTTCTGATAATAAATTGATTATACCACAGTTCTGAACAAAAATGTATATATTTCACAAAATTTTAATCCTTTTTTTTATTTTGTTGGCAGTTTTGACTATTGTAAATCCGCCACTTTATATGTATATGCCGAAAACACAGGTATATTCACGTCTTTTACGATTAAGTTTGCATTGCAAAAAACATTGCCATTCCATATCATACAAGATAAAATAAGAAAGAAAAATTTGAAATAAGGAGGTTACACATGCGCATTTGGGCAAAAGAATTTCGGGACAACCATATGTTATGTGACACGGTCATAGAAGACACTGATCAGGATACCCGCACTCACAAGGTCTTTCGGGCATTGGAGGAGGTCTGCCATCAGTTTGATTTGGGACAACCGATCTGGTTGGATAAAAATATCACAGAATTCAAGCGCCATGCCAAAACGCGCTTTGACCAGGACAGCTTCATGGAAACTGTCAATTTTGACTATTTAGAATTTCAGGTGATTGAGGAAGATTAGCATATTTACCATTGACAATATCTAACATCTATAGTAATATTCAGATTATAGAACATAGTTTTAAAAACTACTTGTAGTGTTTGTGGTTAATATTTCACATTGTTTTTCATATAATATAACCACACGGGACAAAGCCCCTAATGAGCCGATGTCCTGACGGTAGAGGAGGATAATTATGAATATTACGATTAGAGAACCGGGAAGTGCTATCACACATTTTATCGCTATGATCATGGCAATTTTTGCGGCTGTGCCGCTTTTAGTCAAGGCCGGGCTTTCTTCGGGGGGAGCTAACTTCGCCGCTATGACGATTTTTATCAGCAGCATGATACTTCTTTACGGAGCCAGTGCCACTTATCACAGTGTCAACCTGTCCGGCAAAGCTTTACAGATTTTCAAGAAAATAGACCATATGATGATTTTTGTCCTGATTGCCGGCTCTTACACACCGGTATGCCTTATCGTTCTGGACGGTCAACTGGGATATCCGTTATTGACTCTTGTATGGGGCATCGCCCTTGTAGGCATGACGATCAAGGCATTCTGGGTCACATGCCCCAAGTGGTTTTCCTCAATGATTTATATCGCCATGGGCTGGGTATGTGTGCTTGTATTCGGACAGCTGTGGAATACCCTGCCCACTGCGGCGTTTTTGTGGCTTCTCGCGGGAGGCATTATTTACACCGTAGGCGGTGTAATCTATGCCTTAAAACTCCCGCTTTTTAATGCCACGCACAAGACTTTTGGCTCCCATGAAGTATTCCATCTCTTTGTCATGGGCGGCAGCCTGTGCCACTTTATCTTCATGTATCTTTATGTGGCATAATTGTTTATTATATCATCCTTAATCCTCATACCCGTTAGGATTGTTCTTCTGCCACCGCCAGGAATCCTCACACATCTCCCGGATGCCGTACTCGGCCTCCCAGCCAAGCTCCTCCTTCGCCTTGCTCGCGTCGGAATAGCAGGTCGCGATGTCGCCCGCGCGTCTGGGTTTGATGGAATAGGGAATCTTCACGCCCGTGGCTTCCTCAAAATTCTTCACAATATCCAGCACGCTATAGCCCACGCCGGTTCCCAGGTTGTAGATCTTTAACCCTGCCTTTTCCTCGATCTTTTGCAGCGCCTTCACATGGCCTCTCGCCAAATCCACCACATGAATGTAGTCTCTCACACCCGTGCCGTCCGGCGTATCGTAATCATTGCCAAACACACCCAGCTCCTTCAACTTCCCCACTGCCACCTGTGTGATATAGGGCATCAGATTGTTGGGGATGCCGTTGGGATTCTCCCCCATCGTACCGCTCTTATGTGCACCGATGGGATTAAAATAGCGCAGCAAAATCACATTCCACTCCGGGTCAGCCTTCTGAATATCCGAGAGGATCTGTTCCAACATGGACTTCGTCCAGCCATAAGGGTTGGTGCATTGTCCCTTGGGGCATTCCTCAGTGATGGGGATAAACGCGGGGTTGCCATAAACCGTTGCGCTGGATGAGAAAATAATATTTTTCACTCCATGCTTTCTCATCACATCCACCAGAGTCAAAGTCCCCGCAATATTGTTCTCATAATACTCCCAGGGCTTCTGCACGGACTCCCCTACCGCCTTCAATCCGGCAAAATGAATCACTGCGTCAATCTGCTCCTTTGCAAAAATCTGCTCTAGGGCTTCCCTGTCCAGAATATCAGCCTTATAAAAAGGAACGCTCTTTCCCGTGATGGCCTCCACACGCTTCAAGGATTTCTCGCTGGCATTGCACAGGTTATCCAACACTACTGTGTCGAAACCTGCCTCCTGCAGCTCCACCACAGTGTGGCTTCCAATAAAGCCCGCACCCCCCGTCACTAAAATCTTCATACGCTCTCCTTCCCCGCACCCTACAGCACGACACCATTTTTCTTCAAAAGTTCTCTTGCGCTTTCCACGGAATCCACCCCCGTGGCATTCTTGATTGGCGCGAACTCCCGCTCCCGCTCTACCTCAAAGGGCAGGCAGGAATCCAATTGATGAATCATATCCAACACCAGATTTTCAAATTTATAGCCATTGGGCTGCTCCGGCTTCACCAGCTCCCCCGCCTCGTCCAGATAGGGAATCTGCTTCTCCACAATATGCAGCGGCATATTGGAGGCCATCATCTGTTCCAAATCCTTCACCTTAAATAAATAATTCAAAATCACACCGAAATAATAGGCATAATCCCCCTTCTCATCCCGAGCCTCCCGCATCTCGTCCGTGAGCTCATAATATTCCACGATAGAGGGTCTGCCATCCTCCAGACACATAACGCCCACCTTTTCATCGGGAGCGTTTTTGCGCACCACCTTGGCGCCTACCACGCAGTCCTTCTCAATCACCGCCCCCACAAAGCAAGGGTCAGCAATGCGTTGCAGCACATTGTCCACCGCAAAGACATTCAACCACTCAATGCCCTTCTCATGCACCAGATCAAGCAGCCCGTTCCTCTGCAGGGAGATAAACCACCCGCCGTTTCCGTTGGGAGAAGTGGAAAGCCTGCCCTTTTCCTCCAAATAAATCTTCCCCTGATAATCTGTGGCGGCCGCCATCTCCTGCTTAAAAAAGTGAATATACTCCGCCTGATAGCCGAAGAAATTTTTCTCTTTCAGAAAACCGACAGTTGCGTCATGATTCTTGTCGCTGGTCATCACAAAGAGATGAATCCATGTGTCAGTCTGTTTCACCACATCCATGAGATTATTGATCAAACACTGGAAGATATAAAGCTCTCTTGTAACACCCACATTGTACATACCCTTCGGGTCATCAGAGCCCAGTCTGGTTCCCATACCGCCCGCCAACAGTACCGCGCCGACCTTGCCCGCCTTGATCGCCGTGGTTCCCGTTCTCGTGTAGCTCTCCCGATTGGCTGCAATCTCGTCAAGCTGCATGGCCGCCAAAGGTGTGATTACCCCTTTCTTCGCCAACTCCTCCTTGTGCAGACAAGCCTCCAGGATACTCATATCCGTAGACTCAATCTGGGCAAGCAAAACCTGTCTCTGCTCGCCCGACAATTCCTCATAATATTTCAGCACATGCTGCTGTCCATAACGCTCCAGCTTCGCCTGTGCCTGTTCCAGCGTCATACTCATACTCTTCCACACTCCCTTAATATTTGTTCAAGCATAGCACAACTATCTCCATTCGTCACGAATTATTTTGAATATTCAAAAACAATTAAGAAAATACCGCTATGGCTGAACCGTTGTCACAGATCCAGCCCCGCAAAAAAGTCCGTATAACCAAGCTGCTCCTCCTTGTATCGCATGAGATACGCCTTTAACTCCGGATAGTCGCCGCCCACGTCCGAAAGCAGCGCTTCAAAATTATCCTCGTTGACACACCCAAGCTCTGCGAACAAGTGATAATACTCCGAATCCTCCCCGTGCTCCGCAAGCACCACCTGCCACGTCTCATCATGAACACAGCCCTTGGTAAGCCGGCGCAAATACGCCTCCATCTCCTGCCTGTGCTCCTCCCGTAATCCCCTGGAATACAAAAGCCGCAGCAAAAGCAGGCGCACTTTGATTTTCCTCTGCCCGCTCTCATAAGCAGCCAAGTCTGTACTGCCATAGTCCTCCTCGCCGCAAAGCACCTGCTTGGAATACCCCTCATTGTCCGCGCCATGCAAAACAGTCAACATCCTGGCGTCCCATTTTCCCAGCCATTCCTCGCTTCCCGCCTCGGAAAGGTTTAACAGATAGGGAGCTCCCGCCGTGGTGACAGCCGCCGCCAACAATGCCGCAGTGGTTTCATCCCCATTTTTCATATACAAAAAATGCAGACTCCCGCAATCCATGAATACGGATTTGCCAAAGCCTAATTCCCCTGCTGCCCCAAAAATCACCGTGTGTAAATTGTCGCAATAGGCAAACGCCCAATCTCCCACCTCCGTCACACTTGCGGGAACCGTCACCCTGCGCAGGTTTTTCTTGCTGAGAAAAGCTTTCCTGGCAATAGAAACCACCGGGCAGGATTCGATACACTCCGGAATATCCACTTCTCCCAGGGTTCCTTGCAGACGAGTGATACAAATGCCGCTCCCCCCGCCCGGAAGCTCTTGACGCTCATAATACAAACTCCCTCCGGGGATCTCATATTCCGCTTCCTGAGCCATCGAATCTCACCTCTCTCCCATCAGACTGTAAGATCTAACTCTGCAATCTGTGCCTTGATATCCTCGCTTCTCTCGCTGAGCATCAATTCCTGATTGTGCCTCTGATACTCGGGGCTTCCGAAGGTTGCTATAAACTGCGCACTGGCGTTATCCACCGTAAGCTCTGTCACCAAAATCAGCATTTCGTTGCCGGAGATCTTGACAGCACCGCCCGCCCCGTCCTGGGAAAACGCTTCCTCCACAAAACCAAACAGTGCAGCAAGCTCTCCCTGCACCCTAACTGTCTCCTGTCTCATCCCTGCCACATCCGCATCATACTTTTCTTTCAGGAAGGCAAAGGCCGCATCCCCTGTTGCAATATCCCCCGTGTAAAGCTCCTTCCTCCGTTCCTCCAGAAAGCGTAGAATCAACAGATGCTTCTTCCGCTCCGCGTCAGAGAGGGAATTCGCGGTTTGAAGATTCTCAAGAAGCTTTTTTCTTCCCTCTGCCATCTGCTCCAGCTGGGCGATCACCTGCTCCACGCTCATCTGTGCTGCCTTGGATTTCACTGCCTTTAACAGTACCAGCAAATCCGTCAGATAGGCCGCCTGCTCCATCACTTCCTTCATATCCACCTGCACCCTGTCCAGCAGCATCCCCAAGAGCGAAAGCCTTTCGTCAAAAGATGCCTCCCTGGCTCTCACGATTGCCTGCTCAGGCGCCCTGCCCTCCAGAATCTCATTGATCTGATAATCCTTCTTATACTTATTAAAAAGATCGTAATAGGCGGTAAATTCCTTCACAATGCGGTCATTGCGAATATACTGCCCCACAAGGTTCTCCTCCACGGGAAGTTGATCCTCCTCATAGAGAAAAAGCATCTGGGACAAATCCTCCCAGCCTCTCGCCGTCACAAAGCTTCGCCCCTTCGTGGTCATTTCCATGCAGTAAAAATAATCCTTCTTCAAATCCAAAAAATTGACAATGGCAGGATGAAGCCTACGCTCCCTCGCATACTCTTTCCAGATGCGCAAGTCCGGCTCCACCTCCAAGAGCTTTAGACGATCCATGGTCACCACATCAAATTCCCGCACCGATTTATTGTATTCGGGCGGATTTCCCGCAGTGACAATCACCCACCCCTCCGGCACCTGATGTCTGCCAAACACCTTGTATTGCAGGAATTGCAGCATGGAGGGAGCCAATGTCTCGGACACGCAGTTAATCTCGTCCAAAAACAAAATCCCCTCCTTAATCCCGCTCTCCTCCATCGTGTCATATATGGAGGCAATAATCTCGCTCATCGTGTACTCGGAGACATTATATTCCTTGCCGCCGAAATTTTTCTGGGTGATAAAGGGAAGCCCCAGCGCGGACTGTCTGGTGTGGTGAGTCATGGAATATGATACCAGCGCCACGCCAAGCTCCTGGGCAATCTGCTCCATAATCGCCGTCTTGCCGATGCCGGGCGCCCCCAACAGGAAGATGGGGCGCTGTCTCACCACGGGCACACGGTACTCCCCAAATTCATTCTTTTTCAAATACAAATTAATGGAATTCTTAATGTACTCCTTCGCCTGCTTGATATTCATAATCATCCTCCAAAACATCACTTTCCAAAATCACTTTCAGGCTCCAGGGCGGCACAGGCCCCCTGTTTTCATCCTCGTCCAAAAAAGCAAATATCACATCGTAATCCGGCATACGCTCCGGATATATCCCATAGCCGTCCGTAAAATAAATCAGACCTTTCAGGTTCTCAAACTCTCCCCGCCCCTTCAGCTCCTCAAGATACGCGAACACCGGCCTGAAATCCGTCGCCCCGAACCCCGTAAGCTTTCCGTATTTCATAAAGGTCTCGAAATCGTCATCGCAGGTAATCTTCGTATCACTCTGCACCTCATTGTCACACTGAATAATATGCACATTTATTTTGTGAAAAAAGTTCTCAGCACCCTTCAAAATGGAATACGTTTTCTGCAAAAAAGCCTTTACAATGGCACCCCTGCAGGACGCAGAAGTGTCAATGGCTATGACAAACTCCTTTACCTTGTGTGCCTCCTTGTATTCCAAGGGCTCTATCAGCGGCAGATTACCATAGTGTTCCAGTCCATAAGTATAATAAATATAATCAAACTCCTCGTCATTCACCATGATATCCTCACCCATCACGGTAAACCGCCTGAGAATCGCGCTGTAATCATACCGATCCCTTGTCGTCTCCTCCAAATTCTTCTCCAAGGTCTCCGTGCCGGATTTGGCCTTGGTAAAAGACTTTAAATCCGCCTTGATGCGCTCGCTGATCTTCTTCCACTGTTCCAGCGTCATTTCCAATTGATCCGCCGGCTTCCACAGACTATGGACATCCTTGTAGAATAGTTTGTGCAATTCCTCCCGCTCCCTCTGCGTGATCGGATTGTGCCGCAGGTAACGGTAAATTCTCTCCGCCGTGAGTGACCCGATATCCTCCCGCAAAATCTTCAACTTTCTGGCGGCGTCCGCGTCCTGTTCCAACGTCACCCCAGGCAGCTTCATATCCAGGATTACATTCTCTACCGCAATATCCACTGCCAGATCCCACAGATCCATCTCAAGCTTATTGTATTGAAAATTATGGGCAAACACACAATGCAGCAACATATGCAGATAGATGCGAGCCACCATTTTACTGTCTTCCTGATAAGTTTTCAGCAGATAAACCGGATCATAATAACACACCGCGCCGTCCGTCGCCATACACCCTATCTTCGCCCGCTCCTTCCACGGGAGCTTCGCCAAAGCCGTGTCCAAAAAACGCAGATGCATCAACAAATCATCATGAACCAGCTGTAAAATTTGATTCGCAAGAACGGATATCTCCATAAAATATTCCCTTTTCAAACAAAATATATTATAATCAAAGCAAGTTTTATCAAGAACCATATCACAACGATTTTGCGAATGGGATTTGGATTTCAAAAGATTAAAAGGAAACAGTCTATGAAAATAATAGATATTCTTATTTTTGCCATAAACGCTGTCATGCCCATTATTATCATGATTGGGCTGGGGTATTATCTGAAACAAAAGGGACTGTTCACACAAGAATTTTTGAAAGTGGGCAACAAAACGGTCTTTAAACTATTGTTACCAGTTTTGCTGTTTACCAATCTGACCCGGATGGACAGCTTTGCCGAACTTCAACCGGGCCCAATTGTTTATGTGACAATTGCAGTTGCCATACTCTTTATTGTGGGCATTATCCTCTCCGCCAGCACCCCTGACCCACGGCAAAAGGGCGTCCTACTGCAATGCGTTTTCCGCTCTAATTTCGCATTGATCGGTGTGCCGCTGGCACAACTGATTGCCGGGGAACAAGGCGTCCAAGCGGCAGCTGTCCTGTCCGCCTTCACAATCCCTTTATTCAATATTCTCGCCGTGGTTGCATTGTCCATCTATGCAACCGATACACAAGCGGTCAAACCCGCAGAACGCATCCGAAAAATTTTGAGGGACATTCTCCGCAATCCATTGATTATCGGGGTGCTCGCCGGCATCCTTGTCGTGTGCATCAAGCCCTTTATCCCTCTCCTGCCCCACGGTTTCACCGGATTTATCTCACAATTCCAATTTCTGCAAACCGTTTTGGACTATCTCGCCAAGGCTTCCACGCCCGTCGCCCTCCTCGTATTGGGCGGACAATTTGAGTTCAGCCGTGTGCAAAGTCTGAAACGCCAGATTATCCTGGGCACCACAGGGAGACTGCTCTTTGCGCCTCTTCTCGGTATCGGCGGCGCGGTATTGCTGCACGTCAACCATATCCTGACCTTCGACCGCGGAACATCTGCCGCGTTCGTAGCACTCTTTGCCACCCCGGTGGCTGTAGCCAGCGCCGTCATGGCGGAAGAGATGGGCAGTGATGGGCAGCTTGCAGGCCAACTCGTGGTCTGGACTACCCTCCTGTCCTCTGTTGTGATCTTCATCTCAATCGTGCTTCTCCGCGGAATCGGTCTGCTGTAGGAAAACCCTTACAGCCAGAACGATGTCAACCTTAGATTCCAAATAATGTCATTTAACTGCTTCTGACAGTCAAACAGCTCTGTAGCCACATCCGCCACCTTTTCTCCAAGCTGCTGCATGGCGTCACGGCTCTCCACCATAGCTTTCATATATAGAGAGTAAATATCCAAATTCCCCTCGAACTGCGTCTTAATCTGCATTAACAGAGATTCCAGGGAATTGCGGTAATCGTTGCTGTAATCCTCGCACATACTGTCCGCAATCTCCACCAGCATCTTCTCCACATCCTGGATAAATCCCGTCTTATCCAGATATTCCCCCTTGAACATCAGGAATTTCTCGGTTCGGCAATGAGAATCGTACAATTCTCCCCAATTGGTAATGCCCGGCTTCACCACCTGCGGAACCGGCACATCCAGGAAAAATTTCTTAGCGGATTTACTGATATTACCGTTCTCCATGATCGTCTGCTTCACCGCGTTCATAAATACATCCCGCTGATTTTCCAACAAATTCTTCCTCTGGGTAAGGAACTGATCCGTGTACTCGTCAATCGCGCGGTTGATCATATCGCGGACATTATCCTTGTCTCTGTCCTTGACCTTCACCCTTCCCAAAAGACCTAAGAACCACCCTCGAAGTTCCCTATCCATGTAATTCTTGGTACTGCCCACAATTGTACTATAGAGGGTCGCCCTGTCCAGCCCCAACGTCTTGCTGACCTCCTCTGGGAGCGGCATATTCTCCGGAATGGAAGACACGCTGTACTCACGCTCTATCGCCTCGTTGATCGTCCTTCGCAGTTCCACAATATTTTTCTCAATGGACTTGATTTCTTCACGATTACTCTCTCTCAATGACACGGCGCGGTTACTCAACTTTGACAATGCTTTGTCCACGCTGTCAATGATGGCGGACGCCTTCACGGCAGAGGCATACTTTTCACCATACTGTAAAATTTCGCTCTCCAAAGCATACAGCCCGGTAGCCACTTCCAAGACAGAGATGTCATCCTTCTTCTCCTGGGCATCCTTCAATGCATCCTCACACCGCTCATGCATGCGTTTGGTCGCAAACTCTGACATAGCACATCGATTCTCCCGATAGCAGAACCCGTCGAACTTGTCTGTCATATTATTCAGACCCTTATAAAAATCAGACTGATCCTTCTCGGAAGCAATCCCATTTCTCATGGCCTTGGCCGCATAGCCATACCTCGCAGAGAGGAAGAACAGCTTTTTGTCCGCAAGCCTGATAGAGAATGAATCGTCATCCTTATACTTAATCTCCTCGTGCTGCAAATCCTTTCTGGCATCCGAGTCGATACAGTCAGACCAGTTGATGACAAACAGTGAACGGCTGATATCGATACTGGTCTTGCTGTCCTTCTCCTCAGCCTCTTTCAGATACTTTAACAGCGCGTTATTCCCGCTCCCCTCTGTCTTGTTGGGAGCAGCCACAAATATCAGTATGGACTGCTTTTGCTCTGACAATGCATCCATGAGCACTGTCTGATGCTCCGCGTAATTGCTGTCAGTACCGGGAGTGTCATAAATAATATACTGAACATTGGGACGATCCAGCGCAACAGGAAAGCGGATCCTGATGTCCGCTGACACATCATCCATCCCATTCAACATGGTCAAAATCGCCCGGATCTGCTCATGCTGGGCCAGCTTCTCCTCCGCCACCCGATCCACCTCACACTGAATCGCGTTTTTGGTCTCATTTCCAGAGGGCGCCAGTGTAAATGCAAAGCGCATCTTCACCTTATTCCATTCCAATACCGCGTAAGAACCATTGATTTCAAACGTGATCATCACATTTTCATCAGGTCTGGGACTGGAAATACAGAACATCTTAGCAGTCTCGGAAGTAATCTTCTCGGGAAGTATCTTATACCCAAGAAGCGCATTTATCAAAGTAGACTTACCGGCACTGTACACACCGGTAAAGCACAAACTGACAGCATTGTCATTCAAGCTGTTAATCTTATCCCGGACATTTCTCCGCTCTTCATCAATCTGCTCGGCAAAGCTGTCCGCACTCTTTTTGACATTTTCATTCTCAAGCGGTATCTCGAACAGATTCTGTCTATGCCTGCTCAAAATCTCAGCCGCCTGCTCACCATATTTCTTGACCTCGGAAAAGGTATGCGCCATATCGGGAAGTTCCGCAATCAGGGACGGCGTGATCTTACATGCTTTCGGCTCGGCATTGTAATACTCCACCATCTGCACAAAGTCCTCGTAATCCATCTTGGTTGTGACTACCTGCATCTCAATGGCATCCAAACCATCAAACTCATTTGCTATATCCTCAAAAAAAGCGTTTCCATGATCCTGCAGCACAAATTTTCCCTTCAAGCTCATATACGCCACGAGCTTGCTGTCGCTTTTAAGGGCGATTTCCTGTCCATTTTGGAAACGATGGAATTCTACTTCCTTCTTGGCCGGATGATATTTCATCTGTAAAACCTGTTCGCTCATACTTACCTCCCATATATCTGAAGCATATTCGCTATTTGCCCCAGTATGAAACTACTCCCATTATAAACTATTTGCACAATATTATCAATCTTCAATTGCGCAATTCTTTGAAAAACTTATCCCTATAAATCACATACCCGTCCATCCTGTCAAAATACTCATATCCCGCCTCCTGCAAATCCCCTTGTACCACTTTGTTCTCCGGCAGCACGATGTAGATACATCCTTCCTCCCTGGCGAGCCGTCCCAACTCCCCCGCCTCCACCGTCTCGGCCTCCATCACGTCACAAAGCCTGTTTTGCACTGCCCATTCGTTCCACGCTTCCACAAGGATTTCCCTGCCATAGGGCATGCACACCACGGGGGAATACTGCCGCACATACTGAACCATCTCCAGCGGGAACACCGCCATCACCTCCCGTCCCGGTATCTCGATGGCGTCGCAAATATGTACGACGCTGTCCGGCACATGGTAAAGATTCTGCGCCCGGCCAAAATAGGCATTAGTATAGATATATTTTCCTGACACAATTGTCATAATCACAGCACTCACAGCGAACAAAATCCTCTTCCTGCCGCCGAGCCTCCCCGCTACCATGACGCAGGTGTAGCCAATCACCACCGTCATGGGCAGCAGCCAGAGAATCCTGTAATAAATCTCGTCTCCCATATGAGCTGCCACAATACCCGCAAATAGCGGATTAAAGAAAAGAATCAGTAAAATCATCGGCACATACACCAACAAAATACGGATCTCTTTCCTCTCTTCCTTCAGAAACAGATAAATCAGGCAGACCAGAAACCATATCACCACCAATCCGGTGCCCATATATTCACGAAACAAAACTATTGCGTGTTCGATTCCCATATAACCTCCAAAACAATCAGTTTACGCCAACAGATACAACACCGCATAGCAGATGCATGGCAGGCAGGACAGTGCCATGGGAGGCAACAGCCGCCATTTGCGATAAGTGACTGCGGCACAGAGTCCCGCGATTCCCATAAACAGGCAGAGCAGAAACGCCCCCAAGGTACTGCACAGACATCCGGAGATCATCACAGCCACCACCAGGCCCCAGTACGCCACCCCGCATTTTTTCCCCTCCTTGACCCGCTGAAACAACACAAACAGCAGCCAGAGCAGCATCGGCAAAATAACGCTTCCCAGCGCCGCCTTGCCCTGCCTGCTTCTGGCAATCATAAAATGCTCCACCGTATAAAAAGAATAATCCCCAAATACAACCAACAGCTCTGCCATAATCATGAACATAAGCTGTTTCCGCCTTTTATCGGGGAACAACTCCTGAGCCAGCAGATAAAAGATCACATAAGTCATGGGAATCAACATCAGGGGCATCGCCGTATGCGCCACGCCCACTGCTTTCAGGCCCGTCATCCTCGCCAGAAAAGCAATCCAAATCGGAAAGGGCGCCAGACCATGACGCACGTCCACCTCCGTGGTTCCCCCCGTGTAAGGCAATTTTTCATACATGGTCTCTGCGTTGTTCGTGATGCTTGAAACAGCCACATAATAGGCGTCATCGCCATCCGCATAAGCAAGGCCCGCCGCCTGTGCCAGCTGAAACACCAGAAGCGTTCCCACGATGACTGCCGGCAGCATCTCCCTCCATACGGATTTGTCGTTCTTTGGAAGATTTTCCTGACCGTCCCGGAGAGGAACCGCCCGAACCTTCCGTCCAAGGTTCGCAAATATCCCGCCCCTGCATAATCGCACGATTCCCCAAAAAGCCAGGATTTCCACCAGTCCACCATAGCAGTAAACCACATAGAGAAAACTCTTTTCCAACAATACGCAGGGCACGCAGATCAACTGAAATCCCGCCCACAACAACATCTGGCCGCTCACCCACAAAGTGAAGGCTCTCCTGTGCCGCCCCTGCCCTTTGCGTCCGCCATCCCAAAGACAGCCGCCCACAACCGTTGGAATGACAAACAGCCAAATACACAATATTCCAATCCGAATCCCCCATGGCAAATTTTCCATTTACAATCCCGCCTATTCCATCATTTATTCCATTCTCTTGTGAATAACAACACCACATCCGCCCCAGACTCCCTGGTGCGCCAGAGTGTCTCCACTTGGTCAAAACCGTACTTTTCCCGCAAAACCGTACAAAGTCGCTCCTCATCCTCCTGCTTTGACAACAATACCACCTCGTCCAAACTGTTGATGGAGGCTGTTTCTTTTCTGTGTTCCAGCTCCTCCATTGTGACCAGGAGCGTCCTTTGGTAATTCATAAACTCTGGAAGATTCCCATAATAGCCAACGCCCTCGCAGACACAGATACAGTCCAAATCCGCATAGTTCTCGGACACCGCCTCCTGCCCCTGGTACGCGGTATAGAGATAATTGTCCTGATATCGGGAAAGTGGTGTCCGAATCCTCATCAATACCCAGACGATCATCAATGTGACCGCAAGGCATCCCGCCAAACCCATCCTTATGGGAGAAAGCTCCCCCTGCCTATAAGCCTGTATCGCCCGGGCACCGATCGAAAACGCGGCAATCACCAAAACCAGTGTCACCAGCGGAAACAGCAACATCATATACCTGTCCACCAAGTAAGGAGACATACGTGCCGCCAGCAAAAAGTACACTCCCACCGGCAGGATCAACAGCAACCAGAGCTGTATTCCCGCGGGCTTTGCGGAATTTGTAGGTTTTGCAGACTTTTCAGTCTGCAAAACCTTTGCCCCGACCACTGCCACCGCACCCACACAGATGACCGCCAGTGCCCAGAACGCTCCATCCCCTGTACGGGCAGCCATAATCTGCAGAAAAGCCCACAACCTTGTCCCGTAGCCGCTCAGGCCCGCCGACAGATTATCCAATGCTTCCACTCCCCTGCCGCTGGCAAACACGTCAGAGACGGCAAAGGGGAAACACGCCACGCCAATCACTGCCGCCAGCACCATGGAACGAACATAGCACACAAGTTCCTTCTTTCGCCCCCATTTCCACAAAAGCACCGCAGTCACCGCCGCCAGCATCAGACAATAAAACAGAAAGAAATACTGCGTCCAAAATCCCAACAGCGTCACCAGTATCAACAATTGATTCTTCCTTCCAAAGCCATCCTCTGCATCATACAGCTTCCTAATGTGAATGGCCAAAAGCGCCATCGCCCAAAATGTCAACATGGCATACATACGGATCAATAATGTGGTGTTCAGCGCCCCTCCCGACAGGCCGTAAGACAACGCCGCCAGGATTCCTGCCACGCGTCCCAGCCGCTCCTGTCCCAGCAATGCCATCAGCCTCCTGCCAAGCCACATGAGAAGCATCATGATCCCCATCACACATACCAGATTAATACTACAGCCCATAAACGGTGACAGCTTTCCCTGAAATATGGAAGACACCGTGTGCAATACCATAAAATGCAGCGGCGGATGATTGTCATCCTTCACATTGAAATAAACCGACAGATAATTAAACGCATCCCTACCGTCCACTGTGACATAATCTATGAACTGCTGCCTCTCAATCCAGACCGGCTCCTCATAGACATCTGCCTGATAGGTTAAGATTTTACTCGAACCGCGATTCTGCAGGACATCCTGCACCGTATCCCACAGATTGGAAAATGTCTCCCCAAGATTTTCTCCCTGCAGCTCGTTCTCCACAAATTTCGCCAGCCTTCCCTGTGGCTGGGTTGGCACGATCCACGGGTTAAACTGCGCGTTTGCAAGTTCAAAGCTCAAAAGTTCGTCCATATGATATCCTTTCTTATGGCTGATATCAAATATGAGCAGCGCCGCGCACAAGGTCAGCACAAGTATCTCTGGAAAATATGCAATTAAATTTGTTCCAAGCTTTCTCATGTGAACCAAACCCCTAGTTTCTAAAATTACACTAAATAGCATACACGTATATGCGGTAGTAGCTCGTCTCCGTCTCAAAGGGCTCCTCACGCAGAAGTGTCAGCCCCAGTTCCTCGCTGTTGGCGATATAGGCAGCGGAGAGCAGATAGTCTCCTCCCAACTCCCGCAAAGCTCCCACATCCATCTCCAAATGTTGAAAATAAAATCCGCCCTTTTCTATGGTATAATACCCGGGACTCTCCGTGCCGAAGAGATAACAGCGGTTGCCCCAATCGTCATAATACTCCCGCAGATAATCGCTCTTGTCAAGCGCTGGCGCGATCGCCCTGCGAAAGCTGTGTTTATATTCCAGCGAATAGTTGTTAGAATACCCGTCCAGGCAATAAAAACCATGATATAACGCCGCCGCTGGGTCAATCCCCAGACTCACCACACGGTACTCCTCCTGTGTAAGCCCCGTGCTGGTGCTCAGATACTCCCGCACCTGCTCCAACACGCCAATCGCATAATAATCACTATAGCTCATTGCGGGGTATTCCGCGCTGCGAAGCTTTTGTATATTGGATTTTACATCACTATTTTTCAAAATCTGCAGACCCGTGACACCGATTGCCGCCGCCAATAATATACAGCCTATCCCCCCTGCCAACCGCACAGTCCGCTTGGGTGTTCTTCCAATCTCAAGCACCCATGCCACACAACACGCCAACAGCAGATACCATACACAGGGACAGAGCCACAACAGCCTGTCCAGCTGAAACGCGCCCAGCGCCCCAAGCCGACTGCGAATCATGACGCCAACACCACTGTTCCAGCATGCACTGAAACCTGTCATACCCAGAATACATCCAAGACCAATCCCCATGGCCTTCACCAGTTCTGACTGTCCACACGAAAATCTAACACACAGGTGTCTGACACAGAAAACCGCGATTACCAAACCGAGGAACCATATATGATAATCCTCGCTGTGCTGCCCGTTGTGGAGAAACGCATTCCACCAGCCTGTGATAAATCCCTCCCCCGTCAACACATACTCTGTCTTGTGAGAGACACCTTCTCCACCCACGCCCAATATCTGGCTGATTAATGACACATTTGTCAGAAGATAAGTCAATGCCATCCCTGCCCACAGGACGACCATATTCAGCCTGTTCTTCCGCGGGGAAGCAAACAGACACCACACGCAAAGCACGAGCAGCACGGCAAATCCCACCAACACCAGCGAAGAATTCAGCGCATAGAAAATACCATATACAAAGGCGGAAATCCTCTGTCTGCCCTTCTGCAATCCAATCACAAACCACAAAAGCAATGGCAATCCAAACTGGGACAACCCGTACACCGGCAAAAAGGGCAGAAACGCATACAATAGACCCGCCATCAGCGATGCCGGTGCGCTGCCCGTGATTTCGTCCGCCAACAGATACATGCCGATATATCCGATCAGACTCCCCACAAGCTGCATCATAAATAATGCCACCAAAGGACTACACACACGAAATAACAACACACATGCCGGGGCAGGCGGCGTCAGAGCCGTCCCCGGAGCCCCGTTCATAAATTCCGGAATGGTCTGTCCTGCCCCCAGATGCTTTGCCTGTAAAATATAGGCGATCATCTCCCCATCCAACTGGTCATGATAAGTAAAAGCAGCCTGTTCCCCCAGCATCCAGCCAGGCATCATCCATAAGAGAACCGCCACGATTCCTGCCGCGAAAAGGACTCTACGCATCTTCATCCGACTTCCTCCCATTCCCGCCTGTCCCCATCACGGCCACAACCCACACAAGCCACCCACAAAGGATAAACAACGTATTTTTATAATCCATCTTTCCGGCGCCACTCATGGTATACCCAAAAGCCATCATAAAGGCAGTGAGTGTCCACGCCATAAACGCCGCCCCCGGGGAGTGCCTCCTTGCAACCAGCCCCATCGCCGCGCGGAGTGTCAGGGCGACCAAGAACCACCAACATCCATAATCCATATACAGCTTTCCCAACCGCGGCGCAGGCAAAAGTATTTGTCTATAATTAATTCCAGAGCAGGAATCATAAGCCCTGCCCTGAAGCTGCATGGGCAGCACTATGGGTGCCGCGGTATACCCCGCCATGTCCCACGCGATATCCTTGAGGATACGCTTTTTATTATTCCGCCAAGATGTCGCCATCAACTCCCGCAATAGTTCTTCCAGCTCTTCTTTGCTTAATTTTCGTTCCAAAGATGGGATCAGTACCTCCTCTATGCCCGCGACATCATAAGTGCTCTCTATCATCTTATCATAATTAATAAGCGAATTCCTCTCCTCAGGCATTTGATCATAGCTGTCATAAAGCGTGGTCCAGCTGATACGGCTCACCAGACAAGGCGTGATCTGGGTACGTTCTTGATAAAAGCTTCCGACGCCGAAGATCATGCCCGCTGTCGCCAGTACCAAAACCATATGATTCCATAGATTTTTCCTCTTTGACCGCCCAATGCCAAAGAGACCAACCACCATGGGAACCATGCCAAAATACAGATACTCTCCCAAAAGCAGCCCTACTGCCATCCACGCGCAAAGCGAGATCCCCCAAGTAATCCAAAATTCCCTGTCTGTCCGACTCTTCACTGCCCTCAAGACAGCTCCCGTCTGCAACAAAAGCAGCGCCGAGGCAAGCACCCGCACATCCGGCTCTGTCAGGCATTGCAGCACCATGGGAAATGTGAGCACGCCAAGCACTTCAAAGAGCCCCAAAGCCAAACCCTGCCCCCGCTTCAACAGAAAGACAACCGCCCCGCCCAATGCCGCCATTTCCATCACGCAAACAATGCCTTCGCCAAGGCTGTCCCACCTGGCAAAAGCATTGCACATCCAGAGGATTCCCAACACAATCTGGATGCCGAAGCCTATGAATAATACCCGATTAACAACCGCGGTACAGCGCTCCAGAAAATCTTGCATAAACGCTCCTCAACTATAGAATTCCACAATCTTGTCACATATATAATCCACCTGCTCCAAGGTCAAACCATAATACATGGGAAGCCTCACCAGACGTTCACTCTCCTTCGTGGTATACACATCCTCCCCATGAAAACGTCCGAATTTCAATCCCGCCGGAGCCGTGTGCAGCGGAACATAATGGAACACCACAAGAACCTCGTTCTCCTTCATATGGTTGATCAATGCCGTCCGCTCCTCCATGTCCTTCGCCTTAATGTAAAACATATGACCATTGTGGACACAGCCCTTCGGCACTGTGGGAAGAGCCAGCTTTCCCGCCGAAGCCAAACACTCCAACCGCTCATAATAACGGTTCCACACCGTAAGCCTTGCCTCGTTGATCTCGTCCGCGATCTCCAATTGCGCATACAGATAGGCGGCATTCATATCACTGGGCAAATAAGAGGAACCAAAGCTGATCCATCGATATTTATCAACCTGTCCGCGGTAATATTTACTGCGATCCGTTCCCTTTTCCCGAATGATCTCAGCGTTCTCTATGTTCTCCGCATCGCGGATCAACAACGCCCCGCCCTCTCCCATGCTGTAATTCTTGGTCTCATGAAAGCTAAAACATCCGTAATCCCCCAAAGTGCCCAACGGGCGTCCCTTGTAAGAAGCCATGATCCCCTGAGCTGCGTCCTCCACCACCCAGAGATGATGTCTCTTGGCAATATCCATAATGGTATCCATCTCGCAGGCAATCCCGGCATAATGCACGGGCACGATTCCCTTTGTGCGCTCCGTGATCGCCGCCTCAATCTTCGTCTCGTCGATATTCATGGTGTCCGGACGGATATCCACGAACACCGGCGTCGCCCCCCTGAGCACGAAAGCATCCGCCGTGGACACAAAGGTGTATGCCGGCATGATCACCTCATCCCCTGGCCCTACCTGGGTCAGAAGCGCCGCCATTTCCGTGGCATGGGTACAGGAAGTGGTGAGCAGGCATTTCGCCGTACCCGTGCGCTCTTCAATCCACTCATTGCACTTCTTGGTATACACTCCGTCCCCACATATTTTTTGATTGGCCACACATTCCTGAATATAACCCGCCGCTGTCTCCACATAAGGCGGTACATTAAAATTAATCATAATCTCTTCCTTTCCCTGTCGTCTGGCTGATGATATATTTGGGTCTTCCTTTGACCTCCTCATAGATTCTGGCGATATAATGACCGATCACACCAAGACTCAACATGATAAAACCGCCAATGATCAAGATCAGCAAAATCACCGTGGTGAACCCTTCCACCGACGTCCCCATAAAATACCTGACCAATGTCTGTATGAACAAAATGACGCTTCCCAAGATGGACACCGTGCCCATCACGGTCACCATTTGCAACGGCAATGTACTGAATGACGTGGCATTGGTGATGGCGTATTTCATCAGGCTCCAAAAGGACCATTTGCTCACGCCAAACTGCCGCTCCTGCACCTTGTACTCCACCGTCTCCGTCCGAAACCCCGCCCAGAAAGTAAGCGCGCGAAAGAACGTGTTGCGCTCGGGAAGCTGCAACAACACGTCCACCACCTTACGATCCAAAAGCTTAAAATCCGACGAAGCATTCATATCAATCTTGATCAGCTTGCTCATGACCTTGTAAAACAGCCCCGCCGAAAGCTTATAGCCCAAGCTCTCCTTCCCCCGGTCAGCCTTGATGCCCTCCACAATCTCCGCGCCCTTCTGCCATTTTTCCCACATCTGTGGAATCACCTGAGGCGGGTGCTGCAAATCGCAATCCATCACCACTACGGCATCCCCTGTGGACAACTGCATCCCTGCAAAGATCGCCGCCTCCTTGCCGAAATTCCTGGAAAACCGGGCGCCCCTGACATGAACATTGCCATTTGCCGCCTTCTCAATCTCTTCATAAGTTCTGTCTATGGAACCGTCACTGATAAACACCAACTCATAGTCTATCCCCTGCTCCTCCATGAGAGCGGACAAGACTGTCGTCGTGTTCGCGATATTCTGTTCTTCATTATAAGCCGGTAAAACAATTGATAACAAGGGCATCTGTCAATCTCTCCCCACATTCTCTGTTTTTACATACATGATTCCGTCCACCACTTTCACGGAAGACTCGGCAGGAAAACTCTCCATCTGGATATACTCCTGAGAAAAATAAATCTCCTCCATCTCTTTGGGACTCATGATATTCAGCGTCGCCCCCAGATAATTCTGTATAAACACCCGATAATTCTCACCGGTGTACAAAAGGGTATCCCCGTTTAACCCGATCATATTAGAAGTCACGGGCAATGTGATATCCGTCACCGGATAGGGATTGTAACCCACCACCCCCACCATGGCGATAGGTATCCCCTGATAATACCCTTCAGTCTGCTCAATTCTGTCAAGCAGCCTCGCACAATATGCATAGGTTTTCTCATACCGCTTATGCAGATTAGAATACCCGATATTATCTGTCACAACATAATTAAATACCAACACTGCTGCCGCAAGCGTCAAGCCCCATTGAACCATACAGCCCGCCTTCGCCCCCCTGTCTGTATACCGGTCCACGAACGCGACCATCAAAACCAAGTATAACACCCACTGATACCGCATCAGCAAATGATATGTCACATTCGGCGAAATCAGTAAAATAATATTGGTTGCCAAGGGCAGCGCAAGAATCAATAATGCTATTATAACGAAAAATCCCAAATTCTTCCACCATTTTCTTTGAAGACATAAGCGAAACACCGTCCAAACCGCGAGCACCGCCAGGATTCCGCAGGCAAGAGCGGAATAAACATTGTTGAAAATCACATTCCCCTTGACACTAAAGCTTAGAAAATCGCGGTACATCTGCGCAACGGAAGATAGCCGGAAACCGCCAGCCATGTCGTCAATCCCCTGATAAGAGGCGAGTTCCTTCCTCTGCACCAAAAGCAATATCCGCAATATCACATAATACAGCGCCATGCCCGCCACGCCCATGTATAAATAATGCAAAGCCATGCGGATTTTATCGCCTATTTTCCCATGCTCCATAAATATCATCACAATCTCATAAACACACAGAAGAACAGCAAATGGAAGATATGCCTGATAAGTGCCCATACTGAACGCCAGACACACTGCCCCCAGCCAAAATCCGTTCTTGCGTCTTTTGGTACAAAGCACGGATAACACCGCCAGAAGCAACGCCAGCATATATCCGTCCAGCGTAAAAACATACGCAAAAGTGGACGCAAGAGCCGGAAAACTTACCAGAAGCCCGCAGACCAATCCGATAGATACCCGATCCTTAAGCTCCAAAAGCGCCACAAGCGCCACCGCCGTCAACGCCAGGTAGAGAAGTCCCAGAAGCCCTATCACCCATGGTATGGTAAAATAGGAGGACAATCCACAGGCAACCGTGAGAAACCATCTGCCGGAGGTGATCATATTCTGGTCAAAATACATGCTCCCGAGTCCGTCATGATTGGGGATATCAGACAAAAGCACAGGCATATGCACAAGAAGCCCTATGATAAACGCCGCCCAAAACGCGGTTTTATATTCTTTTTTGGTCGTTCGCACCAGATGCTCCAACATCTGTGCCGGTGTCTTACTCTCTGCCATTCTTATCTTTCCTCTATCTGTTTTGCAATGATTTTTGCGATCAGCTTTCTCCCGTTCTCATTGGGATGAATACCGTCCTCCGTATAAATCTGCCAATCCTCCCACACGGTATGGGGATAGACATCATGATACAAGTCAATGGATTCCACTTGAAACTCCTCCGCGATGGCGAGCTCCTTCTCCACATACTCCTCCAAATAGACCGAACCCGTGTCATACTCCTCACAGGTCAGCCCGTTGGAGCGATACCATGTGTAAGTGGGCGTCACCAACAGGATTCTCATATGGGGATAGGTTTGCCGCAGAGTGGTCAACACGCTTCTGAGCGCGCCGCCATAAGTCGATTCATCCAACGGATCCAACGGATTATCCACAGCTTCCCCCGCATGATAATCATTGACACCAAAAGCAAGAATCAGAATCTCCACCTGCTGAAAGTCAATACACTCCAGCTCGTCCACCACATCAGTATAATAATCCGAAATTTCCCTTCGGCTCCGCACTGTCTGCTGCACGCCAAAATCATCCGCTGCAAGCGCCTTGGAGATACTCACCATATTAAGAAGCTCCGTGGCATAATCAGAGGGCACCCCATCCTCCTGAAGCGCCATGCAGGTGCCGCCAAATGCTCCGTTAAACACAGGCCGATCCAGCATATCACTCAAAAATGCCGCCACCGCGGTCTCATCCCTGCACTGCCCCATAATGCTGTCTCCCAGAACGACCACAGGGTACTCTGTCCGCACCAGACTTTTTTGCCTGTCCGGAAAAGTAAGCAAAAAGAGCAGCCCAAATACCAACGCGGCGGACACGATATATATTATTTTCCTGAATGTACTTGCACTGTTCAAATTCACATCCTCATCTTCCCGTCTCGCACCGAAGCACCATGTGGTCTCACCTCAAGCCACATAATACCTCTGCCAGCCGGTCTGCCCCCTGCCCGTCAATGAGTCTGCGCTCCCTTTCAGAATATTGCTCCCGCAATGCCCTGTCCCCACACAATTCGGAGAAAAGCGCCTCCATCCGCCTTAGAGTACCAAGCCTGTCCAAATGCCATGCCCCGGCATAGCCCGCCACATGTTTCTTCCCCATATACTCAGCCAGCGCCTCCTGATTCTCTGCATAGGAAAAACAAATAAACGGAACCCCCACCGCCGCAAGCTCATACAAAGTGCTGCCCCCTGCGCTCACCGCCAGATCACAGCGGTGCATCAAACCCGCCATATCCCGCAGATCAAAATAAATTCGCACATGCGAAGACTCCGCCGCCCGCGCCCGCCAGCTTTCAAAATGCGGGCTAAAACGGCCAACCAACACATGATAAGTAATGTCCGGCCGGTCAATGGTCTCTAAGATCTCGCCCGCAATATTGTCCGCGTCCGCGCCCCCTGTGGTGATCAGCACGTCCGACACATATTCCCGCACCGGATACTCCACATCGCGAAACTGTGCCCGCAGAGGCACATAATCGCCCCCGAGATAAAATCTGACACTTTTGTCACAATTGTTCTGAGGAGCATTCTGGTCTATCCCGTATATTTTTCCATAAGCATCCGGATCTGCAAAAAGATTATAGTTTATGACCCCGTCCACAGGATAAGCTTGTCTTTGCATATCATCCATCAGATACACGGTGCCATATTTTTTAAGACTTGTCAAATAGGAGTCTGTCACATGATAGCTGTCCACGAGAATGGTATTCCCGCTGCCCCGCACCCAGGAATCCCATGCGGCAAGCTCCGTCTCCATCTGTCGATAGTCCGTGTGAAGCACCCCCACACGGAAACCACCGCGTTCCGCCAGCAGCGCAGAATCCTCATCCGCGCATAAAAATAATATATCCTCCTGATGAGGAGACAGCGCCTCCCCGATGGTCAGACAGCGCATCAAATGTCCCGCTCCTATTTTGGCATTTCCGTCCGCCCGAATGATAAACATCTCTTCCTACTCCCCGAAATCCACCAATTCCCAACTCATGGGCGTGCCAAGCTTGGCATCCCGCTTAATTCGCTTCCCCAAGAGCTCCTCATAATACATCGTCGGCAATCCACAGGCAGGGCGCACGGAGCGTAAGTTTTGCGGTGTAAACACATCCCCCGCCTTCATATCCTCCGCCACGAAAAGAGAACGGGAATGCTCCCTCTCCCTGGTCTGCTTCTCTGTCAGATCGTAAGTGACACTGCCCAAGGCCTTCTCAATCTTGCGAATATCCTCCACCATGATCCGAAACTCCGCAGGCTCCATGGAAAATGCCGCGTCTGCACCGCCGTCCGCCCGGGACAATGTCAGATGCTTCTCCACCACCTTTGCCCCCAGAGCCACCGCCGCGTCCGCCACCGCGTGTCCCATACTGTGATCGGAAAGCCCCGCGATACAGTCAAAGGTCTGCGCCATGGAGGGAATCGTTTTCAAATTAATATCCTCATAAGGCGCGGGATAAGAGGACGTACATTTCAAGAGGATCACATCTTCGTTCCCCTCCTCCTTACAGGTTCTCACCGCCAAGTCAATATCCGCCAGCCTGGCAATCCCCGTGGCAAAGATGACCGGCTTGCCCAGCCTGGCAATCTTTCTGATAAAAGGAATATCATTGATCTCAAAGCTTGCCACCTTATAGGCAGGCACATTTAACTCTTCCAGAAAATCAATCGATGTAAAATCAAAGGGGGAAGAGAAAAATTCCAACCCCAGCCTGCGCGCCTCCTCCTGAAGCTTTGGCTGCCATTCCCAAGGGGTGTACGCCGTCTGGTACAGCTTATGCAATGTGGTTCCGTCCCAGATGGTTCCCTGAGTAATCTGAAAGCAAGGATCATCACAATCCAGCGTGATTGTATCCGCCGTATAAGTCTGAATCTTGATGGCGTCCGCCCCAGCGTCCTTCGCCGCCTGTAGGATTGCCACCGCCCGGTCATAATCCATCAGATGATTGGCGGACATCTCCGCCACGATAAAGGTGGGAGACTGTTCACTGATGATATGGCTCCCAATTCTAATCTCTTTGTTCATACTTCCTCATTTCTGCCGTATATGTGGCATATTGTTCACACCGCCGAAACTCTGCCAACGCTCTGTTGTAATCGGCCGCTACCCGAACACAATCTTCTCATATTTCTTTTCCTGCCGTAGCTTGACCCAACGCTCCGCCGTCATGCGCATATAGACCACGTCATAGTACACGCCCTCCTTGCACACTGCGCTCTTACGCTCCTCCACCACCTCACAGCCACAGAGCTTGTGAAGCTGGATCACGCCTGCATTCAAGGCAAACACATCACTATAAACCGCGTTTTTACCCAATGTAAGCAAGGCATAGTCATACATACTCATCTCCAACGCGAGGGCAGTCTTGATGCCGCGAAGTCGCTGCACTCCCATGTAATATGCCCAGCCCAGATTCCCGTCAGGCTTCTCGAGGCCCGTGAGATTGATCACCCCGGCGCTCTCCCCGTCCACCTCTATCATCCAATACCGCACGTCCGGATTCTGCCGTATGGAAGCCAGCCACTTACGCTGCCCCTCCATGGTAAGCTTGGGATTGGTGTTCATATAACGGGTGATGTCCTCCGCCATGCGCCAATTCATGATATTTTCCAAATCCGTCTCTTGGATGTCACGCAATGTCACACTCATAGACAACCCGCCTTCTCAAGAAGCTCCTCCATACTCGTAAGCTCGAAGGCGTCATCCAGAGGAATCGACACCCCGAGCCGCTGCTCCAACTCACCGATGATCATCACATGCTCCAGAGAACCCCATTCCTCCACATCCGCAATCTGTGTGTCAGGGGTAATGGTTCCCGCGGGGAGCTTTAAGTTCTCCTCGATCAGCGCTATAATCTTCTCCTGTAATTCTATGTTTGCCATCTCTTCCTTCACCTTTCCTTTTCCGCTTCCTATCGGATGACTCCTTGAAACCCTCTGGTCGGAACTTTATCCAAGGAAATCTCATACACCTTGCCCATTGCCCCGAAGTCCGCCTGCCCCGCCACCTCCCGGTAGCCAAGCTGCCTGTACAAATCCGCCACGGGCTTATTCTTCGCCGTGGAAATATAGATTCCCCTGACACGCCCAAAACCTTCCTGCCGCAAGGACTCCTCCACGTCACTGACAATGCCCTGCTCGATATTCTTGCCCATGACGCGACAGCTCATGACAAACTCCTCGATGACGGGAATCTCCCCTGTCACATCCACAATCGCCGCCGCCACCACGCCGTTATCCCCGAAACAGTCCTCCACACGATACAGAAACACCCGCTTCCCCCGATCCTGCACCATGGACTGCACCTCGCTGAGATCGTGCCGTCTGGTGGTCAGGTTGAACTGGTTCGTCTTATTCAGCATGTCCGCCAAGCGATTCAAATGCTCCGCTGCATCCACTCTGGTAATGACAATTTGCAGCTTCTCCAAATAATCCTCGAAGCTCCCCACGCTCCGCTGTAATCTGCCCCGGGCTTCATTGTCCGCATATTGCTTTGTCTTGTCCAAATCCTCCGCCGTAAGCACCGCCTTTTGAAAATACTCGCCATAAATCTTTGTCATGGCGGAAGCCAATTCCTCCGGCTTGTCCGGAAACTCCGGCACTGTCACCATGGGAAGAGTCTCCTGCACCAACAACCGCTCCTGCGGATTATCGTCCCAGAATACAAAGGAATCCAGACCCAGATTCAACTCCTTTGCAATCTCCTCCAAATTCTCGTTCTTGGCGTTCCAATTGATCCGCTTTGCCGCAAAATGCTCTGCACGAAGCACCATATGCGGGTGCCCCTGCAAAATTTTTTCCGCATCCTCCGCATTATTCTTGGAGATGATGACAAGCAGCACTCCCTGCCGCTGCATCTGCAATATCACACGCTGCAGATTCTTGTAAGCCAGCCCTGTATGCTCCTCCGAAAGCACGATTGGCGTATGCTCATGCTCCCCCGCCAGACCGCCCCAGAGCGTATTGTCCAAATCCAGCGCCAACACCTTCTTTGGTGTCCTGCTCTCCAATATCACCTTTTGCAATATGAGGGCTGCCAGCCTTTTTCCCGCCTCACCGCTTAGAAGGATGCGCCCCATATACCACATTTTCGGGGAAAAAGCATTTTCCTCCCCCAAGCACGCTACCATATGATGATATGGCAAAATCCGCACATTGGCATGATGCCTGCAAAGCTCACGAAGTTCACTCTCCCAGATTCCTTCCAACCGGGTGCGGCTCACCAAGGCATCCGCCGTCTCCGCCTCCAATCCCCACAGATAGACGTCACTGATATAATAAATCCCGTCCGGGGTCATGGCATTCTCAAAGCCGGCAAACCAGTCCTCCACACGCACCTTGGCAGACTCCTCATCCAGCTCATGTTCCAAAAGCTCCATCAAGTCAATTACAAGAAACGTAATCTCCGACGCAAAGACATGATAGGAGGATGCCGGGTTCATGAGAATCCCCAACTCGTTTCCGTATCCTTCCGCCTCATAGACTTCAGCGTCCTTCTGCAGCGTGCGGATCACGGCATTCATATTCACATTCGAGAGCAGCGCAATCCGCCTGCCCGTGCCTTGTTCACCCATGCAATTCTCCCATCCGGTCTCCATGATTTTTCGTCAGTCAATCTCCGTCTCTTTGCTTTGCATCAGTCGGTATTTCATCTCCGCAAGCTCCCAGTCCGTCTCGCTGTCGATATCCTGTATCTCCAACTCAGACATCACCAAGGGCAGAATATTTCCCACCATCAGCTTCCTGTTTTGCCTGAAAGCCTCTGTCTTAAATGCATAGAACTGACCTACGTCATGATAATGGGGCGTCAAATCCTGAGAACGGCTGTCCAAATACTCGGGGTACTCAAACACAAGCCTGCCCTCTTTCATGATCATTGCCCGCTGGGGAGGATAAGAGAAAGCTACCACCGGAATCAGAGTGTCCGCGTCACTCCCTTCCAGATCCTCCACGGCGTTCCTGATCTTATCCGCCGTCACAAAGGGGGCTGTGGGATAAATGCACACCGCTGTGTCAAAATGTTCCCCCCGCTTCTCGTACTCCGCCAGCACCTCCAACAGGACGTCATTGGTGGTGGCAAAATCGTTCGCCGTCGCCTCGCTTCTAAAGAAAGGCACCTCCGCGCCGCATCCCCTCGCAATCGCCGCAATCTCCTCGTCATCCGTGGAAACCATCACCGTGTCAAAGATTGCCGCCTCCAACGCCGCTTGTATGGAATACCCCAGAATCGGCTTGCCGCAAAACTTCTTGATATTCTTCCGGGGAATCCGCTTGCTGCCGCCCCGCGCCGTGATGATTGCAATTCTTTTTTCCATAACACGCCTCCATAAGCTTTTCCATTCTATTTTAAACCAGTATCCTAAAAGTGTCCATCATTTCTGTAGACTTCTGCTAGTTCTGTCGATGCTCATTTATTTTTGAAACCAAAGCCAGTCTGTCATTATAGGCAAGGTTTCCCTCTGTGTGCCGAATATACTGACACAGGTTCTGCACCTGAACCACTTCATAATCCAGATTGATTCTTTTTTCTAATTTTAAGTCAGGATTGGCGAGAATAAGCACGTTGTTGACATCTGTCATAAACTCCTCCACAAAACGCTCCATAAATTCGCGCTGCGCCAGAACCTGCTCCGTGGGACTCTGCAATATACGCGACTGACCGTTCTTTTTCAGCGTCCACTCATCCTGGCCTTCTATCAACAGCTGGGCATGGCTATCCTTAAGAACATCCTCCGACAATCCAAATGCTTTGGTCTCCAAGATGAAAACACCGTTTTCTCCAATTACAATGTGATCAAATTCCTTTGTTTCCCCCTCATATTGCAGCACAACTCCACTGACAATAAAATAGTTTTCCTTCTTTAGGATTTCCAAATTATCGCGGACAATTTTCTCTCCCCGATTCCCTGACTGCTTGCGATTCCTTTCCTCTATATCCTGAGCCTTGTTGTTCAGTTTACCGTCACGAGCCTCGTATTGCGGGCGCTGATCAACATTTGTGACGCCTATTTCCATTAAAAGCGAGCGAAACTGCTCCTTATGTGCAATGGAGATTTGTTTGGATGGCACTACAAGCTGATAAAAGATGCCTTTTAAATCCCCCTTTTCCCGACCAAGAAATTCCTGCCGCACGATTTCCCCGTGCTGCCTTCTGACATACCCGCCGCCGTATCTTCGCAAAAAATCTTGGAATTCCTGAAGATTTTGTGTATTACAATCTCTGCTGATTTTCTGTTTCCATTGCTCAAATTCCTGTGTATCAACCCACTTGTCCTTCTTTTGTGGAACTAGCTTCGAAAAAATCAGGGCGATCAGACCGATAACCAGTACAACACCCATGGTCAAGGTACCAATTTCGTTCATCCTAGATTTCTCCTTTGCATTACTTGCTAACTCATTCTACCACAATCACATTAATTCTGCCACAAAAACTCACGGCACGGAGAAAAGATATGTAACAGTTCAGCCTTGCATCAAGTCACGCTGATGAATGGGTATAGTAACAGGATGGCATAGGTAAATGTTCTACAAGCGACCCTTGAAAAACGTCGGCACTTGCGCACCGTACTTTGGTGCGCTATGTGTCCGCTACGTTTTTCACGGAGCGAAAGCGTGTCGCGGCTAGAACATATACCTATGCCATCCGGTTGCGGATGCCCTTCATTCAAAAATCCCCCACACCATCGCCACCACAATTGCCGGCAAAGCATTTGCGACGCGAATCTGTTTGTCCCGAACCAAATTGAGTCCCACACAAAGAATCAGCACCGAGCCAACCAGGGACAGATTCCCCAACGCCGCCTCCGGGAAAAAATCACCGACAAACACCGCAAGCAGCGTGATAGCCCCCTGTACGATTCCAACGGGAATTGCCGAAAAGACGCAGCCCTTTCCCTGGGAAGCCGCCATGATGCAGACAATGATAGCGTCCAAGATTCCCTTGGCAGCCAATATCGAAAAATCCCCGCTGATTCCGTCCTGCACTGCGCCGATCACCGCCATGGCACCGATACAAACCGTACAGGAGGTGGAGACGAATCCGCTTACAAAAGTATTGTCCCCGTCACTATGGCTCTTTGCCTTCAGCCACTCGCCAAAACGGGCAACCTGCCGCTCAATCTGCAGCAATTCCCCGAAAACGGCGCCCACCGCCAGGCTCACCACCATCATGATCGTCCCCTGGGAAGTCAACCTGCCATCCGTGACAGACAGCATTTGCGCCAAAGCGCCGCTGATGCCAATGACAACCACCCCTATACCGTTCACGGTCATCAGGGTCTCCCGAATGTTGTCCTTCAACCGGTTCCCTGCAAGACACCCTGCCGTGCCGCCTAACAAAATGCAAATGACATTGATAATTGTACCCAAACCCTTCATGTTCAAACACCTCGTACCTTTATCCTATGATCCTTGTCAAAATCCCTTCTCCTCGAGCCCTCTCGCTATCCGCACATACAGCTCCGTGATATCCTTGATTCCCTCTCCTTCCTTGTTACTCAAGGGCCTACGCCGCATATCCACCTCATCGCAATGGGAAATCCCTCGATTGGTATTGCCTCTGACAATCCCTCCAAACTCCCCCCACCTTGCGTTATCAGGGGTCAGCAGTCCATCGTTTTCCCCCTCATAATGATGCACCACCAAAGACGGAAACCACATCAGCATATCAGACCACACATGCTTCATGACAAAGGCATAACTCTGATAATAAATTCCTTCCACATCAGGATTCTCCCGATTGAACCTTTCCGCGCTTTCTGTTTTAAATGCATTGATCGCCTTGTATGTATCGGGATTCTTATCCCCCAACAGCCGGAACCACCAGTCCGCCGCCTTGCAGCCCACCCGGATCAAACCATCTGGAAATCTCATCAGCCGATCCACTGTCTTAGAACCGTTATGCGGTGTGGAAAGCGTACTGATAGAAACAATTCTGTCGCCATATCCCAAAGTGGAAGCCAAGTACCTTGCCTCCAGACCGCCCTTGGAATGCGCGATAATATTGACTTTATCCACGTTCATGGACTCTAATATCTCCTCGAGACTATCCGCAAGCTGTCTCGCGTTCACCTCTATGGAGGCACTACTGTCCTGTCGCCCATAGCATACCTTGTAGCCGGCATCCTCCAACGCCTTAGGAATCCTGCCCCAATAGCCAACCCTGCCATCGTCTCGAAACCCCATCCCGTGCACAAGTAAAATCGGATAGTTCATCGTGCCCTCCTCCCCTTCATCCTCCTCACCCAAAGCTTCATCCTGTAATACCAATAGAACTTCAAATCTGACCCTGCCTGCATGGCAATCAACTCCTGCTCCTCCTCGCCCGTATACTTCTGATAATACGCATTGGCACGAAAGTCTGGAAAATGCTCCTTCGCCCCTCTTCGCAGTGCCTTCACAAAGGAAAGCTTCGGATGCTTCACTCCCGCCATATAAGAAAACAAGGTATTCACATAATAGAGTTCGCAAAAACGATACTCGATCTCCGGGTAGTATCGATCCAACAAGCCACGCATCTTGCACTCCCCATACAGAAGCTCTGCCGCCTTCATACGGTCAAGACACCTCTCCTGTGTGATGGTATGCACCGTGGAGACATCGTGCTGATAGTAATAGTACATGGGCTCCTCCACCCGCTCGAAATGAGTAAAATACAGAGACCACAGCGGCCCCGCACAATTGTCCTCATAGAAGATCCCCTCCGGGAAAGAGAGCCTGTTCTCCTTGATAATCTCATGCTTATAAATCTTGATCACCATGCTGCCCGGACGCATCAACAGCAGTCGATGTTTGTCCTCGTCCAAAACCCCTGTCTGTTCCGCCGAATTGTTCTGCACAACGCGTCCCACCTCCATGGTGTGTTCCTGCACCAGATTGTAATCACAACCCACCATGTCAGCGCCGGTCTCCTCCGCCTTCCCAATCAGCTTCTCATAATAATCCCTCGTCACCCAGTCATCGCTGTCGATAAAACCGATCCACTCTCCCACAGCCGCCCTCAGTCCCTCGTTCTTGGCGCCGCCCTGCCGTCTGTTGCGCTCATTGTGTATCACTTTGATAATCTCTGGGTATCTCCCTTCATACTCCCGCAAAATCTCCAGTGAATTATCCGTAGACGCATCATCCACTGCAATAATCTCATAAGGAGCTTCCAAGGTCTGATTGACCAAAGAATTCAAACAGTATTCCAGCTTTCCATCCGCTGCCATATTATAAACCGGCACAATGATACTCAATTTGATATCCATCATCTCTCACCCTACTTCTCCCGCTTCACCTTGCCGTCCTCCACCCGATACACCATATCACATTTCTCGATCGTCTGCAGCCTATGCGCGATGATGACCAAGGTCTTCCTGCCATGGAGATGGTTGATGGACTCCATGATAGCCGCCTCAGTGTCATTGTCCAAGGCGGATGTCGCCTCGTCCAGAATCAGAACCTCCGGATCATTATACAATGCTCTGGCGATGCTGATACGCTGTCTCTGCCCGCCGGAGAGACGAATCCCCCGCTCACCGACACCTGTGTCAAGTCCTTCGGGCAATGTCTTGATAAACTCATCCAACTGAGCCTCTTTCAGTACCTCCCAAAGACGCTCCTCGTCAATCTTCTCCTCGGGCACGCCGAACGCCACATTCTTACGGATGGTATCATCCAACATGAAAAACATCTGGGGGATATAACCCACATTTTTCAACCATTTGCGATACTCCGTCTTAGTGTCCGTCCCATCCGCCAGCACCACACCGTCCCTGACCTCCAAGAGTCCTAACAGGACATCCACCACCGTGCTCTTACCCGCTCCCGTGGTGCCCACGATACCCACGGAAGAGCCCGCAGGTATGGTCAGGTTCGCATGATCCAGAATCAGCTTCTCCGTATTCGGATACGCATAAGTGATATCCTTTAACTCTATCGCCTTCTTCACGGGAAGCTTCTCCTCCTCGTCCGTGGCAAAGGTCATATCTACCTTCTCCCCACTAATCTCGTCCTGCAGGTTATCGCTGACTCCCATAAAGAAAGGCTCAAAATAAGCAATCGAATTAATCTGGTTATTGATTCTGTTGACGCAAGGCAGCAACACGAAAGCTGCTGCCGCCAGCGTGGAGAACACCGTCAGCATATTCTCCGTGGACACACCCGACACTACCAGATAGATCATGTATCCCACCATGGTCGCCACACACGCCGTCTCGATTAACAGCTTCGGAATGTTATTGTAGAGACTATAACGCTGCACAGCATTTACATATCCCTGACCGCACTTTTTGTATTCCCCCACAAAATACTGCTCCTTGCACGCAATCTTCACTTCCTTGATGCCCTGCACCGTCTGGGAGATCCATTTGAACAGCCCGCTGTAGTAGTCCTGATTGTCCTTTCCCGCCTTGTACATGATGGGCTTTAAGACGGTCTTTACCCCGCCCATGACCACCAGCAGCACCACCGCCAGCAGCACAGTCATGGTGCCGTTGGTGATGAAGCAGTAGGTGATGATAAACAGAGACACCACCCCATCAGACATCATCTGCAAAAGCGCCAGAATCAACGCGTACATATTGTTCACGTCGGAGGTGATGCTGCGCTGCACCACCGCCGTGTCCGCATTCAGATAAAACTCATAGCCCCTGCGAAGGTAATTACGCATCATACGCTCCGAGGTGCGGAACTGGTTTGTGTAGACAAAGGCAAACGTCAGCTTTTGCTGGATAAACAAAAAAACATTTTTTAATATAAAAACCCCGATGAGAAGCGCCATCACAGACACCGCAAAGGTATCATAATCCGGACTCCCGCAGAGCTCGTAGACCCATGAGGCAATCCGGCTGTTCTGCACCGCGTCTGAATCAATCACGATATTCACCACCTGTACCAGAAGTCCTACCCCCGCCGTCTGCAGCACGGCGCCGATGATCATGAGAAACATCAGCCCCACCATGGTGCGCTTTTGCTTTTTATCCAGAAGAACACGCAATTTCTTTAATATCTGTCGCATCAGTTTTTCCTCTCTATTCCCACCTGCTCATTCTGCCTGTGAATCAGCGGGTCTTCGTACTTATCCATGAAATCCTCCCCAAGACGCACGACCTCGTCCGCGAACTGAATCGCCTTGACCTCCGTGAGCACCGCCACCACCTTCCGAAAGCGAAGCCCCGGGAAGAAATTTAACATCTCCATGGGAACCGTGGCGTCAAACTGGGGATATTCGCCAAATAACCGCCTGTAATCCAGCTCATCTCTGGGATGGGGCTTTAGGAAAATCGTCCCCTCCCCCTCATACATCTGTATGATATCCCTGAAAATCCGCTCCCGCACGTCCAGCGTACACAAGGGGTCAGTCAGAATCAGAATCTTGTCCCCCACCTCGCCGCTCTCCTGAATCTGCCGCTCCAATCCCTCCTTGTCCCGGATAAATGCCTGCAAAATCAGCTGCTTGTCCTTTTCCGTCAACCGGTCTACCAAATCCTGCCTTGACTCCTGAATGTACTGGGGGCAAGGGTATTGGATCAGGGAGATATCATTGACCTCCATGTCCAAACAATATCTGCCATAACCGTTCTGCACAAAGATCAGGTTCAACTTCCTCGACAGGAACACCTTCAATCCAAAATGTCCCCTATTGTCATAACGGGCGGCGTCAAAATTCTTCAAACAGTTCAAGCCGTCCTCCAAAGCGTGATAATAAATATGCTTCTGATTCAAATAATACCCAATTGGGTCTGAATCACAATAGACATAGACGTCCCCATATTCCCTGAAATTCACTGGAATGTACGGCTCCTGAAGCTTCGCCAGACGCTTGGTAAAACGGATACGATTCCACAGATTCCCAATGAAATTTCCCGAATCCTGTCGATACTTGGCAAGCTCCGGAAAACATCTCTCGTTCTTCTCGTCAAATTCCAGCACCTCTTCAAAGAGTCCCGTACTCTCCACCCGCTCTTTTAAACTCTCAAAATTGCAGGACATCTTAGAGAGCACCAGCGTTGCTTTGCCCTGCTCCTGGGCAGAGAGCTTTAACTCTTTCAAGAAGGTCACATATACATGATAATAAGTATGGCAGACATAGATTCTCTCTTTCATATTAATCCTCGTTTCCCGTCAGATTGTACAACCAGATCCCCCAGTACGAACTATCTGTCTCAAAGTATCCCATGGGTTCCAAACCCATCCGCGCCGCGTCCACAATCTCTCCGCCTGAGAATAGATACTCACACCCCAACTCAGCCAGCGCTTCCATATCAAACTCCAATCCTTCATACACCACACCGCTGCCTCTCTCCAACATCCAATAATTCCCTGTCTGGGAATTAAAAAGATAGCATCGGTTACCCCATTTGTCAAAATACACCGCCGTCTCCGGGCTTTTGTCAAGCTCCGCCGCAATCACCCGACGGAAATCATGTTTATAATCCAGCGGATAATTGTTGGAATAACCATCCACCGTGTAAAATCCATGCATCAGCGCAGGAGCCGGACTGACACCCAGATGTGCCACGCGGTACTCGGACAACTCCCTGCCAATCGCCTCATCCAGCTGCGCCATCAACTCCTCCGCGTAATAGCTTTCCCAAGAAATATAGCCCGTAACACCAGAACCATTGTTCCTCTGATTCACATTCATGTAAAAATAAGAGTTGTGCAGCACCGTGTCCGCCGTGGGCAAAAGCACCACCGCCAAGATGATACACTGGAGCAATGGACTCCGCCGCCACCAGAAGGCGAACACCAGCGCAAGCTCCAGATACCATCCCGCAGGATAGAGCCAATACACCCTCTCTATCTGAAAATAGTGCAAAAATCCCGTGACGCTGTTCTTCCATGCCACCACGGGCGCTGATTTGCAGATTCCATAAAACACTGCAATCAGCACTAACACCAACATTCCTCCCAGCGCCAACTGATACTGTTTCTTTGCCCGTGCATCCAATTTCTTATAAAGCAGCCCTCCCAGAACCAGCAGAACCACAATCGGCAAAATCAGCTTTTCATGATAAGTGAAAGCATGCTGCGCACTGCTCGTGAACACTTCCCAAACAGTCTTCCAAAAAGGCATCGCGCTGTTCACCATCTCTTCCCTATGGCTCACATAGCTCACCTGTCCGTAGAGGGACGTCCCAAATATAATCTCCGCAAACAGACTTAAATTGGTCAGGACATAGATGGCAAGCAAAAGCCCGAATCCCACACCACACCACTTGCGAAATGATTTGCGAAGCCCTATGACACAAACCGCCAAAAGCCAAAGTCCCAGCACCACATAACCCGTATAGACCAAATGGCTGGTCAACCCAAACAAGAGCGTTAACCCCAATGCCGCCGGAATATGCTTTTCCCGATATAAGCACAAAAACGCATAGAGAATCAGCGGTATCCCCATCTGGGAAAATCCATAGACAGGATACAATGGCAGCATACAAAAAACACCAGCGGCCGCCACCGCGAGGATACTGCTGTCAGTGAGTTCACGCACCGCCAGATACATCCCCAGAAATCCCCCCGCCACCAGAATTCCATAGGTACACAGGAACGCATAAAAAGGAGACAGACAGCGATACAACAGTACAAAAAGTACCGCAGAAGGCGCAAGCCCACTGGCGTTGACGCCTCCCAACATCTCAGGGATCACACCCTCCCCCGGGTGTCTCGCCGTGAGCACGTAATTCATCATGGACTCGTCCAACTGGTCGTGAACGGTGAACACGCTGCCCTCGCCCAAGCTTATATTGGGCGCCAACACAATTGCGGTCAACAATATCCCCAGCCACCACAAGGGCAGCCCGTCCATCTTATTGAGTATATGATTGATTCTATACACTAAGTTTGTCGCCGCCTTTTTCATAATCCTCCGAACTGTGCCCTGTCCTGATCTGTTGAATGATCAGATAATGAAAAATAACCCATGCAGCCGTATACACCACCGACAATGCCGACAAATCATAATCCACACGGAAGAGATAACAGGAATATGTCACCACCCCGCTTAAGAATGCCGGTACAGCCGCCCACAGATACCTTCTATATGACAGCACCGAGACAATCAGCAAAATATCCAACAGATACGCATATCGCTCATGCATCATGGGCAGCAATAACACACAAGTCCATACCGTCCACGCTGCTACTGGGAAAAAATATCTTGTCCTGTATAATGCGATTTTCGAGTGCAATACATACAGAAGCTCCATCCCCAACGCCGCCGCAATGACGGCGGACATCACCCCGGAAATCGCCTGGTATGCTTCCCAGCTGTTTCCAAAAAAAACGAGAAAACTGGGAAAATTCTTATATAACTCCGCCCAAGCCTCGCCTTGGTCCATATATAGCTGAAAGGGCTCCCATATCGAACGTCTGGCGATCACCCCAGGCAGACAAAAAGCATAGAACACTGCCACGGAAATCAGAAGATTTAAGATACTATGCCTCTTCTCCACCACATAGTATATCAGCAAAAAGGGCAGGATCAAAATCGCCTGAAGCTTAAATGCGAGCGCAATACCCAAGAACACATAGGCCGCCTTCTCCCTTTCACATAACAGCATATAGAGACAGACCAGCACAAAAAAAGTATAAATACCATCGCACTGTCCCCAAAAAGAGGAATTCAATACCACGGTTGGGAGAAAGAGCACTAACGCATATGCAATGGCAGCCTGCATCCCTGACCGTTGCCCTCCCATCTTGCGGACGCACAATGCTGTCGCCGCCGCCAACAGAAAATCAAATAAAATAGAAAATCCCTTATAAAGATAAACCGGTTTGACATTTACATAAGTCATCAATGCAATCAATGTCTGATAGGGAATATTGTAGGTGCCTACCTGAGTCCCCAGTGACGAGAGTCCGCCCTGTTTGATCTCCTCATACCATGGCAGCAGATATCCTGTCATATCCGCAGAAATAAATCCCCTTGCCTTGAATCTGACCCACATCGCCAATAGGGTGACCACCCCTATGAAAATGGGGAGTGAATGCTTTTTCAAATAATCAATTGTTTTTTCCTCAAATATCAACATGACAATCCTCTTGCTTTAATGTGCATAACTATTCAGAAGTGTACGATAATGTACTCCCCCATGTCCACAATGGCTCCCTCCTGAGGGAAGGAGGGGAGTTCTAAGGCATACTGCTCCGCCGCCTCATAGAGCGAAGTGTCCAGAAGCGGTTGAAACTCATGCCCGTGAAGCCGCAGGAATCGTATCAATTCCTCATCCGTGTCAAAAGCGTATTTCCCCCAGCTGATCACGGAGAGCGTGGGAGTCTGCGCCACCCACACGCCATAATCACGGTAGAATTTTTCCAACAAATGTTCATCTATCGGATCCGTAATACGCTTCATTTTGTAGAAGGTCTCCGAAGAATAATCGACATAGGCGTCCTCCACAAGCGTTCTGGGATTCTCCCAATTCCCCGTGAAAATAACGGGCTTGGAAATATCAAAATTGCGCTCCAATTCCCCCGCAACACGCAGCATATAATCCTTGCTATACTCGTATTTCCGGTAATCCACATAAAACCATTTGTTCAAATCCACACATTGGTTCCACAACACTACCGCGCACAGGAACACACAAAGAACCCTGCTGCCTTTCACAAGAACATCCTGCAGCCCTCCCCTGCTGCCGCCGGAGCGCAGCTTCACTCCAAACCCCGTCACTGCACAGAAGGCGATTAAAACTCCATACCCGCATATCAGGGGCAGGAATTGCGCGGAGCGGTACAAAGTCGCCTTGCCCTCCACCACCGCCAGCAAAAATGCCGCGATAAAGCTCCCAGCCATCAACAACACAATCCATGGGTCGCGCTGTTTGACGCATCTCCACAGGCAAAAGCACAGAATCACCAGTGCCGACAACAGGAAAATCCGGATAGGATAATAGGCATAAGCAAATACCCCATACATTACAAAAATCCGCTTACACACCATAGCAAATTCCGCTCTGGCACCCGGCGCAAACATCCAGCCCAACATCTCCATCACCGACCGCTGTGGAGCCTCGTCCTGCAGTACTCCCAAGTGGAACACGCCAATCACCAGCTTGATCACAACAGAGCGCAATATCATACCACAGACTGCCACTGCCGCCACCTCGCACAAGCTCTTTATCACTCCCCGGCGGATGCCCGCGATCCGCTCTGACAAAAGCAATAGCAACGCCCCTGTCAGCCATACGATCATCATGGATTCATAACAACCCATAGCAATTACCATGGTCACAACAGACACGCCTAAGTTCCCAAATACCTGCCCCCAGCGCTTGGTCACTGAACGGTTCAATCCCCTCCACAAAAGATAAAGGCTGACTCCGCTGCTTAGGTATCCTATGGCAATCCCATTGTGCAGATAATAAGTAAATACCTCCGCGATCAAAGGACAAGAGAGAAAGATACAGGAGAACAGCCAATAACCATACCTCGGAATCCTCTCCCCGAACACTTCATAAAACAACACACCCCACACGGTCACGGCGAGCATCATTATCAACACCGCCCCAAAATCCGTCAGAAACGGGGCAAAGTCCGACAGCGAGACCAATTTATTCATCACAAACAAGACCCAGCGTCCCACCACGGCAGCCAGACCTTCCTCAAAATAATAGGCATACGGCGTGTCATCGATTCCTATGGTGGGATGGGCTATCTTAAAACCATACCCTCCCGCCGCCACAAGCGCCAAGAGCAGAACATATGCCTTGTTATAGACTTTCTTACATGTTCTCACAGATTTTTCCATATCATTTTTATTATACCCTCTATTTGTGTATCAGGCAAATATATTTTGCGGAGCGCCCTCATATGAAGTAAAAGGTGAGCCGCAAAGCGGCGACGGATGCGAAGCAGACGCTTTTACGAATGTGAGGGGGCTGAACTGTTACCACAACAATTTACTTTTGAGAGCGCTTATGGTAAAATGGCATTATTCAAACCGCAATTTATGGAACAATCTATAGAATGGAGCCATATTTATGAAAAAATTGATACACATCCTGTTTGTATTGGTGTTGATCGCCCTGATTGGCGTTGGCGTCTATCGCTACATGGAATATCAAAAATACGCCCCTCTTAGAAACGACATGGAGCGCATTGCCACGGAAGATTACACCAGCGTGTTTTTTTCCACTTTTCCCATTGACTATTTCACGGAGGATGATTTCATATACTATCGTGAAATCTATCCCCTGAAAGCCTCCTACTGTATCCCGGATCTGGACACTCTAAATATGTATTTCACGAAAGTGTCGGAGAGCTGGAACGAGGTGGAGAACGTGTATCTTGGCGTGCGCCCGGACATCATATCCGCGGAGGATTTACTGACACTGATGGATACTTGGAGCGACAAACGTTTTGAGATATTGATTGCTTACCCCTCCCTTTCATACTGGAAGGCTCTCGATGAGGAGGAATATCCCGCACAGCTGTCCGCCTACACGGAATTCATCAACACGCTGATGCCGCTCTATGAAGATAACGAATGGATACAGGGACATCTATCGCTGTATTTCTATGGTTCTACGGAATGGCTGGTGGGCAACACGGCCAATTATGAAAAGGAATTTAATGTAAACGAGGAGATTTCCCACGCGCTCTCCATGTATATGGATGACAACCATGGATATCAGCTGACGCTGGAGAATTACGAGGAGAAAGTGGAAGATTTTGAAACCCTTGTGAGCGAATACCGCTCACAAGACCCTGAAGAATATCCCGACCTTTCCAAATGGGACGTGGTTTTCTTTGGTGACAGCATTATCGCTTTCACGGAGACATCCTCCATCCCTGGGGCATTCTCCGGACTGACTGGCGCACATACCTACAATTTGGGAATCGGAGGGAGCACCGCCACCATGACATCATCTCGCTCCCTGGGAATCCCCGCGGTTGTGGACGCCTTTTTATCCGAAGATTTGAGCCGATTTTCTCAAACCTCCTCGACTTATGCAGGTATGTCCGACTATTTTGAACATGCCAAGAAAAAGAGACAAAAATGCTTTGTGATTGACTATGGAATGAATGACTATTACATCGGCACTTCAGTATATAGTGACGACCCAAACGATATTTACACCTATTCCGGTGCGTTGCGCACGGCAGTGGATAAATTGCAAGCCGCTTATCCGGACTCCGTCATTGTGATGATGGCCCCGAACTTCACCTCCTATTTTGGCTGTGGACTGGAACCCCAGTCGGAGGAGGGCGGTATCCTGTTGGATTATGTGGCGGCAATGACAACCATCTGCGAAGAAAAAGATCTTTTGTTCTACAACAGTTACACGGAGCTCGGCATTGACAACTCCAATCACATAGAGCACCTTATGGATGGCACGCATCCCAATGAGGACACGCGGTATATCATGGCACAGGGATTGGCTGAATTAATAAAGAAACAAATTGCAGAAGATTAATTCCCCGCCCGTGCGAGCACGGCGTGAACGCTCCTCACTGCTCACTCACCTCATGC